>WAMS01000149.1 GCA_015522195.1 Geoglobus sp. | reverse complement strand
GATGAGATAAGGGCTCTTGAAGCAATAATGGATGGATTTGAGGTCATGCCGATGGATGAAGCAAGCAGGATAGGTGACATCTTCATAACCGCAACCGGAAACAGGGATGTTATAACAAGGGGGCACTTCAACCTGATGAAGGATGGCGCAATACTGGCAAATGCAGGGCACTTCAACGTTGAGATAAATGTCGATGAGCTTGAGAGAATGGCAAAGCACACGAGAGAGCTCAGACCGGGGCTTAAAGAATACGATTTGGGCAACAAAAGGCTTTACCTGCTTGCAGAGGGGAGGCTTGTTAATCTGGTTTCAGGGGATGGGCACCCGATAGAGGTGATGGACATGAGCTTCTCAAATCAGGCTCTTGCAGCTGAATACATAGCAAAGCACTGGAATAATTTAGAAAAGAAGGTTTACAGGATGCCTGAGGAGCTTGACAGAGAGGTTGCAAGACTGAAGCTCGAGACAGTGGGCGTGAGAATTGACAGCCTGACAGAGTCCCAGAAAAGATACCTGTCAGACTGGAGGGAGGGAACTTGATCTGGGCATACAGACCCTACAAAAATCCTGTTGCAAAGAAGAGGTACCTCAGAACAGTATACATAATGTATGCCATCGGTTTTCTGCTTGTTGCATACAGATACTATCAGCTTGGTTTCACTGACAGATTCCTCATTCCTTCTCTTGCCCTTCTTGCCACGATCACATTTTTCTCAGCACTCATTCTCAGAAAACCAAAGTTTTGCTATACCGACGTTAACCACATTTATGTGGGGGGTAAAAAAATAAAGAAGAGTGAAGTTGAATTTCATCCGGATTTTCAGAATCTCACAGTAGAGATCAAGGGAAAAGAGAACAGATTCCTTTACTTTGAAAGAAAAGAAGACCTTGAGAAATTTCTGAAGGATATTGGATACCTCTCATAACGGATGTGAAATCATGATTCCGGTTTACGATTTTCCCCTTTTCAGGCCTCCGTCAGAGGCAAACAGCATAATTGTTCAGGCGACATTTGGCTGTTCCCACAACAAATGCACATTCTGTGGAATGTACAAGATGAAGAGGTTCAGAGTGAGGAGTCTGAAGGACATAGGTAATGACCTAAAAATTTTGAGAAACTTCCACAGCTCAAGAAAACTCTTTATTGCAGATGGCAATGCTCTGTGTATTGAGACTGAGAGGTTAATTGAGATAATCAGAACCGCAAGATCGATATTTCCCGAGATCGAGAGGGTTTCCATATACGCAACTCCGATGGACATTCTCGAAAAAAGCACGGATGAGCTTGAAAGCCTGAGAGAGGAAGGACTTGAGCTGATATACACAGGTCTGGAAAGTGGAGACGATGAGATTCTTCAGCAAACCAAAAAGGGCTGCAGCAGCAGGGAGATGATTGAAGCATGCAAGAAAGCAACGGATACTGGTATTGATCTGAGCATTACAGCCATCACAGGACTCGGTGGAAAAGAAAAAAGCCGCCAACACGCCAAAAACACAGCAAGAGTTCTCAATAAGATAAAACCAAAGTACACTGCCTTTCTCTCATTAATTCCTGTTGAGGGCACACCCCTTTATTACAGGATTAAAAAGGGACTTTTCACACCTTTAAGCCAGACAGACCATCTCAAAGAGCTGAGGTTGACTGTTGAGGATTTGAACTTCAAAACAATCTTCAGAGCAAACCATGCATCAAATTACCTCCCACTAAGAGGCGATCTTCCGGACGACAGAGAGGAGATTCTAAAGCTGATAGACTATGCAATCTCACATCCTGAAGTTTTGAAACCCGATTATCTGAGAGCACTCTGAACAATGAGTTTTATCTCGTTTGAAAAATTTTTTAAATAATCCCTTTCAATTTAAAGTAATGGAAAAGATTGACCGCATGGACCTAAAGATTCTTTCGGAACTCCAGGAAGATGCAAGAAAGAGCCTGAGGGAGATAGCAGAGAAGCTCGGAGTGACAGAAGCCACGATATACAACAGAATAAACAAGATGAAGAAGATTGGCATCATAGAGAAGTTCATTCCCGTCATAAACTACTCAAAGCTCGGATTTGATTTGATCGCAGTAATTGGAATCACTGCAAAAGGTGGGAAGGTTATTGAGGTTGAGAAACTTCTTGCAGAAATGCCAAATGTTACGGCAGTTTACGATGTTACCGGGGAGTTTGATGTAATAGCAGTTTCAAAATTCAGAGACAGAGATAGCCTCAATGAGTTTGTTAAAGATATAGGAAAGCTTGAATTTGTTGAAAAAACATATACAATGCTTGTTTTAAATGTTGTTAAGGAAACCCACATGATCGACATTGAAAGCGTGTTTCAGAATGAAAGGTGAAGTTTCCACACAGGGGAAACATATTAAAATGAATTCAATGTTAAGAATTTCCAATGGCAAGAAAAAAGGAGAATCAGAATGAAGTTCAGGAGAATCAGGAAATTGAAGTAGAGACAGAAAATTCTGGAGAAGATATTGTTGAAATTGAAGATTTGCCATTTGTGGGCCCTGCAACTGCTGAAAAACTGAGAAATGCTGGTTATTACTCCATAGAGGCAATTGCTGTTGCATCACCACAGGAGTTAAGCAGTGTTGCAGAAATTGGTGAATCGACAGCAGCCAAGATAATTTCCGCTGCAAGAAAGCTGGCAAATGTCGGTGGATTTGAGACCGGAGATGTGGTTTATGAGAGAAGAAAGAAGGTTGGAAAGATAACAACAGGGAGCAAAGCTCTTGACAGTCTTCTTGGAGGAGGAATTGAAACCCAGGCGATTACAGAACTTTTTGGTGAGTTTGGCAGTGGAAAAACCCAGATCTGCCACCAGGTTGCTGTGAATGTTCAGCTACCAAAGGACAGGGGTGGGCTTGAGGGTGCAGTCATTGCAATTGACACCGAAGGAACCTTCAGACCTGAAAGAATCATCCAGATGGCCGAAGCCAAGGGCCTGGATCCTGATAAAGTCCTGAAAAACATATACGTTGCCCAGGCATACAATTCAAATCACCAGATGCTTTTGGTTGACAACGCCAAGGAGCTTGCAAACAGGCTTAAAAAGGATGGAATAAACGTGAGATTGCTGGTTGTTGACAGTCTGACAGCCCACTTCAGGGCCGAGTATGTTGGGAGAGGCACACTTGCAGACAGGCAGCAGAAGCTCAACAAGCACCTCCACGATTTGCTGAGATTCGGGGAAATTTTTAACGCTGCAATTGTAGTGACCAATCAGGTGATGGCAAAACCAGACCAGTTCTTCGGTGATCCGACCAAACCTGTTGGAGGGCACATTGTTGCCCACACGGCCACATTCAGAGTTTATCTGAGAAAGAGCAAGGGAGAACTGAGAGTTGCAAGGCTTATCGACTCACCACATCTGCCGGAATCAGAGACAATATTCAGAATAACTGAAAGGGGTGTTGAGGACAAATAGGACATGCAGATACTTGTCAGCTCATCAGGATTAACCTTAAAAATAGCATTGGTTTTTTTCAGATCATGGATACTGAGGAGAGGCTGAGGTTATCAGTGAGAAATGTTGAGGAGGTTGTAACTGAAAAAGAACTCAGAGATCTGATTGAGAGTGGAGAAAGGCTCAGAGCCTATGTTGGATATGAACCAAGCGGAGAGATACATCTGGGACACATGATGACGGTCAACAAGCTCATGGATCTCCAGCAGGCTGGATTTGAGATTGTTGTTTTACTTGCAGATGTTCATGCTTATCTGAATGAGAAGGGAGATTTTGAGGAGATAAAGAGAGTTGCAGAATACAACAGAGCTGCATTCATCTCACTGGGTCTTGATGAGAGCAGAGCGAGATTTGTTCTGGGCAGCGAGTATCAGCTTGAAAGCAATTACATTCTTGATGTGCTGAAAATGGCAAGAATGACCACAATAAACAGAGCAAGAAGGAGCATGGATGAGGTAAGCAGAAGAAAAGAAGACCCCATGGTATCACAGATGGTCTATCCGCTAATGCAGGCTCTCGATATTGCTCATCTTGGCGTTACGGTTGCTGTTGGAGGGATGGACCAGAGGAAGATACACATGCTTGCCAGAGAAAATCTGCCAAAGCTGGGGTACCATATTCCTGTATGTCTTCACACCCCAATACTGCTTGGACTTGATGGAGAGAAGATGAGCTCATCAAAGGGCAACTACATCTCTGTTAGAGACGATGAACAGACTGTTGAAAAGAAGATCAGAAAAGCATTCTGTCCTGAAAAACAGGTGAAAGATAATCCGGTGATGGATATAATGAGATACCACATCTTTCCCAGATTTGAAAAAATTGTCATAGAACGGGATGCAAGGTTTGGTGGAGATGTGGAGTATGGAGGTTTTGATGAGCTTGCAAGGGATTATTCTGCAGGAAACCTTCATCCTCTTGATTTAAAGCAGGGTGCTGCAAGGTATTTAAACACCCTTCTCGATAATGCAAGAAAGAGGATGAGAAACATGGGGTGGTGACTTGAGTGATGGTGAGGAGGTAATAAGGGTAAAACTCCCAAACAGAAACAAGAGGGAGATGTTTGGAATTGTGACCTCAATGCTCGGTGCAGGGCATATTAAGGTGAGATGTGAGGATGGGAAGGAGAGAATGGCAAGAATTCCCGGAAAGATGAGAAAGAAGATCTGGATAAGGGAAGGAGATGTTGTCATAATCGTTCCCTGGGACTTCCAGGATGAGAGAGCCGATGTTATATGGCGATACACAAATCCACAGGTTGAATGGCTGGAGTCAAGAGGCTATCTGAAATTCTGACATGAGGAGGGATATTGCGAAAATTGAAAGGCTTTTAGACAGCCTGAGAATAAAGGAAAAGGATAAGGAATCAAGGAAAATATACGCCGAAGTTTTTGATGAGAGAACTCTGAAAACCCTTTACAGAATCTCATCTAAGGGCTTTATTCAGGCCCTTGGGGGAGTTGTGAGTACGGGAAAGGAGGCAAATGTGTTTTATGCAGATGGTATTGTTGATGGAGAGGAGAGGCATATAGCAGTTAAAATTTACAGAATCGAGACAACCGAGTTTTACAGAATGGATGAGTATCTTTTCGGTGACAAGAGATTTGATATGAGAAAAATTTCAAGAAAAGATCTGATCTTTACGTGGGTTGAAAAGGAGTTCAGAAATCTTGAGAGGGCGTTTGATGCTGGAGTAAATGTTCCCGAGCCGTATTACCATCTGAAGAATGTTCTTCTTATGGAGTTTCTCGGTGAGGATGAGCTGCCGTATCCATCACTTTTCGATCTGAGAAAGGATCTGAAGGATCTCATGAATGTTCCCGAACTTTACGAAAGGATACTGGAGAACCTGAAACTTCTCTACCAGGAAGCCCGACTGGTCCATGCAGATCTCAGCGAATACAACATAATGGTGAAATACGATGAACCCTACTTCATTGATATGGGGCAGTCTGTCCTGAGAGATCATCCACGGGCTCAGGAGTATCTTGAGAGAGATGTCAGGAATATCATCAAATTTTTCTCAAAATACGGGATCAGGGAGAACCCAGATATGGTTCTGAAAGAAATTAGAGGTGATTGAGTTGGAGAGCATTGAGATAAAGGTCCCTCAGGAAAGGGTGGGAGTCATCATTGGCAGAGAGGGCAGGGTCAAGAAGGCGATAGAGGAAAAAACAGGGTGCAAAATAAAAATAGAGGCAAAAACCGGAATAATAACAATAACAAGAGGTGAAGATGCTGTTGGCTTTTTAAAGGCAAAGGATGCTGTCAATGCAATTGCAAGGGGTTTCAATCCTGATGTTGCACTCAAAATTCTCGAAGATGACTTCACAGTGCTTGAAACGATAGATCTGAGTAGCTTAATATCCCAAAAATCGATGGAAAGGGTGAGGGGGAGAATAATCGGAAAGGAAGGAAAGATGAGAAAACTTATAGAGGAGACACTTAACGTTCATGTCTCCATTTACGACAAATTTGTTTCCATTATAGGAAATTTTGAGAACGTTTCTGCTGCAAGAGAGGCAGTTGAGATGCTGATAGATGGAGCACAGCATTCCACAGTCCAGAAGTTTATGGAAAAGAAGAAGAGAGAGATTGAGATGAGAAGCATGGACTGGTACACCATTTCTTGAATCAGTTTTGAGGTCTGAAAAAATGCCGACCAAGGTTTAATACACCGGCCAGAATTTCTGACATGGTGATCCTATGCATCAGACGGTGACGATTGAAGAGGTTAGAGAGAACATAAGTGGAATAAAAAAGAAGATTGCAGTTATGAGTGGAAAGGGTGGTGTGGGGAAGTCTACTGTCACAGCACTTCTTGCAATCACCCTTGCAAGAAAGGGCAATAGCGTGGCGATTTTTGACGCTGATTTTCTCGGACCAAGCATACCAAAGCTTTTTGGAATGGAAAATGAAAGAATAGGTCTGTCAGGAGGTAAGTTCATTCTGCCTGAAACAAAGAGGTACGGCATCAAAATCCTTTCAATTCAGTTTCTTCTGCCTGAAAGGGAAACCCCGGTCATCTGGCGTGGTCCAATGATCATAGGAGTCATGAACGACATGCTTGCAAAGTCTGAATGGGGTGAGCTGGATTACCTTATTTTTGATCTTCCTCCGGGCACAGGAGACGCTCCTCTCACCCTGATGCAGTCCGTTGAACTGGATGGAGTTATTATTGTTACATCTCCCAACGATCTGACATCAATGATTGTCGAGAAAGCACTGAACATGGCAAAAATGATGAACACGGATGTTATTGGAATCGTGGAAAATATGAGCTATTTCAGATGTCCTCACTGCGGTGAAAAATCATATATTTTCGGAAACAGAAAGAGCATGAAACTTGCAGAGAAATTCGGTATTGATGTTGTTGCTGAAATCCCTGTGGATCCGGATCTTCCAAGGATTGCAGATGCCGGAAAGATTGAAAATTACAGTTCAGATCTTCTTTTAAATCTTGAAATATGAACAGATTCATTTTCAGAGTTGATCTCAATAACGTTAACGTAATGTGATGGAAAACCGAGGTTGCAAAGGTCGAGCTTCCGGTAATTGAGGACACGGTGAGAGCTCTTCCACCCTCTTCAGATTACGCAAAACCCTGCCCTTGGATTTGGTACATCCGACAACAGCAAGTCCACATCACCATCGATCTGAAAACTCCTGAGGGCAAAATCTCATGTACAGAGCTGAAAAATAAGGGAGTGATTTAAACTCTTTTTTCTCTTTTTGATTTCTCTGCCAGATTTACTGCTATCAGCATGGCAAAGCCAGCTACAAGCACAGCAACTCCTGTAAAGGGGTATTTCAGATAACTCAGTATAAGGCCTGTCAGAAATCCAGCCAAAACTGCTTCAAGTCCACGATTGAAATCTGTGTGTACAAGTGCAATAATGAGAGGAAGCACCGACAGCAGCAGCGTGGATGACATGACTGCCAGCTCAACTATGTAGGCCGGTCTTGTGGATGCAAATATTGCAACGGCCAGAGTGAGAACCACTATCGCAATCCTTCCTGCCATCTGATTCCTTGCAATATCTCTTGAGACCATAGATGAGAGGCTGAGGATTATTGAATTTGCTGTTGTTATCGCTGCTGCAAGAATGCTCAGACCAACAAGAAGAGAGAGCCAAGATGGCATGAGGGAGAGCAACGTTGGTGTTACCAGATCTCGGTCCTTCAATACTGGAAACTCTCCATTCTCTGCCATTACCCTCAGCATCAGTCCGATGAGAGTTACCATTACCGTATAGATCAGTCCAAAAAATCCAAAATACACGACCATTCTTTTCAGTGCCCTCTCATTTTCTGGTATGAAGAGTCGCTGGAAGACCTGAGGGTTCGTTAAAGCAAAAAAGAACCACGGCGCGGTTAGTTTGATGAACAGCTGGGGAGTCCATATCCTGTTCGGGACATACATCAACTCTCCAAGCTTTGAAACCTCTACCGTAAATTTTGGATTCATGGAGTAAACATAGATCACGGCAATCAGTGCTGCTGAAAGCATTATGACTCCCTGAACTGCATCAGTCCAGGCAACACCTCTGAGTCCTCCTATGAACGCCCAGAGTGCAATGAGAACTGCTGAGATGGCTATTGCAATCTGAAAATCCATTCCAGAAAGTTTATCCATGATGAGAGATACCCCTATGAGCTGGCTTGAGGTGTAGGGGATCAGGGCTATGAGAGAAATAACGGCTATTGCCACTGCAGTTCTTTTCCCAAACCTCTTACCTATCAGCTCTGCAGGTGAGATGGCGTTCATTTCTCTTGACAGCTTCCAGATTTTTGGAGCGTAATATGAAAGGAGCATTAGAGTTCCAATCAGATAAAACATCTCAAAACCATAGGCTCCGACACCTGATGCGTATGCAAGTCCAACAAGTCCAACCATCATGAACGCTGAGTACGTTGTTGCAGCATAGGTCATGGCCGATACAAATCCACCCACCCTCCTTCCTGCTATGTAGTATTCCTCCTCACTTCTGAAACCGGACTTTCTTGCGTAGAAAGATATTGCCGTTCCTGCAATCGCATAAATGATGATTGCAATTTCGAAGCTATTCAATTTCCCACCTCCTGAATGCGGTGTAGATAAGATACAGTGACACCACGGCAGTCCAGTAGATGTATGTTGAAAGGTCATCAGTTTTTATCACCATAAACGGCACAAGCATGGCCAGAATTGTGGCAGCAAACTCATGCACTTTCATCGAACACATGTTCGATAAGTTGTTTTTAAATGTTTCGAATGGAATGAGACTGGAGAGCTGACATGAACAGTCAGAATGTCAGAAAGAACAAGATAGCTCTTACACCACAACTAAAAAAATTGGTCGAAACGCGAGGGTGACGGCATGGTTT
>WAMS01000148.1 GCA_015522195.1 Geoglobus sp. | reverse complement strand
GTTATGTAGGAGGAGGCATAAGCCTCCTCAGGGTGAAATAATGCAGATCCCGCTTGTAGTCGACCCAAACGACTACAGATGGCAATTGCTGAAGGAAATACTTAAGATTTTCGACTTGAGGAGGACGAGGAAGATCATAGCTAAAATCACCTCGCCAATAAAAACTACAATCAACTGCCTGAAAGTTGTCATCACCTCAATGTTCTTTTCAACAAAGATCTCCCACGTAGTTGAAGAGTTGGAGCAGAGAGAAGACTTAAGGGAGTTTTTGGAGATAAGGGAAGAAGACGTGCCGAAATCTGCTTACATCTATTCCTTCCTCTCCAGATTCGATTTAAACAGCTTTACAGCGATGATCTTGAGAATTCTGAACTCCGTCACAAAGAGAAGGACGAGAAACACTCGCCTCATCGTCGATTGCACCGATGTGAGCGTTGACGTAAACTGGTTCAGGAAACCAGTCAGACAGAAAAATCTGGAAGGAAAAGACTACAGATGGGGTTATTCAGCGAAGGGGATGTTCGTGGGTATGAAACTGACTTTAGTTTTGGAATATCCATCTCTTAAGCCTCTTCTCTTTCTTTTACATCCAGCAAACAGACACGAAGCCAGAATCTATGAAGAGGTCTTAGACGAGCTGAAGAGGAGGAGAATTACGAGAAAAGGAGACACTGTAATCATGGACAAGGGATTTTACGCTTACAGGAACTATCTGATTGGATTGAATGAATACAGGATCGTTCCCCTGATCTTTCCTCGAAGTAACTTCGATATAAACAGGCTGGATGGGATGCTCAGCTACCCTCTCAGCATTTTTGGTTCAAAGAGCTTGGAGGAGGAAAGACGTAGATTTAGGGCTTTAAAAACCAGGCTTATTAGCTTGCTGAGAAGATGGGTGGATTTCAAACATGTTAGAGCTGTTATAGAAGATGTGTTCAAGCTGGCTAAATCATTCGGATTGAGAAGATTGCATCGCTATACGATGAGATCTGTGTTGAAGTTTGCAGCTATGAACGTCCTTTTAGTTGGGATTGTTGTAGCTCTTGGTTTTAGAGAAAAGAAAGTGTTACATGGGTTGGCTGAGATGTGATTTGGTAAGGGGCATAGTAAAGTTATTTCGTTTATTTACCGACAAACAAAAACTTTAAATAATGTAATTCATACAATTCATACAAATATGAAATACATGCATTACAGGAGTTGGTAAAGATGGTTGAAATAGGGAAGGGTAAGTACATCTTCGGCATGGTGAAAGTGGGTGAGAGGGGACAGGTCGTCATCCCGAAGGAAGCCAGAGAGAAGTTCGATATCAAACCTGGAGACAGCCTTCTTGTCCTGGGCGATGAGGAGAAGGGCATCGCTCTCGTGAAGGCTGATTTAATGAAAAGTTTTGCGCTGAAAATACTTGAAAGCTTGGAGGAACGAGAATGAGGCATAAGCCCCACTACGGCTACTATGCCCTGCCGGTGGTTTGCAGCCTCTCCGAGGCAGTCATAGCCCTCGGAATTCTCACCTACCTCCTGATATCAAAGCTCCTGGGCATGCTTTTGACGGCCTTCGGAGCTTATACCCTTGCTGCCTACGCCCTTTCAATGCTCCTGCTACACCAGGACAGAGCTGCGGAATTTTCAGACATTCTCGAGCTGAAGGGCGACGAGCTTGTCTTGGATGCGGGCTGCGGCCTTGGCAAGGTGGCAATAGGTGTGGCCAAAAACCTGAAAAGCGGCAGGGTGGTGGGAATAGACATCTGGGACAGAAGGGAGATACCGGGCAACTCACCGGAGAAAGCCTACGAAAATGCCGAAATTGAAGGTGTGGCAGATAGGGTGGAGTTCAGATACGGCAATGTTCTGGCGATACCCTTTCCAGACGAAACCTTTGACCTCGTGACCTGCGGCAGCGTTCTCAACAACCTGAGCGATGAGGAGAAAGTAAAAGCTTTGAGGGAGATGCACCGCGTGCTTAAGCCGGGAGGAAGATTCCTCCTGATCGAACCGCTCAGAAATCTCAGGGGGCTGTTTCTCTTCACACCCTTCGGATTCTGGAAGCTGCTGAGCAGGCGGGAATGGGAAAAGCTGCTGAAGGAGCAGGGGTTTGCCGTGGTGGACTATCATTGCTGCGACGGCATGGGCTTTTTTGTTTGCGAGAAGCTTTCACTTATCGCTCCGCAAAAGGAAGCTAGATTGCTGTAATTCAACCAATCACTCCGGGAACAACTTTTCTCAGAATCTCCAGAAATTCCTCATTGCTCTCAGGACTTATCGCATACCTGTTCCTGTTCTCGATGACCACAACCTTCTCCCTTCTGGTGACATAAACCCATATTCTTCCGAGCTCCTTTACAGCATAAAGCCCGTAGAACCCAAAAAGCCCGCCCATGGCAAATAGTCTCATGCTCATAAGGCCCAAATCACTCACATAGACCCTTTTCATGCTGGAAAATGGGATCTCGAAGCTTCTCAGAATCCTTCTTACAACGATCCCCGTCTGGGTGATCTCGTAGGCCCGGGGAGCGAAAAGATAGGCTCCAAGCAGGAATGCGGAAAAGAAAATGTTCAAGGCTATCAGATACACCATGCCCACACGCCCTACGAGCAGGAGATCAATGAATCCGAAGAGGGCGAAAACAAAGACTGTCAGAACCTTCACAGACTTCCCCCATCTCGCCCTGCTCCTGTAAATGACGACACTCCCCGGCTTTCTTCCATCCGGCGGAATCCTGCAGAACATCTCAATCACCTATGGCCTGAAAGAGTTCCTCGGCCATTTTATCGGGTTCAACTTCCTTCAACTCTATCCCCCTCTCCTCGGCCTCATCCCGAAGTATCCTGACGCACTCGTCTCTCATCCTGCATTCCCTGCAGTTACCTCTGTGCCTGTACCAGACCTGAACCCCATTCTTCGCCGAGAATGTTATGAACACATCTGTCCCGAACTCGGGACTGTATCCCCTGAGGTACCCCTTCTTTGCGTTGACCTCATAAATTTCTATTCTGTTCGCCTTCGCCACCCCTGTAAGAAGCCTGTAAACCTTCAATTCCAGCAAATTAATGGCTTTGTGAACGAACTGCCTCGATACATTCAGAATTCTTGAAATCTCTGATGCTGTCATCCCCTTAATACAAAGCCTCCATATCTCCATTTGCCTCTCGGTCAATTCAATCATCGTAAACCTATTTCGGTTTACAAATATTTAAAGATTATCCAAACATAACTGTCAAGAATAACATTAAAAAATAAAAAATAAGAATAAAACACATGTAGCCCCCAATCCAGCAGATAATTGAAGAAATCAAAGCTAGAAAAGTCTTTCGGAGGAACAAGAGAAAAATAGAGTTAAAAATCCTCTCAGCTTTACTCTACTTCCACGGACTCTCTTTAAGGAAAGCGAGCAAACTAATCTCCCTTTTCCAGAAAATAAGCCACGAATCAATCCGAATCTACTACCACAGAATTAAACGAATTCTAAAGCCTCCTGAAAGGAAGAAAAGAAGACTAATAGCAATAGACGAAACAAAACTAAAGCTGGAAAACAAACACATCTTCGTCTGGAGTGCGATAGATACTGATACTAAAGAATGTCTGTTCGTCTGGGCAACAGAAGGAAGGTCTAGCTTTCACGCTTACGTTTTCCTGAGAGAGGTTCTCAGATACTGCGAGAATAAGCCTGAAATCATTGTTGACAGAGGTCCTTGGTACAGGTGGGCTTTAAAGAGACTGGGATTGAAGTACAGGCACGAAACCTTTGGAGAGAGAAATGCTGTAGAGGGGTTCTTTTCTCTGCTGAAGAGAAGGACAAAGAGGTTCTTTAACAGGTTTCCTTTCAGGAGTTCCTTTGATTCCGTTCAGAGCTGACTGGAGAGTTTCGTTGCCATTTATAATGGGGAGGTGTTATTTTGACAGTGCCCTAAGGAAATAGTTGTACCTTTAAAGGATCATTTCAAAATAAATTTAATCTCAGAGCATTTTTTGCAGGTGTGGATGGAAAAATTTCAGAAAAAAGCAGTAGCAGAAATAACTGGATCATTGAAG
>WAMS01000147.1 GCA_015522195.1 Geoglobus sp. | reverse complement strand
AGTGGAGATGCCAGAAGACCGACAACAGACGCTCCATAAGTTTTTTTGCTTATCAGGGCAAGTCCATACGGTGTTATTGCCGAAAAATCACCTTTTTCAACCTTTTCAACAAACTCATTTTCTTCTATTTCGAGCTCAAATCTGCGCTTTATGTATTCCCTTACAGGGTGTCCGTTTATCTCGCCGATGACATTCCCTTCTTTGACAATCTTAACCTCATCCCTGAACGCGAAAAAGTTTCTCAGAATGCTCTCCGTTTCCTCATAACTCTCACCCCTTTCAGGGAATATATCCTTGAAATGGAGTTCTGCATCATCAATTGCCAGAACAAGCACATTCCTGCCTATGGCCTGAAAATTGTGGTATATAACTGGCGTATTTTCATGTACTTCCAGTGGAACAAGGTTCACCGATGCTACCGGAATTTGAGCTTTTCCGAGAATTCTCAAAACCTTGTTCACAGGTATGAAAAATCGTTCCTTTTGAATCCAGCTGGAATATCTTTGCAATATCTTTTTTTTGCATCGCTCATTTCTGCATCTTCTGTATCTGAACCAGTAGTACTTGTCTCTTATGAAACCTTTCAGGAGGGACGATTTTCCCGGAAAGTAGAGTGCCGGATAGACTGCAAGAGCCATGTCATAGTCTCTGATCTTTTCCGCAATTTGATTGAGCTCCTTTTCAATATCTCCTTTTCCTGTGATGAAAAATTCATGCTCGACCTGTAAAAGCAGAATCAGAATGCCATGCATGAATATCCCGTCTTCGGTTCCAAATCCATCCACAAAAAACGTCAGTGTGTTGAAATTAATATTATCTCTCAGGAATCTCGTGATTAAATCTCTGTCATCGAAAAGAGTCTGGGTGAGTATAATGATGCCGAGATTTGGTTTGAATTCAATACTTTCAAACTTGATTTTGATATCGGAAATGAGCGATTTCACGTCTTTGGCAGATGAATGTATTACGCTATACTTCATTTACTAAAATTGGTTTTAGGGTGTTTATTAGTCTTTTGGCTTCCATTTCAAGCCTGTATTCAGCCGTCGGGAAAAACAGAATGCTCATAACCAGTGTTCTGGTAATAGGAAGAAGGAGGATTTTTATATCCTCTACTTTTATTGAAATTTCATTTAAATTCTGGGTGAAAATGTAACCCAGAACTGATTTAATCTGGCTTTCCAGGAAATACATGTGCTGCAAAACCTTCATTTCATCGTTTATCCTGACGAAAACGGGTGTACCGTCTACCCTGTATATTATCAGTCCAACAACCGAAGGGTCACCTGACAGGTCCTTCACAATGCTATCTATTCTCCGACTCATAGATTCCCAGCACCCTTTCTATTATGGCTCTCGATACAGGCACGTCTCTCTTTGAAAGAAAGCTCAGTCTTTTCTTGATCTTTCCATCTATCTTTGGAGATCTGAGCAAGACCTCTATATCGTCGCGCCGGAATCTCGATTCAAGGTCACTTTCAACAACTATGCCGAGTCCGGGCATTATTCTGTATGGGAAAACTCCATCTGCATGCCACGAGGCTCTGTGCTTTATAATCTGCAGTGTTCTGCTGAATGCCTCACCGTATCCAATATTTTTCATGAATATTGCCGAATCTGACAGAAATATTGGTATGGAGACGTCGGGTCTGCTTAGGCTGTCTGTGAATGGTTCCTCTACTGTAACAACGGATGTTCCACTTGCCCTCAGCTGATCGAAAAACCATCCGATGTCTCTTCTTACACTGTAATCGAGAGAGGAAATTAGTGGGGTGAATGAATCCACAACTATTCTCGAATTGCCCTTTGAATTTTCCTCTATATAGGTTATTATGTCTTCGTTGAGGTAGGATATGTTTTCAGCATGGCTTCTTGTTACAAGTACCTGCTGGCTCTCCATTGCATCAACGAGCTCGAACCACCCCAGGGATTCAGATAGAATTTTCACTGACTTTGCATCCATATCGAAAGAAATGTAAACCCCGGTCTCTCTATTTTCCACACCTTCAAGAAGATACTGGAGGGAAAATATGGTCTTTCCCGTGCCTGATGCACCGACAACCACATTAACTGTGTTGGGTCTGTAGCCACCTCCGATGAGGGTATCGAAACCGATGATGCCAGTTTTTATTCTCATTATTATTAAGATGCTTCGGATTAGTATAAAAAATTTTGGTAGTGGTTGGCTGGACACAGCATCTCGCCCTGCATCCTGAAAATCCATAACTGCTTCCAGATCACGTCAACAGATACCTGATTCTGTTTGCGGAAGGGAAAAGCTTATAACCTTTCTTATATTCTTAATTAAAATTAATTGAAAATCTGAGAGAGGTGGCGAGTTTGAGGATGAACAGACGAGAGTTCATGGGAACTGCCGCGTTATTTGGCGGCTCGGTTTTGTTTGGTTCTTCGATTTTTGGATGTACGACACAGCAGCCTGCTGAGAAGACACCAACACCAGCACCAAAGCCTGAGAAGCCAATAAAAATAGGATTTCTTGGACCTCTAAGCGGACCATTCACTCCCTGGGGCGATGGACATCTAAAAGGTGCAAAAATGGCGGTCGAAGAGATCAATGCAAATGGCGGGGTTGGTGGGAGAAAGCTTGAGCTTGTAATCAGAGATACAAAGAACAATGCAAGTGAAGCCGCTACAGTTTTTGAAGAGCTTGTTTTCCAGGAGGGTGTAATAGCTGTCATAGGTCCTGTTTCAAGCGATGTTGGGCTGTCGACATCAAGAAAGGCAGAGGAGCTGTCTGTGCCACTGCTCCTTCACATGGCTGGAAGTGACAAGATACTGACAAAGAAGAGCAGATACACGTTCAGAACCGCTCTTGTTGCAGGACCTCTGCTCATGCAGGCACTTGCAGAGTACATCAAGGATAAGGGATACACAAGAATCGGAGCTGTAATCGCAGATTATGCCTGGGGCCATTCAATAAAGGGAGGGATTGAAAAGTATATCGAAACCCTGCCCGGAGTTGAGCTTGTTATGGAAGTTGCCCCTGTGAAAGAGTCTGACTTCACACCATACCTCAGAAAGATGAAAGATCTGAATCCGGAGCTTGTTATTGCAACAGGTCATCCACCCGGAACTGCAAAAATAGCAAGACAGGGAATAGAGCTTGGATTCAACGCCAAGTACATCGGACCCAACATACCGAAGAAGGCCTGGGAAAAGATACTCGGGGAAGATGTTACAAAGGGTATGCTGGACTTCACACCGGTTAACTACGATGCAGATGAGTTCAAGAGCTTTGCACAGAAATTCTATGAAAAGTACAATGAGGAGGTTGACTTTGCCGGAACAACAGGATATGTCAATGTCAGCCATATTGTGTGGGCAATAAACAAGGCAAATTCTTCCGAACCGGATGATATTGCAAATACAATACGCGGCGGCACATACAACAATCCACTGTTTGCATTTCCGCTTTCATACACAAACTGGGGAGATCAAAAGGAGGCGAGAGAAGTTATAATCACATTCAAGCCAGGTGGACCACCATATGGCCCGGAGTCCATATCTCACGCCCAGATAGAGTTCATTTCTCCACCCATAAAGCCTGTTGAGCCAGCAGAATAACCGAGCACCAGTATTTTTTTATTTTTTTAAGGCATTCACCTATCAATCAGAGATTCTGACCGTTTTTTCCAGAATTTCTGAAAGTTTTTTCTCAAGCAATATTTTTGTTTCCAGAATCTGACTCTCGGTTTTTCTGATCATTTCCGACATCATTTCAAGTTTTTCCCTCAGCTCGTCTCTATCATCTTTTTTCCCATCCATAGAAATTTTTTTCAGTTTATTTTCTGTATCCCTCAGATGTTTTCTGAGTTTTTTTATTTCCTCAAACTCTTCTTTCAGCTTTCCTTCTGCTATTTCGTTGAGTGAGGTGACAACACTCTTCAGATTCTTCTTTTTCAGCTTTATGTTTCCCTTTTCGATTTCCTGAACCGCACCAGATGCCAATTTTGAAATCTCGTCCAGATCATTCAAAAAAAAGTCTCCATCCAGCTTTAACTTGGATCCTACCATGTGGGCATACATTCTGAGAGGTTTTCTTGCGTGTGCTATTTTTCTATAGAACTCTGTCTCTTTTTTTCCCAGTTCCCCTGCGATTTCTTCCATTTCCTCTTCTAATTTTTTTATGAGCTCACTTACCCTGTCACTGTCTTCACGTCTCTCAGACTTCTCCAGATCTGAGATCTGGGATGTTATTTCATTTACTTCAGCTTCAATTCTGTCTCTTTCATCGGTAAGGTGCCTGAACCTTTCCATAAGGCCCGTTAATTCTGAGAGATCCTCAAGTCCAAGCTCTTTTCTTCTGGTTTCAATTTCAGCCATCAGCTCAGCAATTCTTTTAAGGGAAATTTCAATCTGCTCTATCACTGGCGGGTTGAGGGCAAACAGCATTCTGAAATGCTTGATTTTCATAAATCCAGTCTTTTCCAGCCTTTCAGGTAATTCAGAGATTATCTCTGTGCCTTCCATCTCAGGTAGGTCTTTCCACAGGTTGATCATGGCTGCAACGAAATTTCTTGCCTGATTTCTCAGTCTTGGATGAATATCTTTGAATTCAAATTCCTGAAGCATTTTGAGAAGACTTCTGATTTCTTCTCTCAGTTCTGAGATTTTCTCATGTCTAAATGACATGAAATTTTCTTCAGTCTCTTCAATTAGCATCTTTATTCTTGCTTCAGCTTCTTCAATGGAAATTGCCTCTTCTTTTTTTCTCAGAAATCCAAATCCCATTAACGGAATTAGAGGAAAAAAGATTAAAGATTTTTTGTGATAGACTTTCGATCCAAAATCAGATATAGATGATTGAACGAGAGTAACCCATGGTGGGGAGATTCAGTCTCAGGATTGACGGCAGGGAGATCTCCATTCTTTCAGGGGAAAAAAGGGATATCTTTTACATTCACAGCTCAGGCAGCGATGCCGGACAGTGGGAATACCAGATTGAAGGGGTAGGTGGATATGCAATTGACCTGCCAAATCACGGAAGGAGCGATTATGCTGAAATAAACTCCATAGATGACTATGCATACTATGTGAGTCAGGCAATAAAGCAGACATGCAACAGAGCTGTTGTCGCCGGACACAGCCTTGGTGGTGCAGTTGCCCAGAAAGTTTACCTGGACTATCCGGAAACATGCACGGGACTGGTTCTTGTGGGAACTGGAGCAAGACTCAGGGTTCTGCCTGAGATACTTGAAAACCTAAGAACAGCGCCCGAGAAGGCAATTGACAGAATACTTGAGATGGGTTTTTACAGAAAAGGTCTGGAATACGAGAGAGTGAGGGAAAAGTATCTGAAAAATCCAGACATTCTCCTTCTTGATCTTTCGCTGTGTGACAAATTCGATCTGCTTGAGGATTACAGAAACGGGAAAATAGAGGTTGATGTTCCAACCCTGATTATAGCTGGAAAGGAAGACAGGCTTACTCCAGTGAAATATGCCGAGTTCTTCAAAAATCACATTCCGAACTCAGAGCTTGTGGTGGTGGAAGGAGCAAGTCACATGGTGATGCTCGAAAAACCGGAAAAGTTCAATTCAATTCTTGACTCATTTCTGAACAGGGTTCTTTCCCGCTGACATGGAATTTCAGAAAAATATAAAATCTCTGCCTGATGTTTATTTTTTTATCACAAGCCCAAATGGATCGATCTCCTCCCTTAAAACTCTAAGCTCATCATCTGTGGGTGGTTCAAGCACCTGAATGTCATCTGCCATGACAGGCCTGAATCCCATGTCGTTCACAACATCCTCAACACTCAGTCCTTCCCTGACAGCGATGAGTCTCATTATCTTTGTCTCTTCATCGAAATCGAACATTGCCTTTGAGGTTATGACCCTCCAAGGGCCGGTATCTCTTGGTAGACCACATTCCTCTCTCGTTTTTCCGTCTATTATGTGTCCGGGCGAGGTTATGAAATCACACCTCTCCACAAATCTCCTTTTCTCATGATTCATCACAATAACTGTTTTCCAGCAGTAACTTGCAACTTCATTTCCACCACCACTTCCCGGAAATCTCACCTTGGGTCTTTCATAGTTTTCACCGATCATCGTGGAATTTATGTTCCCGTACTTGTCTATCTGAGCTGCTCCGAGCATTCCATAGTCTATGTAGCCTGCCTGTGCATAGCTGAACGCCAAACCCATGCTGCACCACTGCAAACTCCTGTAGGTATTCTGCGGACCTCCCATGGTGCCTCTGAGAAATGGAGTTCTGCTTCTGGGTCCAATGGCACCGAACTCAAACACCTGGGTTATATTTGGTGTGTAGAGCCTTTCCGCAAGCATCGCAACCACCTGGGGCATTCCCCATCCAACAAATACAGTCCTGTTATCTTCAAGCAACCTTGCAGCCTGACAAATCATGAACTCAACATCTGTATATCTCATCTGTATCCCTCCAGAATCTGTGCTTTTTTAACAAGTTCTCTGATTTTTTTCATTCCAACTTTCCTCTCCAAGAATTCATCATGGCTGTCAACGCTGTATATGTATTCTTCAAGGTATTTTTGCATTTCATCTTCATCTCTTATCGAGGATAGCATCAGATAGTGCTCAGAGTCCATTTCGTAATACCCCTGAGTACCTCCCGGATATGCACCGAATGGTGCATGGACAACAGCATCAACCAGATAGTACGGTATTATGGTCATGTTGGGTTCTTTTCTGAATTCCACTGTCTCAACGATTCTCTCCGCAGATATTATTACCTTCTTTGAGGCCATGGCAGTTTCAAGAGTTGCGACAGTTGGCCCGTAAACTCTTGCATTTCCATACACGTCAGCCTCCTGTACATGTATTATGGCCACATCCGGATTCAGCGCAGGCATCAGTGCGACGGGCTTTCCTGTAAACGGATCTCTGACAACTGTGGCACCTGACTTTCTGAATGTATCTGTGCCGAGCAGATCTCTGGCTGGAATGAAGGGTATGCCCATTGCTCCTGCAATCAATCTGTATGTTATGCTGCCGTTGCTCCAGTCGTACACCTTTACTTCTCCGTTCTGAACTTTTCTGGCAATATATGGCCCAAAACCAAGAAATCCAACATCTATTCTATCCACACATCCTGCTCCGGCCAGCAGGACACTCTCGAGCAAGGTAAATTTTGCACATATCCAGAGTTTTCTCTTTTTCTGCCTTATTATTTCTCTTATCAGGCTCTGGGGCCCTCTTGTAAGGCTTGAAAAGTCATAGGCAAGATAATCGCCACTGTCCACAAATTTCTTAACTGCATCACTTTCATCCATAAGCTTCTCCTCCCAGTTTCTGTTTTTACTGTCTCTAACGTATTCCCTGAAATCGTCTGGGTCGATAAAGTGATATTCCGCTTCACCCCTTTCAAGAACCTCCATCCTCAAAACCTCCTGAGTGTCTGATAAAACACATCGGAAACTTAGAATTTAACGTTATCGGCAATTAAAGAAATTTCCAGGTCTGATAAAAATAATGGATGATGTACTCAGTACGAAAATGGCCAGAGATCAAAATATCTCTTAACCTTTCGTAAAAGATTTGCCAGACCTTCTGGTTCAAGAATCAGTATTGCTGCGATTATGATACCGTAAAATATCGCTCTCAGTCCAAATGCTGATGCTCCGAGCCATGGCATGTATGGCGTAAGAACTGTGACGAGCTCTGTTGTTACCTGAGTGACCACAATTATCATTACGGAACCGAGAACCGAGCCCCAGACATAGCTTCCAAGCCCTCCGACAATCACTCCAACACCAAGCAGTTCCCATGACATCAGGAATGGAAAGTGCTCCGGTGTAACAAGTCCAAGCATGTAACTCCACATTGAACCTGCAACTCCTGCATAAAAGCCTGAGATTGCAAAAGCAATTGCCTTGAACTTCAGAAGGTTAACTCCCTGAATCTGTGCAGCGTAATCTTTCTCGCCCATCATGACCAGTGCTTTGCCCAGAGGAGTCCTTCCGATGTGTGCTATGATGTAGGCCATTATTGCTGTGATGATCAGGTAGAGATAGTACTGCTCGATTGTTCCGAGCTGATATCCCATTACTGCCAGCGGAGCAGTATAAACAGCACTTCCAGGTATGTCCCTTGTAATGTAGTTGAGAACCCATTCTATTATGAACTGGGCTGCGGTGGTCGAGAAAAGCAGGTAAAATACCTTGATCCTGAGAGATGGAAGTCCAAAGAACACCGAAACTGCAGCTGCCATCAGTCCTGCTACAGGCATTGTTATGAAAAATGGCACCTGATGGGAGATGAATGCTGTTGTAAATGCTCCTATGCCCATGAGAGCAGCATGCATGACTGAAAAAAGATGTGCCTGGGTAAGCAGATTGAGTCCCATTATGGTTATGCTGAATATTACAATCAGAAGTATTGCGTTCAGATAGTATTCGGGAGCTGTGAATGGCAGTATCACCAGAACGAGAACAAACAATCCCATTGCCCAGTAGTGGAACGGTTTTTCGAAGAAAGACATGTCTGCTCTGTAGCTTTCCTTCACAACACCGCACGGTCTTGAAGTGGCCATATTCAAACCTCCATTTCCATTTTTCACACCCTCTCAATTCTAACAGTACCGAAAAGTCCGTAAGGCTTGACCAGCAGAACGATCAGGAGAACTATGTATGGTATTATGTCTCTGATTCCCGGAATGTATGCGTTGAGTATTGTTCCGACCGTGTGTTCTATGAGACCAAGAAGGAGCCCACCAAGCATAGCTCCACCCGGACTGTCAAGCCCTCCGATCAGTGCCGCAGGCAGGGCTCTTGCAAGTCCCAGATATGAAACAATTACTGTGATTCCATTTATCGCTCCAAGCACAAGTCCCGCAAGGAAGGCAGCAACATATGCTATCATCCAGGTGTAGATGTATATTTTTTTGATGCTTATTCCGTGGGTTGCTGCAGCCTCAGGATCCAGAGAGACAGCCCTCATTGCGAATCCGAATAATGTTTTCCTGAAGAGGTACAGAAAGGAACCGAATATGAGAATCGCTCCTGCAATGCTCCACATGTAAACGTATGGAATCTCAATGGGTCCAATTGAAAGTGGAATAGGCGGAAAGACCTCGTGCTGTCCCGGAAAGACTCTCAGAACTGTTCCCCATTTCACAATTGTCGCTCCCCTGAGAATCATCCCCAGTGCAACTGTCATCATGATGAGTGACAGAATTGACTGTCCGTAGAGAGGCCTCATCAGAAATCTCTCAGTACCGACAGCAATAAAGAGCCCGAATATGGAGGCAAGTATCAGTCCAAGTATCAGATTGACAACGGGATTCTGCACCAGTCCAAGTCCTGAGAATGCAAATATAAGGTACGCCCCAAGCAGTACCATGTCACCAACGGCGATGTTGACTATCTTGCCAACCCTGTAAATCAGGACAAATGACAGTGCCATAACGCCATAAATTGTACCTGCTGCAAGACCCATAACTACCATTTCAAGAAGTACCATCACTCAACCCTCCTTATCTTCATTCTAACTTGAACCTGATCTCTGGTTCCGTCCTCATACTTTATCTCTCCAACAAAGTCAATCTCTTCAGCATCAGTGTACAGGGCCTCTATAACCTCCCTGTACCTCTCTCTTATCAGTCCCCTTCTCAGCTTTCTCGTTCTTGTCATTTCTTCATCATCCGGGTCGAATTCCTTGTAAAGCGAAATGAACTTTCTTATTTTCATTGATTCCTGAAGATTCTTGTTCACCTCTCTGACGACACTTTCAAGCAGATCATAAACCTCGGTTTTCTGGGAGAGGTCCATGTATCCTGTGAATGGTATGTTATTGTCTTCTGCCCACTTTGCAACATTTTCAAAGTGTATGTTCAGAATTGCAGTTACATACGGCCTGCCGTTATCCAGGATCATTGCCTCCCTTACGTAGGGGCTGAATTTCAGCCTGTTTTCAAGATGCTGTGGTGAAACGAGGGTTCCGTCCTGCAGGGTGATAACATCTGCAAGCCTGTCAACAACAACAAGGTGTCCCTTTGCATCAACCATGCCCATATCACCTGAATAGAGCCATCCGTCAACAACATCGTCCTCATACGGTCTGTCGTAGTAACCGAGCATGACGGCAGGGCTTTTGGATATGATCTCTCCCCTTTTTGTTATTGCAATCACAGTTCTCGGCAGGGGCTTTCCACTTGTCCAAGGGTCAACATCCCCATCTCTGTGCAGACACGATATTCCGGAAATTTCAGTCTGACCGTAGATCTGCTTCATGTTAACACCCATGGCTCTGAGCATCCTGAAATCATCCACAGAGACCTGTGCACCCCCGGTAAATGCATGCCTTATCCTTTTAAGCCCCAGTTTGTCGAGAATCGGCCTGAAAACAATGTAGTAAGCAAGCTGTCTTGCAAATTTCATGTAAGCTGAAATCTCCTGACCTTTGAATTCTCTGTCAACACAGGTGTAACCGATCTTCATGGCCATATCATAGATTTTCCTCTTTAACATGCCTGCATCGGCTATTTTCACCTGCACCTCTGCAAGCATATCTCTCCAGATTCTTGGCGGCCCGAACATTATGGTTGGTCCAACCTCCCTCAGATCGTTGTTGACCGTTTCAGGCTCCTCATAAAAGTTAACCCTGAATCCTGTTGTCAGACCGCATGAAAAAACCATCATCTGCTCTCCAATCCATGCCAGCGGCAGGAAAGAGAAGTAATCTTCCTCTATGCTCATTGAAACAACCTTCTGGAGGGCAAGCCCCATGAACATCATGTTCTCATAGCTCAGCATAACACATTTCGGTACACCTGTCGTGCCTGAAGACGTTGCAAAACACGCCACATCATCCTTGCTCTGGGAGTTCAGATTTTCCTCAAAAAGTCCCGGTTCTTTTTTGCCAAGCTCTTCACCAAGTTCCATCACCTTATCAACGCTTATCAGCATTGGATTATCCCTGTATCTCCACATACCCGTCCAGTCCTTTACAATTATTCTGCTAACCTCTGGCAGTTCATCAAGGATGCTCAGCACCTTGTCTGTCTGTTCCTGATCTTCACAGTAAATCCATCTTGAACCGCTGTTCTGAATAAGAGGCAAAAGCTGCTCGGCAAGATTGTCCTGGTAAACACCAAAGGGAATGCCTTTTGCTGCTTCAGCTGCAAGATAGGCGTAGAGCCATTCAGGTCTGTTATCCCCCACAAGTGTTATTTTGTCATCCTCCTGAAATCCCAGTGCAATCAGTCCAAGAGAGAACTTTTTCACGTTCTCAAGATAGTCTTTCCAGGTTATTCTCTGCCATATTCCATGTTTTTTCTCTCTCAGAGCAGTTTTATTGCCGATTTCCTTTGAATTTCTCAGCAAAAGCTTGGGAAAGGTGTCATAGGCTGGTGGTATTTCCACATCAATGTCCTCTCCATAGATGTATGTTTCTATCTCTTCCGGAGCACTGTCTAAGGCTTGTTTAACCCACAAAGGAAGATTTCCTGATTGCATGCTACTCCCCCAGATAAGCCTTTATAACCTCAGGATTGTTAACAACCTCCTCAGGCGTACCTTCTGCAATCTCAACACCTGCATCCATAACCACAGCTCTATGAGCGATGTCGTGAACAAGTGAGAGATCATGTTCTACAAGAAGAATGCTTTTTCCATGAACCTCATTAAGTTCGAGAATGTATCTCGCCATATCTCTCTTTTCATCAATGCTCAGACCCGATGTTGGCTCATCAAGAAGAAGAATGTCAGGATTCCACATGAGCACCCTTGCAAGCTCTATTCTCTTTCTGATACCCATTGGCAATCCATGAGCGGGGCTGTTTCTGTATATTTCAAGTTCAACAAACTCTATAAGCTCCTCAGCCTTTTTTCTTGCTTCTATAGCTGATTTCATGGTCACAAGCTTTGCAAGACCCTTTTGCTGAGTGATGTAACCAACCATTATATTATCCACAACTGTACCATGAAAAATGTAGGGTGTCTGAAAAACCCTCCCTATGCCCTTCTCCGCTCTGACATGTGGTGGTGTTCTGGTTATATCTTCTCCCCTGTATATTATTGACCCTTTTTGTGGTTTGTAAAACCCGCATATGCAGTTCAGGAGACTCGTTTTTCCACTGCCATTTGGCCCAACCAGAGCCAGTATCTCACCTTCCTTCAACTGGAGATTGACACCGTTCAGTGCAACAAGACCTCCAAAACTCAGATGGACATCTCTAACCTCAAGAACATTTTTCAAGAGATCCACCTCTTTCTTCTCTTGTAGGATTTAACATCCTGATAGCTGATTCTTCCAGCCTCCCCAATACCGAGGTAATAATTCTGAACATCCGGATTCTTGATCAGTTTTTCCGCTGTTCCATGGAGAACAACTCTCCCACCCTCGATAACATACCCGTAGTCCGCTATTTCAAGTGCCTTCTTCACGTTCTGCTCTGCAAGCACAACGGTAAGACCCTCACTCTCATTAATCTGCTTTATTGTTTTGAAAACCTCTGTAACAACCTTTGGAGCCAGACCAAGGGATGGCTCGTCCAGCAGCAGTACATCTGGCTTGGAGATGAGTGCCCGTCCTATCACAAGCATCTGCTGCTCTCCACCACTAAGCAGCCCCGATTTTATCTTTCTCCTTTCCCTGAGTCTCGGAAAATAATTGTAAACGAATTCAAGAGCGT
>WAMS01000146.1 GCA_015522195.1 Geoglobus sp. | reverse complement strand
TGAGAACACCGGTAATGTAGAGCCTTTTTACTTCAAGCTCTCTCAGGGTCAGATCGAGATCGGTACCGAAGAATGCGGAGTAGCGGCGCTTCCTGACCACGTGATCTTCCACCTTCACCTCAAGCTCATCAATTATCTCAGCCCCTTCGGTATTTGCAACACAATGCTCAGGCCATATTCTGAACTCCGGATCGTCTCTCCTGTGCCAGTCCTGAGTGAAGATCACCGGCATCTTTTTTCTTGCCTCTGTAATAGCCCTCGCATTTGGTTCGAAAATCTTGGACAGGCGTTCACCTCCAAAAAGCTTCCCATCCTGATAGCAGAAGTCCTTCTGCATGTCCACAACGATAAGGGCAGATCTCATAACTATCAGACTGTCTGGAGGAATTAAAAAACTTATCGAACTCGTGTTCGACATAATTTTTTCTTGGGTCTCCACATTTGGATGATGGAAGGAAAACCCATCATGCTGTGAGTTCTCAAAAAACAGCCTGATACCAATTAAAGAGTTCTGTTAACTGTCTATGAACTTCAAACAGATCTGAAAATCTGTTCATGAAATCTACAGTCTGTTGTGTTACCTGTAAAAAGCCCGTAGAATTGCTGAACTGGATGTAAAAATTTTAATATATAATGAGTCCAATGGATGATTGGTGGGCTGTAATGATAGGTGAGGTTTCTTCCATACTTGGATTGAGGGTTTACACCGATGAAGGCAGGTATGTTGGCAGGATTGCGGACCTTGCAATTGATGTTGATGCAAGGCAGGTGAAGGGGCTTGCACTGACAGATGTTAACAGACTTCTAATTGAAACAAGGGCAAACGGTGTGATAATACCATACAGACTTGTCAAGGCTGTTGGAGACATAGTGATTGTCAAGGACGTGTTCAAAAGGGTGGAGAAAAAGAAAGAGGTTATTGAAGAGGTTCCATAGTATCCATCCTGACCTCGCTAAATCCCCTTTCATCACCGTAATATGCTCTTATATCATTCTTGGATATTATAATCCACACACCTGGATAATTCTCCATACCCCTCTTATCTCTGCTGGATGGGTATGCTATCCAGATCGGATGAGTATGCCATACCCCAATGACTTCCATATCCTCCTTTTCGGCCGTTTCAAAAGCTTTCAAGCTTTGAAGTGGATCGAGCTCAAACTCAGATGAAGACTCTTTTACATTTCTTATTTCAACCAGATCGATCACCTCAATCTGCTCTTCCTCAATTTTTCCAAAAAGGAGTCCACATCTCTCAAAATTACCCATATTCAATCTGATCTTCTCTAACTTTTCAAAAACATCTCTTGAAACTCTTACTCTCAGATTCACGGTTAAATTATGCTATCATGTATTTAATCCCTTTTCCATCACCAGGGCAGAACGATTCCTTCAAGCCTGCCACCTGAGATCACGAGCAGAATCAGAATAAAAACAGGCTGGTGTGTGAGGTAAATTTTAAGAGTGTTTCTCCCGATGAACCTGATAAAGTTCATTATAAGACTTCGAGGGAGTTCAAAATTCATCTTTCTCTTCCCTTCAGGGTAGAAAACTGATCCAAAGCTTATTCCAAGCAAAAAAACTCCAAACCATGGAAATAATGGGAAATAATCGAATGTAAAGAATTTAACAGGAGTTATGCCGAGTGGTAACAGAAACAGGATGTCCGAGTGATAGTTTCTGATAAAAAATACTCCTGCAAAGAAAAATGGTGCTATAAATGCATTCACCATCCCAAATCTCAAAAAAGGAATCCCAATGAGTCCTGCAATACCGAGAAAGTGCAGAATGCCGAAATATATCGTACCTTCTGTAAGAAATACTTCTGTAGCCAAGGTTATTATCATTCCAAGACCGAAAAGTCTTGCAAATCTCATAAAATACTCTTCAATGCCTTTTCTCCTGAAATGAGATATCCAGAGTGAGACACCTGAAATAAAAATAAACATTCCTGCTGTGATTCTTGCAAACATGTACCAGAATGTCTCAAATTCACTGTAAGAGTAAAAGTACTGCAGATCGGTAACAAAATTTGAGACAAGCATCATAATCAGTGCCGTTCCTCTGAAAAAGTCTATTTCAGGATATCTTCCATAGCTCTCTCCATCAGATGCCATTCAGTTAAGATTTGATGTTAAAGACTATAAAAAATCAGTGATGACGACCCGATCTTGAGTGAAAAACAGAAAATCGAATGGTTTTTAAGCTGAAAGACCAGATCATCTACCAAACTATTTTCAGATACCCTGTGTTCCACGTAACTGACAAAAGGAAACCCTTAAATAGTCACTGTTGTAAGAGCGTCCAAATGTATGAACAGATATGACGTCATCATAATTGGAGCTGGTCCTGGTGGACTCTTTGCAGCTTACAAGCTTGCTGGAAAGGCGAGAGTTGCTGTTTTTGAGATGGGAAGAAGCATAGACAGGAGAAGGTGTCCAAGCGATCTTGCAGAGAGCTTCTGTCTTAAATGCAGCCCATGCAATGTCACATCGGGTGTCGGTGGAGCTGGTGGTCTGTCTGATGGAAAGCTGAACTACGTTCATCCAAATTTCCCAGAAAGCTTTACCGTTGGTGGAGATTTTCTCGGACTTGTTGATGAGAGCGTGCTTGCTGAAAAGATGGATGAGGTTGACGAGATATTTCTTGATCATGGTGCTCCGGATGAGATGTACGGTGAAAATGTGGATGAGCTGCTGAGCTTGATGCGAAAGGCAAATTCAGCAGGAATTGAGTTTGTGCCATTGAGACAGAGGCATGTTGGCAGTGATGAACTGCCAAAGGTAATAAAAAGCATACAGGATTATCTGACGGGAAACGGAATAGAGATCCACACAAACACGACAATTGCGGACATAAGGCCAGATGAAAAAAAGGTGATTACGACAAAAGGCGATGAATATTACTACGATTACCTGATCATCGGTGTAGGGAGAGGCGGGGCAGAATGGCTTGAGAGGTGGACCCTCAATTACAATTTCGCCGTGAGCAGTGAGGCAAAGGCAATAGATGTGGGTGTAAGAGTTGAGGTTCCCGCCACAATAATGGATGAGATAACATCCATCATATACGATCCAAAGCTCAGAATAACAACAAAGAAACATGACGATTACATGAGGACATTCTGCACCTGTCCGAAAGGATGGGTGATTAGAGAAGATTACGGGGAGTTCAGTCTTGTAAACGGACACAGCAAGGCAAATGAAAAGACGAACAACAGCAATTTTGCACTGCTGGGTCACTATGTTTTCACAGAACCCTTTGACATGCCCAATGACTGGGGAAGGGACCTTGCAAAAATCACAACAAAGCTTGGTGGAGGCAATCCTTTGGTTCAGAGGATGAAGGATCTGAGGCTTGGAAGAAGGAGTACGGAGATGAGAATAAAGAACAACAGACTGCTTAGACCGACTCTCAAAACAGCAGTACCTGGAGATATAAGCCTTGCCTACCCCGGTAGAGTTGTTGATGACATAATTGACGCCTTGGAGCAGCTTGATAAGGTTATTCCAGGTGTTGCTGATGACTCAACTCTGCTTTACGCTCCTGAAATAAAGTTCTATAATCTGAAGCTGAAGGTGAGTGCTGAAATGGAGACCAGTGTTCCGGGGGTATATGCAATAGGAGACGGTGCAGGGGTGAGCAGGGGTATAGTTGGAGCAGCAGTTACCGGGCTGATTGCGGCCGAAAGCATACTGAGGAGAGTGAAGAAATGATCGAAAAAGCAAAGAAAATAGCCAAAAGCTACAATGATATTACCATAGGGATTTTTGGTTCCCACTCAGCAAAGGAGACAGGAATGGCCGCGAAAGCATTCGGATTTAAAACAGTTGTTGTTGTGCAAAAAGGAAGGGACAGACTTTACACAGGATACAACAGACATCTGTTTGATGAGATCATTTTGCTGGACAGTTTTAAGGATATGCTCAATGAGGAGGTTCAGGAAACCCTCATTGAGATGAATACGGTGTTTATTCCAAACAGAAGCTTTGCAGTATATGTGGGATACGATGCAATAGAGAGAGAATTCACAGTTCCTATTTACGGCAACAGATTTTTGCTGAGGGCTGAAGAAAGAAATTACGAGAGAGGACAGTATTATTTGCTTAAAAAAGCAGGATTAAGATCTCCAGTGGAATTTCAGAATCCTGACGAGATTGACAGGCTCGTGGTTGTAAAGGTGCAGCAGGCAAAAAATCCTCTGGAAAGGGCGTTTTTCTATGCCAATTCACCTGAAGACTACTACAGACAGGCCGAGAGACTGATAAAAGAGGGTGTAATCGATCAGGAAGGCCTTGAAAAGGCGAGAATTGAGGAATATGTTCTTGGTGCTCGCTTTAATGCCAATTTCCACAGCTATGCTCTGAAAGATGTTTTTGGTAACTTCGATTTTGTGGGATTTTCGGACAGGAGGCAGGTCAATCTGCAGGGATTTCTGAACCTCCCAGCAAAGGATCAGCTGAAGATAGATGTTCCTGTTAAAAATGAGGAGATCGGACATTTTGGAGTTACAATGAGGGAGAGCAAGCAGGAGATGATTTACGAGGCTGGAGAGAGATTCATCGAAACCTGCATGAAGGAGTATCCTCCCGGCATAATCGGTATGTTTGGTTTGCAGGGTGCGGTAGCCTATTCACCTGAAGCTGACTCAAGACTGGAGTTTGTGATCTTCGATGTCTCGATGAGAGTTCCCGGAGACCCCGCCATAGGTCCAACCTCACCGGAAATGAGGAATCTCAGTCTGAAACACGGTATCAGAATTGAAGATCCTCTGGATCTTACAATGATGGAACTGAAGAAGGCCAAAGAGACTGGAAGGCTGAGCGAAACCGTAACCTAATTTATTTTTTCCCTGAATGAAATATCAAAAGGATGAATGAGAGTACAATCAGGGCAACAGAGACGTAAAACATAATTTCTGCTGGCTCAATCACCCCAATACCTTTTGAAACCTCAACGGCAGGAGTTTGCAGAGGGGATGGTGTTGCGACCGGAGTGGATGTTGGTGTTGGAACAGGTGTCGGTGCAGGGGTGGTAGTTGGAACTGGGACTGGAGTAGGAGTTGTAGCCGGAGCTGGTGCGGGTGTCGTGGGAACAACCGCCTTCTTAGGCACAGCTTCTGGAACTGGTTTGGCTGTCAATGCCTTCTGCACTCTGAATGTGCTCATGAATGACGTGACGAGTAAGATCATACCTGAAATGAACGAAGCGATTGATGCAAGGAAGGTTACTGATGGTCTCTCCTTCATGGTAGGTGAGATGATTTTCCTACCTTCGGGCGTAATCTCGTAGTATATCCACTTTCGCCCCTCGTCAACTCTTTTCACGAGTTTTGCTTTCTCAAGC
>WAMS01000145.1 GCA_015522195.1 Geoglobus sp. | reverse complement strand
TTGCTCTTACTGTCTCCTTTTTCAGGTGGATGTACCCTTCTGCTTTTGCAATTCTGACAACATCATCCTTCGATGTCACATCAACCATGCCTGCCCTTCCTGACTCATCAATGTGTGTGAACATGAATCACCTTTGGAAGATTTCCTTAATACATTTTCCGATAGATTTTTTACCTGATTCAGAAAGCATAAAACAATGAAAGCAGTAATAATGGCTGGCGGATATGCAACGAGGCTCTGGCCAATAACAAAAACAAAGGCAAAGCCCCTCCTGCCACTGGGAAGCAAGACGATAATTGATTACATATACGAGAAGCTGAGACCCTTTGGCTTTGACATAATTGTGTCAACAAACCTGAGATTCAAAAGGGATTTTGAGGAATGGGCTGACGACAAGGAGGTTGAGCTTGCCATTGAGAACACAACAAGAGAGGAGGAGAAGCTCGGAGCAGTCAGAGCTCTGTATGAGGTTACATCCACATTTGATGAGGATGTGCTGGTTGTGGCTGGAGACAACATATTTTCTTTCCCGCTTGGCGATTTTGTTGAAAAATACAGGAAGTTAAATTCACCCCTCATAGCATTGTACGATGTTGGAGATTTTGATCTTGCAAGAAGATACGGAATCGCGATACTTGATGGAGAAATTGTTGTGTCATTTGAAGAAAAGCCTGAGAAGCCAAAGACAACCCTTGCAGGAATTGGGATTTACGCATTAGACAGGCAGACAAAGGATCTGCTCTCAGATTACGTCAGAGGGGAGAGGAGGGATAATCTCGGAGACTTCATATCATGGCTTATTGAGAAAAGAGACGTTTATGGGCATGTTTTCAACAACGGAAACTGGTACGATGTTGGAAATCCAGACTCATATCTTGAGGCTCTCAAAATCTACATGAGCCATGATGTGAGCGATGATGTTGAGATAGACAGAACTTCCAAAATAATTGAGCCTGTGGTCATAAAAGAGAGCGTGAAAATAAGAAAAAGAAGCATTGTCGGGCCGTATGCGTACATTGCGAGAAACTGCGAAATTGAGGCAAGCGATGTCAGCGACTCGGTTGTCTTCGAAAATGTTGTGCTCAGGAAGGCCAAGATATGGAGAAGCATAATAGATGAGGAGTGCGAGATAAGAAATCTTGAACTCAGCGGTTCAATCATAGGCGGGCATGCAAAGATTCAGAGGGGAGAATGATAGGAATTCTGGATGGATACGTTGATGAACCATCATGTCTTGGGGTTCCACCATACGTGGCCCCCTATCCAAGATACATTGCAGGAATGCTTGAAAGGCTTGGGATAAAATGGAGATACGCTACAGCCGATGAATATCGAAAAAATCCAGAAGTCTTTCAAAAAGCAGATAAAATAATAGTTATTGCAGGAATTGCTGTTCCAGGGAAGTATCTTGGGGGAAAGCCTTTGTCTCTCAAAGAACTTCCCTCAATTTATCCTGAGAAGGAGAAGATACTGGTTGGACCCGTAACCTTAGAAATTGAAGATGAGATGGAAGGATACACTGCAATGCCGTTTCCCTTCGAGCATGAACTTTATCAGCATCTCGGTGGCAGGGTTGATGATTTCTCCAGAAATTTTGTCAACGATTTTGCTGTTCTCGGAGCGAGAGTTGTGAGGGAGCATCCTGACTTTCCGAATGTGATATGTGAGGTGGAAACGTACAAGGGCTGTTACTGGAAGAAATGCAGTTTCTGCATAGAGAGAATACACAAGGTTTCAATGAGGGATCCAGGAGCTGTTATACGAGAGATAAGGGCCCTTTACAGCACCGGTGTCAGACACTTCAGACTTGGAAACCAGACCGATTTTTTCACCTACATGGCAGATTTCAGCAGAGAATATCCAAGACCGAACCCTGATTTTATGAAATCCTTCCACAGGGCTGTATGGAGTGAATGTCCAAAAATAAAGACACTGCACTTGGACAACGTGAATCCAAAAACCATAGCCGAGTATCCTGAAGAAAGCAGAGAAATCATAAAGACCGTTGTTTGCTATCAAACACCTGGAAACATAGCTGCATTTGGAATGGAGAGTGCTGATGAGAGAGTGATTGAAAAAAACAACCTTCTTGCAAATCCGGATGAGGTCTTGTTTGCAATTGAGATGATGAACAGATACGGCAGACACGTGGGATACAGTGGACTGCCGTGCTTTCTGCCTGGAATAAACTTCGTTTTCGGGTTGAAGGGAGAGACAAAAGAGACATTTCAGAAGAACTACGATTTTCTGATGGAAATTCTCGAAAGAGGGTTGCTTGTCAGAAGGGTCAATCTAAGACAGGTGAAGGTATTTGATTTCACCCCAATGGCAGAGATTGGTGAGAGAAATGTGAGAAGGCATAAGAGGTATTTCAGACTCTTCAAGGAGAGAATAAGAAACAACTTTGACAGGAAAATGCTTGAAAGAATCCTGCCGAAAGGGAGGCTTATCAGAGATCTGAGAATCGAGGAAAAACATGGAAAGATGAGCTTTGGAAGACAGCTTGCCACATATCCGATTCTTGTTGGTGTCGTGGGTGATTTTCAGAGAAACACGTTCATAGATGGAAGGGTTGTTGCTTACGGGAAGAGAAGCATTACCGCAGTGCCGAGAGTTGACATAAACTCCGCATCCCTCCACCAGCTTGTACACATTCCGGGGATTGGTAAAAGAACTGCCTCGGACATAGCTGCAAAGAAGCCATTCAACAGCCTGACAGAGATTGAAAGAGAAGTTGGCAGGGAGAAGGCAGAGATATTAGTAAGATACCTGCTCGTTCCGGGCTGATGCTCAGCCGGTATATCACATTCACAGTCAACTCCCTGTCACGGTCTTCTCTTACCGGTTTTCATGCTGTTCCTTTTGACACCTCAGGAAGGGTTTTGAATGTAAGCTACCAAAAGTATTTATTTCCGTGATCACATTTAAATATAACACTTTCGAAAAATTTATATAGTGATTCATACAAGGTTAGTGCTGTGCTAAAAAAAATAGGAAATGTTATGCATCTTTCAAAAACAGGCAATATTATTGTTTCTGCAGATCCGGGGAATCTGCCTTCAATTGGTCAGGAAGTGTTTAACAGGAAGATGGAGAAGGTTGGATTTGTTTACGATATAATCGGAAGTGTAGGTTCTCCCTATGTTGTGATCAGACCCTACAGAAGATCTGTTTCGGATGAGGATAATCTGTTTGTGGTGGTGAAGAATGGTAGAAGTAGAAAGGATAAGGGAAGTAGAAAGAAGAGAGAGAGAAAAGGAGATAGAAAGAAAGGAAATAGAAAGAGAAGAGACAATTGAGGTATGCCCTGAATGCGGGAGTCCAAGATTGATCAGAGATTACAGAAGAGGGGAATTCATGTGTCAGGATTGCGGTCTTGTTATTGAGGAAACATACATAGATAGTGGCCCTGAATGGAGGGCATTTGACAGCGAGCAGAAGGAAAAAAGAGCCAGAGTCGGTGCTCCAATAACCTATACAATCCATGATAAAGGCCTGTCAACAATAATTGATTGGGGAAATAAGGATTATTACGGCAAGACCATCTCTGTGAGAAACAGGGCCCAGCTTTTCAGGCTGAGAAAATGGCAGAGAAGAATAAGAATAAGCAATGCAACTGAGAGAAATCTTGCATTTGCTCTTTCCGAGCTCGACAGGCTTGCCTCTGCTCTTGGTCTGCCAAAGAGTGTTAGAGAGATTGCGTCAGTTATTTACAGAAAGTCTGTCGAGAAAAATCTCGTAAGGGGCAGAAGCATTGAGGGTGTTGTTGCTGCAGCACTCTATGCTGCATGCAGACAGGCTGGAGTGCCAAGAACCCTTGACGAGATTGCAACATATTCGAGAGTGGACAGAAAGGAGGTTGGCAGGACGTACAGGTTCATTGCAAGGGAACTTGGATTGAAGCTCATGCCAACAAGCCCTGCAGACTACATTCCCAGATTCTGCACAGCCCTCGGGTTGAGTGGAGAGGTGCAGAAAAAAGCAATTGAAATCATAAAGAAGGCTGAAGAGAAGGAGCTAACAAGCGGAAGAGGGCCTACAGGTGTAGCAGCAGCAGCAATATACATAGCTTCAATTCTGAGCGGTGAAAGGAGGACCCAGAGAGAAGTTGCCGAAGTGGCCGGAGTTACAGAAGTGACCATAAGAAACAGGTACAAGGAGCTCGCCGAGAGGCTTGGAATCGAAATAATTCTGTAGCCATTTTAATTTAACAATTAATTATTATAATTTTTCTGGGAAAAAATATAAGTTCCTGCCGTCACCATATATTGTGGTTCCTGAAAAATTCATCAGGAAAGTCATGGATGTTGTCGGGACTGACGATGTAATCCACAGTTCCAGGGTTACCGAGGTTTATTCAACAGATGCGAGTCCGTTTTATGGCAGGACGGCAGCTGTTATCAGACCGGAAAATGAAAATGAAGTCTCGGAAATTCTCAAGCTTGCAAACGAATTTTCTGTATCTGTGGTGCCGAGAGGTGGTGGAAGCGGAACATCCGGAGGAGCGGTACCCAAGGATGCTGTTGTTATTGACATGAAAAAAATGGACAGAATAGAGGTTTTTCCAGATGATATGATAGTTTTTGTGGAGGCCGGAGCCATTCTACATGATATTAAGAATGCGCTGAGCAGATACGGTCTCTTTCTCCCACCTGAGCCCGGAAGTTTAAAAATAGCAACTGCCGGAGGTTTTGTGGCCAACAATGGTAGCGGAAAGAGAGGATTAAAATACGGAGGGATAAGAAATTTTGTTGTTGGAATGAATGTCGTGCTTCCTGATGGTAAGGCTGTGAGAATGCCATCCAGAACTCATCGAAGTCCTGGGATAGCCCACCAGATATTCACTGGAAGTGAAGGGACGCTTGGTGTGATAACAGGAATATACTTCAGGGTAATCCCTCTTCCGGAGGAAAAAAGAACATATCTTATCCACCTGAAGAAAAGAGACAACCTCAACAGAATTCTGAGAGAGGTGCTGAAGGCAACGCCGGATGCGGTTGAATACATGGACTCAAGGACATCCTCAGCAATCGGTTTTGAGCCTTTTGACCTTCTCGCAGTTGAGATTCTGGGAAAGGACAGGTGTGCTGAAAAGATAATGGAGCGTCTTGGAGGACATGTACTTGAGGGAAGAGATGAAGAGGATTTCTGGGAGAGTAGGGAGACGCTTGGAGCTGAAATTGCCAAAAAAGGTACAAGAGTATATGCCGGTGAAGATTTTGCAGTTCCATTCTCAAGATTAAATGAATTCATCGGCCAGATTTACAGAATTGAAAGGGAAACAGATTCTGAGATTTTCATTTACGGTCACCTTGATACATGCAACCTCCATCCAGCCATAGTCTCGAAAAGCTTTGAAAACGCTATGGAAACAGCGAGAAGGATTTCCAGAATGGCACTTGACATGGGTGCAACTATCGGAGAACATGGTCTTGCTCTGAGGTGGGAGTTTGCAAGAGGTCTTGAGATTTTCAGGAGGGTGAAATATTGTCTGGATCGGAGGAATATACTAAATCCCGGGAAATTTGGAATCTGAAATGTGCAAAATGCGGTAGATGCATTCAGATCTGTCCCACATACCGGGTTACAAAATGGGAGCATCTCAGCCCCAGAGGAAGGATAATCCTGTCTCCCTACACCGAGGAAGATGCCGAACTTGTAAAATCCATATTTTCCTGTCTTACCTGCGGAATATGCGAGGCTGCATGTCCATCTGATGTTGATGTAACAGAGATAATGGAGAGAACAAGAGAAAGGTATACAAAACAGAGGATTCTTCCTGAAAGACACCTGAGACTTCTCGACAATATGGTTAAGACGGGAAACCCATACGGTGATGAAATTGAGATGTATGAGACAGATGACAGGGTGGATCTGATTTATTATCCTGGATGCACCTCCCTTGCAAGAGAGAAGGAGATATTTGACAGCACAGTAAAAATCCTGGATAGCATGGATGTCAGCTTTGAAGTGGAATTCAGGTACTGCTGTGGTTCAACATCGCTGAGAATAGGCGGTGATCTGAGCTACGCTGAAAAAAATTATCTAAGGCTGAAAGATGTTCTGAAAAAGACTGGAGCAAAAACAATACTCGTCAACTGTCCCGGCTGTTACAGGACGATAAAAAGGGATTATGAAAAGTTTGGTGGACTGAATGCTGATGTCCTGCACATAACAGAATTTCTCAGCATGAACACCGACAGGCTGAGACTAAAAAAGGAGAATTTGAAGGTTACCTTTCATGATTCGTGCCACCTTGCAAGGCACATGGGCATAGTCGAGGAGCCGAGAAAAATCCTGTCCCTTGTTGCTGATCTTGTGGAGCCTGAAAACAGCAAAATGGACTCATTCTGCTGTGGCGGTGGAGGGGGTGTCAGGGTATCCTACAGAGATCTGACAAGGGCCGTCAGAAAAGTCAGAATTGAACAGCTAAAAAAGACCGGGGCTGAAATTGCTGTCACCTCATGCCCCTACTGCTACAGGAATCTGAAAAACGGAGCTGAGGGGTTAAGTATAAAGGACCTCACCACATTCATAGCAGAGAGGCTGAGAAAATGATAGGTCTGAGCAAAATGGTTGGTGGGGAGATAACTGTATCGGAGAAGCTAACCTACAAGAGCAGGGAGAGAATACCGAAAAGACTTGTTGAAGCAAGCAAAAAGCCAGTTCCCGTTACAGTCTGGAACACAACCTCCAGATGCAATCTGAGGTGCGTGCACTGTTATGCCGATGCAGGGTCAAGGAGATCCGGAGAACTTTCAACTCAAGAAGCCATGGAGTTCATAGATGATCTTGCAAGTATTCAGGTTCCCGTTCTGCTATTGAGCGGTGGGGAGCCATTGATGAGAAAGGATATAATCGATCTGATAATCCATGCAAAATCAAAGGGAATGCACGTGTCGCTGTCAACAAACGGAACCCTGATTGATGGAGAAACTGCCGAAAAACTTGCTGAAGCTGGAGTTGATTATGTTGGAGTTAGTATTGATGGAGTTGAAGAAACAAACGACCGGTTCAGAGGGCTGAGAGGTGCGTTTAGGAAGGCAATGGAGGGACTCGAAAATGCGGCTTCAGCAGGGATTCTAACCGGAATAAGATTCACAGTCACAAAATTTAACCTGAAAGATGTGCCTGAGGTGATAGATCTAATTGTGGAGAACGAAGTTCCGAGATTCTGCCTGTATCATCTCGTCCCATCAGGAAGAGCAGATTTCAGCATAGATATTAATCTTAAAGAAAGAAGAGAGCTTATGGAATTTCTTTTCAGAAAATCCCTTGAACTGAGAGATGACAGAGAAAAAACAGAGATTCTCACAGTGGATAATCCAGCCGACGGAATCTTCTTCTATCTGAAACTCAGAGAAATAGATGAAAGCCTCGCAGATTACGCTCTTGAATTCCTGAAATACAGGGGAGGTGATTCTTCAGGCTACAGAATTGCAGATGTTGACATGTTCGGCAACGTTCATCCAAATCAGTTCTGGTTCGATTACACCTGCGGCAACATAAGGGAAAGGAAATTCAGCGAAATCTGGCTAACTCCAGAGGACGACCTGCTCATAAAGCTCAGAGAAAAGCAAAAATACATTAATGGCAGAAGATGCGGAAAATGTATCTACAAATCAATATGCGGAGGGTTCAGGCTCAGAGCTTTGAGAACGGGAAATCTCTGGGGTGATGATCCCAGCTGCTATCTCTCCGATGAAGAAACGGGAATAGCTTAAAATATCTCTTTTCCAACTTAATTTCATGGATGTTGAGAATGCCATAGCTGAATTTCTGAAGGATGTCAGGGAAGTTTTCGCATCCAAAAAGGCAATAAGCATATACATCTACGATTCAGATCTTGAAACGATAAGAGACCTCATATCCAAGGGATACAGGCTCGGAAGTGTTCAGGGAAGTGGAAGTGGTATAAGAGCCCTTGCATCAAAAAGCGTTCAGACTGGGGAGTTTGAAATTTCATGCACAGTTTACTCTGAAAACATAACCATGGAAAGATACCTCCAGCTTAGAAAGTCCATCAAAGAGTAAATGTTATATCCTTGGGTTCATCCTTTTTTCTGATGAGCCTGGATAAAGAGTATCTGGACATCAGCTTTCTCCACGAAAACGGATTCATCAGAAAGAAATGTCCAGAATGCGGGAAGTACTTCTGGACGGTAAATGAAAGCAGAGAAATATGTGGAGATCCGCCATGCGGGAGTTACACGTTCATAGGCAATCCTGTATTCAACAGGAGGTTCTCACTTTCTGAGATGAGAGAGTACTACCTCTCATTCTTCGAAAAAAGAGATCACGCAAGAATTGAGAGATATCCGGTTGTTGCACGATGGAGAGATGATATATACCTCACAATCGCAAGCATAGCAGATTTCCAGCCCTTTGTGACTTCAGGAGTTGTTCCACCACCAGCCAATCCCCTAACGATCTCCCAGCCCTGCATAAGAATGGACGATCTTGATTCGGTTGGAAGAACCGGAAGACATCTGACTCTTTTCGAGATGATGGCTCACCATGCCTTCAATAATCCACAGGAGGAAGTATACTGGAAGAGTGAGACTGTTGAATATTGCACAGAGCTTCTCAACAAGCTTGGGGTGAAAATCGAGGACATAGTTTACAAGGAAGAGCCCTGGGCAGGAGGTGGGAATGCTGGGCCGTGTCTTGAAGCCATCGTTGGTGGCCTGGAGGTTGCAACTCTCGTTTTCATGAATCTGGAGGAACATCCCGAGGGTGACATAGATATAAAGGGTGTAAAATACAGAAAAATGGATAATTACATCGTTGATACAGGATACGGCCTTGAAAGATTTGTCTGGGCATCTCAGGGAACACCAACTGTCTACGATGCGATTTTTGGTGATGCTGTCAGTGCAATTCTGGAAAACAGCACGGTACCGTTTTCAGCTGATGATGACGAGGTCAGGGAGATAATAGCAGAGAGCTCAAAACTTGCAGGTGTTATGGGTGAACTGAGGGGAGAGAGACTTAGCAGACTCAGGGCCGAGATAGCAAATAGGTTTGGGATCACACCAGAAAAACTTGAAAGCATAGTTGTACCACTTGAAAAGGTTTATGCTCTTGCAGATCACACAAGGGCGATCCTCTTCATGCTTGGAGATGCGCTGATACCTTCAAATGCCGGTTCTGGATACTTGGCAAGGCTGATGATAAGAAGAAGCCTCAGAATGGCTGATGAGCTTGAACTCAGCATCAGTCTGTTTGATCTGGTCAGCCTCCACAGAAAAATACTGAAAGAATTCCAGTTTGAGGTTTCGCTTGAAACAATCCAGGAGATACTGGAACTTGAAGAGAGAAGATTCAGAGAAACAATCTCAAAAGGGATCTCTCTGGTTCAAAGAACAATTGAGAGAAAAAAGAAAATAGAAAAAGAAGATCTGATCGAATTCTACGACTCTCACGGCATACCTCCTGAAATGGTGGAGGAGATAGCAAAATCAGAGAACATTGAGATTGAGATCCCGGAGGACTTTTATGCTGAGCTTGCAGGAAGACATTCAAGAGCTGAAAAAAGAGAGAGAGAAAAACTTGTTCTTGGCAGTTATCCCCAGACTGAAAAACTCTATTACAACTCAAAGATCCTGGAATTCCCGGCCGAGGTGATAGGATACGAGAATGGATACCTTATTCTTGACAGAACTGCCTTTTACCCTGAAAGCGGTGGTCAGGACAATGATACAGGTTACATAGAATTTGATGGTGGCAGAGTCGAGGTTCTTGATGTTCTGGAAGAAGATGGAATTATTCTGCACAGGGTAAACGGCCCTATCCAGCCTGGAACCCGTATCAGAGGTTTTGTTGACAGAGAGAGAAGGTTCAGACACATGAGGCATCACTCAGCAACTCATCTGCTGATAAAAGCCCTCCAGAAAAAACTCGGAAACCATGTGTGGCAGGCTGGAGCAAGAAAAGAGTGGGATAAGGCAAGACTGGACATAACCCATTACAAGAGGTTAAGCGATCAGGAGATAAGAGAGATAGAGCTTGAGGTCAACAGAGAGATAATGGCAGATCGAGCTGTAAGCTGGGAAATAATGGACAGGATCAAAGCTGAACAGAAATATGGTTTCAGGCTTTACCAGGGAGGAGTGCCACCAGGAAGGGAAATAAGGATCGTGAAGGTTGGAGACGACATACAGGCATGTGGTGGAACCCATGTTGAGACGACAGGTGAAATCGGTGTTTTCAAGATACTGAAGGTTGAGTCAATACAGGATGGTGTTCTCAGGTTTGAATACTCTGCTGGAGAGACTGCTCTCGAACAGATCGCAAGGGAGGAGGGTCTTTTGAAAGAAGCAAGTTCCATTCTGAGAGTTCAGCCTGAGATACTTCCAAAAACTGTTCAGAGATTTTTTGATGAATGGAAGGAGCAGAAGAAAACAATTGAAAGACTTCAGGAGGAGATTGCAAAAATGAAGGCAGAGATGATTTCAAGGGATTATGATGAGTTTGAGGACATGAAAATAGTCGTGGAAATACTAAATGAATCTCCGGATATGCTTGCAAAAACGGGAATTCACTTAGCAAAGGACGGTTTCGTGGGAGTTTTGCTTTCAGACTACAATGGTGTGAAGGTCGTCACATTCAGCGGTGACGAGAGGGTTGATGCGAGAGACCTCATGAGGATTGCTGGGAGACTTTCAAAGGGTGGTGGTGGAGGTAGAAGGGATTTGGCACAGGGTGCAGGACAGATAATGCCTGATAAGGATGAGATAATGGCAGAAATTTTCACATTCCTCAGGGAGAGGATCTGAGGGATGATACATGTATTTCCCATTAAAAACCTTCCAAAAATAAACAGAGGAGACAATCTTGCCAGAATTTTTTCCACTTGCTTCAGCTTTGAAGATGGGGATATCCTCGCAGTTTGTTCAACAATAGTTTCAAAGGCGGAAGGAAGGATGGTAAAACTTGAAGATTTTTCTCCTTCAGAAAAGGCAGTAAATCTTGCCAGGGATCTCGGAAAAGATCCGAGATTTGTTCAGGCTGTTCTGAATGAATCTGAGGAGATTCTGATAGAGAGACCATTTCTGCTTGTGAAGGCAAAATTTGGCAATGTGTGCATAAACGCAGGAATAGATAACACAAATGTTCCGGAGGGCTACATTCTTCTTCCTCCAGAGAATCCGGATGCATCTGCACGAAACATCAGGGATGAGATAAGGGACCTTACCGGAAAAAATGTGGGAGTAATTGTAACTGACACAAATGGCAGATGCTTCAGGAAGGGTGTTGTGGGATTTTCAGTAGGTGTTTCTGGAATCAGCCCCATGAAAGACTGGAGAGGAAGTAGAGATCTGTACGGAAAAGAACTTGAAGTTACGGTTGAATGTGTGGCAGATGAAGTAGCAGGTTTTGCGAATATTCTTATGGGAGAGGGAGATGATGGAGTCCCGGCTGTTGTGATAAGGGGGCTAAATCTGGAAGGCGATGGTTCCATGAAAGAGATATACAGGGAGGAAGATGAGGACATTATCAGGAGGATAATAAAGGGATGGAAGAAAGAAAATTTCTGATAGTTGGAAGCAATGTAAGAAATGTGGCTGAATCGGCAAGAAAGGCAGGTTTTCAGGTTTACTGTCTGACAGAACATGCTGATGCAGATCTCTACCTCTACGCAGAGGAAGTGTTCAGAATCAAAAACAAAAGTCCGGAATCTGTAAAAAGAACCGCTGTCCAGATTGCAGAGACGATTGATGCTGAGATAATCTGGCATTCAGGATATGAGGATCTGGCTGACAGAAAAATTGAAAGAATTACAAACAAGAGATGGTTTTACCGTGAACTTGAGAGAATAGGTATGGATTTTCCGGAGATTCTGAGCAATGGAGAGCGTGGAATCCTTAAACCTGAAAAGGGAGGTGGAGGGGAAAATATCAGATTTTCTGATAAAAGAGAAAAGGGTTTCATTTTACAGAGGTACATAAGCGGGATTCCGTGTTCTGTTTCAGTTTTGTCCAGCGGAAAAAAGGCTGTATCCATCGCAACAAACCTGATGCTTGTTGGGATGAAGGAATTCGGAGCAGATGGATTCAGGTACTGTGGAAACATCACACCCTTTTCATCCCAATCTGAAAGAGAAATGAGATCTATCGCAGAAGAGCTTGCAGTTTACTTTGAACTCAGGGGAAATGTCGGTGTGGATTTCATTCTCTCAGATAAACCCTACGTTCTCGAGATAAATCCAAGATTTCAGGGTAGCCTTGACTCAGTTGAATGGGCTTACGGGAGAAATCTGTTCAGAGCTCATCTGGATGCAATGAAAGGAAAGTTTGAAAGCTGGAAAGCCAAGAGATTCGCAGGAAGAGCGATTTTGTTTGCAAAAAGAGACACTGCTGTAATAAGCTCCCCCACCGGCAATTCCTTTTTTGCAGATGTGCCATGCAGGGGTAAGACATACAGAAAGCATGACCCCCTTGTAAGCATTCTTGCAAGCGGAAACGATAGAAATGATGTTCTGAAAAAACTTCTGGAAAGGAAGACAGTTTATGAGGTGATAGCCTGCAGGTGATATTTTCTTCAATGTTCTTTTACGAGTATCCTGTGGAGGAGATTGCAAGGGCATGTGAGATCTCAGATTATGACGGGATAGAGTTCTGGATAGAAACACCCCATTACTGGATTGACAGAAATGAGGAAAAGCTGAACACAGTAAAAAGACTGATAAAATCGGTTCACTGTGCAGTTCTTGATCTGAATCCGTGCAGTGTTAACAAGCACGTTGTGGAGGTTACCCTGAAAACCAATCTCCACGGTATAAACGTTGCAGAAAAGGTGAAAAGTCCATTTACAGTCCATGCCGGAAGGAGAAGTGCTCTGAGAGAACCTGTAAAAGAGGATTACGAAACCAACGAGAGATACTTCAGAGTCCTGTCAAAATTCGCTATGGTAAAAGATGTTGAAATTCTGCTTGAAAACAGCGAGCCCAAGGTAAACAATCTGTGCAGAAGCCATGGAGAGGTCATGGAGTGGGCCGAAAAATTCAGATTCGGGATAACTTTCGATGTAAATCACGCTCTTAAAAATGGGGATGCAGAAAAATACATTGAATCGCTGGAAAAAATCAGGAACATACATGTAAGTGGTTCGGATGGAAAGGGGAGACACGTAGGATCAAGATTCAGCGAGAAGACCAGAAGAATTCTTGAAATGCTTGCTGAAACAGGATACGATAGAACCATAACTGTCGAGCTTGATGATCTCGGGTATGGAAAAATGAACTTTCAGGAGAAAGTTGAAGAGCTTAAAAGGGAGAAAGAATTTCTTGATGGAATATTCAGACGTTAGAGTTTTTGCAGTAACTGCATGCCCTGTCTCGTCCAAAAACCCTTCTGAAAGGCAGTCCAGTACATGCCATCGAGGCAGAAGTTTTGTCGCTTTTTTTCGCTACACAAAACCCGGCATCACCGTACTGAGGAATGAAATAATGACATTCCCTGCAGATCATCTGAAGTACCTCAGATCCTCATCTCCCTTAAACTGAACCATCTGTGCCTCCTGCATCTCCTTTATCTGTGATATGAGCCTTTCCATCTCTTTTGCTCTCTCTTCCAGATCTTCCACACTTATTTCCAGATTCAGTAGTTTTATCAAAACATCAAGAACTGCCTTGGCACTCTTGGGATCGACCATATAGCCTGATGTTGTTCCCATAAGACATGCAGATGGTATTCCCTCAAGCATGGCAAGTCCTATGATCAGTCCCGCGGCACCGATTATCCCGCCAGCAGGCTCCCCATTCTCGAACTTAACACCATGTCTCTTGAGCTCCTCAAAGAGTGTCTCATCGTTAACCGCTCCAATTACATATGGCTCCTCAATCAGCTTTCCCACTCCATAGCCTCCAAGAGTGTAGATTCTGCTTACTTCAAAGTCCTTGGCTATCTTTATGTAAGCATTGGCAAGTTCAAAATGTCCTTCGTTGCTTATGCTCTGGTAATCTCCTACAAGGATGAGAAGGTCTGGAGACTGTCCTTCTGCTCGATAAGCATATATCTCATTTTTCGGCAGTTTCACAATTCCTTTCTCATCAACCATAACCTGTGGGGGGAAGTGGTGGGAATAAAGCTCAACAACCTTCTCAACCTCGAGAACCTTGACAAGATGGTCTGCAACAAGCTTTCCAACATGACCTATTCCCGGCAATCCCTCGATCATAACAGGGTTTTCCAGTCCTGCCTGTTTGGGGGTTTTTATGTACCTCACGTCAACCCTCTCAATCATTCTCACACCTCCTTATCCAGAACCCTTTCTGTTTCCTCAGCATCCTTCTGTACTTTCCGTAAGGGTCCTCAGGCGAAAACCTTGGTGGAAATGGCATAAAAGTCTTCCCACCACAAAAGGGACATGCATCTGAGAGAGTGTATCTCCCACATTCACAGCATTTTCTAAGTCGGGTTTTCATTTCAGACTGCCTCTCTTATGAAATTAGACTCTCCTCCCAGCTTTTTCATTGCCTTTGTTACATCACCAACAACCTTTTTAAGGATGTTCTCTGCAGTCTTGTAATCCTCACTCTCGACAACAACCCTGTACTTTGGAGCCCCAACATACTCCACCTCAACCCTCACATCATCCTTGGAGTATTTTTTGACGACCTCAAGTGCCTTCTTTATTCTCTCAACACCATCTCCAGCAAATGACGTGAGCTCAAAGAATCCCCTCACCTTTACCCTTGAGGGTTTTATGTGCTCTCTTGCAAGCTCTGCCATTGCCCTTGCAAGCTCCTCCCCTGTAATTTTCAAAATTACTTCATACCCCTCATAGGCTATTTCCTCAAAAACACCGTAAATTGAGTCATACTTTTTTATTAACCTCTTTCCAATTTTTTCAAGCTCATCCAAACCAATTCCAGCATTTTCACCTGCGATTTCAAGCCACTTGAATGCTCTCTGCTCACTCTTCCATTCCTGCAGTTTTTCTCTTCTCTGTCTTTCATTTACATCCTTAATGCTCAGATCGATGTGTCCTCTTTTGGGATTTATATCAAGAACCTTGCAGACAACCTTCTGACCCTTCTTGACATGATCTCTTATATCCTTGATCCACCCGGGTGCCACCTCACTTATGTGAACAAGCCCTTCCTTTCCCTCGTACTCATCGAGACTTACAAAAGCTCCAAAATCCATCACTCTTGTTACAGTTCCGATTACTATCTCACCCCTTGAAGGAAATCCTGATCTCCTGATAACGAGTCTTTTCTCACTCATTACACCTAAGGATTTGTTTTCGGTATTTAAGGTTTGGTGATCCTGATTCGAACAATATTCAAGTTTCACATAACAATGGAAGCAAACAAATCCCCGTATTTCATGTTGCGGTGTAGCTCAAACTCTCATTTAAATCAAAATAATAAAAAAGAAAAATTGTTTTTACTGTCTTCTTCTCAGCAGGTATGCCACTGCAATCAGTCCAGCAATGGCAAATATTGCTTCGAAGCCAGGTCCTTGTTTCTTCTCAGGTGTTGGTGTTGGCTTGGGTGTCTCCTTCTTCTCAGGTGTTGGTGTTGGCTTGGGTGTCTCCTTCTTCTCAGGTGTTGGTGTTGGGGTTGGTGTCGGTGTTGGGGTTGGGGTTGGTGTCGGTGTTGGGGTTGGTGTCGGTGTTGGGGTTGGTGTTGGTGCCGGAGTCAGTTCTTCAACAACACTGACCTCAAATGGACCATACAGGAGATCATCTGACATCTTGTACTCCTTGGCCGTTGAGTCTGCAGGATCGAGGCTGTAGAACTGCAGCAGATCCTGATTGCCTGTTTCAGTGGTCATTGTATCTCTCACATAAACCCTGTATGTTCCGTAGTCAAGACCGTAGCTCTGGAAGATTACCTCTGCCTTTCCATCTGCATCAACTAACGGATTCTGCATGTATACTCTGTTCGGAGTCTCGAGGAACACATAAAGTCCATCATAATCCTCTGCTCTGTTGGTGGTTATGGTTACGACTATCTCATCTCCTTTCAGAACCTCTCCAGGCAGTGAAATGTCAATCTGTGGATTGACAACATTCACCATTATTGTCCTTGTATCAACAACAGTGTTGTCTCTGAGCAGTGAAACTTTAAGGGTGTATGTGCCTGATGATAGCATCTTGTCTCCATTCTCGTTGAGTTCGAGTGTCTGTGAATCAACCTTGCCATAGAGTGTTATTTCAAAGACACCCTTTGAGCCGGTATCTGCATCATCCTTGACAAAGCCTGCATCATTGAGGTCTGTGAAGACACCGTTTCCGCTGAATGATGCACTGATCCATCCGAAATCAGTTCTCGGGACGTTTGCCTTTATTGTAACCGTTGTGCTTCCACCTTTAACAACCGTGACCTCTGATGGTATGTCTGTGAACGAGATGTCAATTATGGTCACATACAGTACATCCTGTGGATCTTTCACCGGATCGATCACATCAGGATCTTCTGGTGCAAAGAAATACAGCGTGTATGTACCAAGCTGTGCATTATCTGCCACACCCACTGTGATTTCGCTGTCACCGGTGCTGAATGTCGGATTGGCGTTTGTATCAATATCTCCAACCAGGCTTGGAAGCTTGGAGATGCCGGTTCCACCAACTGAGAAAACGCCTCCCTTAGATGCATATACATAAACCGTTGTTGCAGTTGTATCAATTGTCACATCGAATGATCCACCAATGAGTGCAGATGCCGTCTCGGTTGAAACCTTTATACCCTGTCTTGCCACCTTGATTTTGACCTTTGCGTCTACATTTGCATCTGTATTTTCAACAGTTACTGTGAATGTCTTCAATGGTGCATCTGTTGCCACATCAATGCTGAAGCTGAATTTTCCATCTGCATCTGCAAACACCTGAGTGTCTGAGACAGTAACGCCTTCACCGGCAGGATCAACTGAGATGACAAACTGGGTTCCTGCAGGAAGAGTGGTTGATCCCTTTACAGTGATTGAATCTCCCCTCACAATAACCTCATATGTGGGTGTAAGTGTAAGCTCAGGATCAACAACCTCAAGATCGATAGAGTCTGTTTTCTCATATCCACCTGCAGTTTTCACTGTAACCTCAAGCTTGTATGTTCCGGAATCCCACTCAAGCTTTGGCGATATCGCAAATGTAGCTGAACCATCCTCAATATTGGCCTCACCGCTGTCCACAGCGACACCATCTGGGTCGTAAAGCGTCCACATTACGGTGTTAGGTGTATCAACATCCATATTGCCATTTGTATCTCCTGCATTTGTCATGACCTCAACACTAACGCTCCCTCCTCTTGCAACACTGGAATCTTCGGGTGTTATGTTGAATGAGATCGCCTCGACATAGAACTTGAAGGTGGCTGAGCTTGATGCTCCTCCCTCACCACTTACACTGACCTTGAGATTGTAAGCTCCTGTTGTGCCGCTGAATGGTGCTGCAAACAGATCAAGTGTGCTTACTGCTGTTACAGGAGATTTCCAGTAATAGGCTCCGATGTTGCTTTCGGAGACTGCTGTAAAGGTGCCCTCCATCGGACCGATGACAGTTACAGTAACACTGTCAATTTTCTTATGCCAGTAAACTTTCAAAGTATATGCCAGAGCATCTCCACTTGCAACAGTATTGTCGGGAATGTCAAGAACTATATATGGCTCATCTGAAGTCACGCTAAACTGAACCCATGTTACAATACCGGCTGCATTTTCAAGCGAGAGTGTGTAAACTCCAGGATACCATCCCTTCGCATCTGTGTCATATACGTACCTGAAAATACCGGATGTGTCAATAATCTCAAGTTTTTCTGTATCTCCTGTTCCTTCATTTGTCACCTTAAGTGTGAGAGTTCCCTGGGAACCATCATTTACAACCTTAACCTCAACCGGGTCTCCGTAAACAACAGTATCATCTGCAACTGATATCTCAACGCCGCTCACACTTGGTGTTGGAGTTGGTGTCGGTGTTGGTGTTGGTTCTGGTTCTGCACCAGCAGCAGCAACCTGAACGGTTGTTTCACCACCAACATCGGCAACAGATTCATTCATTGGTTCATACGTTCCGGAGAATGTGTATGTTCCCTCATCAGATGGTGCCTGCAGTGTGTAGGTTACTGTGAAGCCATCTGCTATGCTCAGGTCAATAACTGTAAATGTCAATGTATTTCCTGATTGAGAGAATTGAACATCGTTTGCACCTGAAAAATCATGGGAAACGTACGTAAATCCATCCGGAATCGTTTCTATAATCTGAACACCAAAAGCAGCAGCAGTGGATGTCAGTGTAACTGTCACTGTGCCACCTGGTTCCACTGTATCAGGATCGATTGCTCTGGTAACATCCTGTGCAGCTGCTGTTGTCGATAATGCCAATAGAACCACCAGTAAAGCTACCCCTATTTTCTTTACCTTACTCATACTCTCTCTACCTCCTTTATACACTCACTTTTTTCCGTTCCAACATATATATATACTCTACCTTCGACTGGCGG
>WAMS01000144.1 GCA_015522195.1 Geoglobus sp. | reverse complement strand
TCTCAAAACCGTAGGCTCCGACACCTGATGCGTATGCAAGTCCAACAAGTCCAACCATCATGAACGCTGAGTACGTTGTTGCAGCATAGGTCATGGCCGATACAAATCCACCCACCCTCCTTCCTGCTATGTAGTATTCCTCCTCACTTCTGAAACCAGACTTTCTTGCGTAGAAAGATATTGCCGTTCCTGCAATCGCATAAATGATGATTGCAATTTCGAAGCTATTCAATTTCCCACCTCCTGAATGCGGTGTAAATAAGATACAGTGACACCACGGCAGTCCAGTAGATGTATGTTGAAAGGTCATCAGTTTTTATCACCACAAACGGCACAAGCATGGCCAGAATTGTGGCAGCAAACTCATGCACCCTCATCGAACACATGTTCGATAAGATGTTTTTAAATGTTTCGAATGGAATGAGACTGGAGAGCTGACATGAACAGTCAGAATGTCAGAAAGAACAAGATAGCTCTTACACCACAACTAAAAAAATTGGTCGAAACGCGAGGGTGACGGCATGGTTTTTGTAACCTGCTGGAACTGCGGCCACTCTTGTACCTTGGAATTTTTATGCAGAGAGTCATAATGACCTCAAAACTGACCATACCACGGTCACAGAATCCCAGAACATGAGATGTTTGAGGGTGGATAGCATGGAAATTGGAGTTCTCTATTCCGGAGAATTTGGAAAGCGTTTTGTTTCAAATCTCGCCTACCCTTACAGCTGTCCCCACTTTGGAGCCTGCGGCATTGACGAATGCGATCACTGCAAGCGTTATGATTTCTCAGATTCGATAGTCCTTGTAAGAGAGCTCAACGAACCGTCTACCTACGGAATTTATATTGAAAACCCGGAAGAGATCGTGGGCAGAGTTGAATGTGACATTCTTGTGGGAATAAACCTTCATCCCGACATTATATCGGAGCTTCCCGAAATTGCAGCTGTACAGTCCATAATCGTCCCGGTGGAGCACCCAGCCTGGCTCAGCGTTGGACTGAGAGAGCAGGTGAGGAAAAGGTGTGAGGATGCAGGAAGTGACTTTTACGCACCAAAACCGTTCTGCTCTTCAGATACGCCCCTGGCAAAGCTGGGTTTCGGAAAACCAGAATTCAGGATAAAAATGGATGACAGCACCATTGAAAGCGTGGAAGTTGTGAAAAGCGATCCATGCGGTAATGCATACTATGTCGCCAGAAGAATGCAGGGATACGAAATAGAGGATCTAAAAGAGTTCTGGAAAGAAATACATCAGCACCAGTGCGCCTATCCCTGTCTGGCAAGCATGGAAAGGGATGTGGAAATAAAGGCAGCTCCCTTTCACCTTGCAGGTTACATCATGGTTTACCAGTTCAGCAGGGCATGCGGGATAGATGCAAGCAGTTTTTTGCCAGAGCACATGAGAAGGTTTGTTTTGGAGGACTATCGTTAAACAGTCTGCAGGTCTGGAGGTCTTAAATTCAGAGATGAATTCCTCCATTCCCCATTTGCAGGTACACAAACTCATTACATACCCCACACAGTGACTTCAAACGGGAAAATCCTGCAGGTGTACCTTCATACGGCTACGGGGAAAAAATGCTTCGATTGAAGTCATGCACTCTGTACATATCTCCGGAATGTTAAAAAGTACGTGTTTTCTGATTTTACAGTTCCATTAACAGCACGTGAAAGGTATAAAGGCAGGAGGCTGTGAGAAGCAATACGACGATCTTTTAAAAGAGGGGGCAAAGAGAGCAAACTATATCTATATGCAGGCTGTATTAAAAATGCAGATGAGGTGAAAAAATGGTTAATGTTCAGAATGTGGGAGAGGTTTACAGATGTGAGGTATGCGGGAACGTTGTTGAGGTGAAGGAGGTTGGTGGAGGAGAGCTTGTCTGCTGTGGACAGCCAATGACACTGATCTCAGGTCCATGAATGTTTCAATTCAGAATGGCTCAAAAAATCTCAGTTAATATCATGTACGCAAGAACAAGGGCAATTATGGCTATTGCAATATCAAGAACCATTAACTTTACATTTGATCCAATCTCAACAATGGCGTTTCTGTAATATCCTTCGGAAATCAGATTCTTTTCCTTTTTTCCCTCAGAAGTCTGTTCTTTAACAACTTCATCTACGATCACAACCTCATCATCATCCATGAGTATGTCAACAATTCTCTCTTCCCTCCCCATGATATCACCGGCCGAGTCCTAACCTGAATCTTCCCTGAACGTCCACTTTTTTTCTTATTCCCAGTATTTTTTCTGCCATCACTATAAAGTCTTTTGCCACTGCTGATTTTGGTCTGTAGCTTACAACAGGAACACCTGCTTCCCAGCTTTCAGGAATCAGTCTTGATTCTCTCACCACCCCTTTGAGCTCTATTCCAAGGGTGCTCAAAGCTCCGGTCACAATTTCTTTTTCTCCGGTGTATCTGTTAAAAACAATCCCTCTTCTCCACTTATCCATTTCATTGAGGATACTGAGAACCTTTGATGCTGTATTGAGTGAAAAAGAGTCTGTGTTGGATACAATATATACCTCATCAGCCACTGAAAGGGATAGAACCGCAAGTCTGCTCAGTCCTGCAGAGACGTCAAGAACCAGAATATCACTTTTTCTTTCAAGAAACCCGATAAACTCTTTAAACTTGTCCTCATCAAAATTTTTGAGGAGGTGCGGAGAAGATAGGGTCGGGACAAGCAGCAGTGATGTCAGATAGTTTCCAACCCTTGCTTTTAATCTGTACACTGCTTCACTCATTTCTGCATCTTCAGAGAGAACATCCATCAAACTTACAGGCGGATTATCGACTCCAAACAGCAAATGAAGATTTGGGAGAACAAAATCACAGTCCACAACTGCCACATCAGCAAAGGCAGAAAGAGCAACAGCTAAGTTTGCAGAGACAGTTGTTTTTCCAACACCTCCCTTTCCAGAAGTGATGGCAATAACTGCCATTTTCAGAATGACTTGAAATGAAGTATATTTATCTTTCCGCTTTTCACCGAATTTTTACTTTCCCGAAATTTATTTATTCCTAAGGATTGAAAGCAGGGGGAATGACAGTAATCAGATTTCTCGGAGGATGCAGGGAAGTCGGAAGATCAGCGATAATGGTGGATCCCCTTATACTTGATTACGGGCTGAAGCCGTCTGATCCACCGGAATTCCCTGTAAATGGTGTTGCACCCAAGAGCGTGATAATTTCCCATGGTCATCTTGACCACGTTGGCGTTGCCCCCAATCTGATGGATTACGATCCAAAGGTGTTCATGACATCCCCAACAAGAGAGCTTTCGGACATACTTCTGAAGGATTCCATGAACATAATGGAGAATCCTCCATTTGGCAGAAGAGAGTACATGCAGTTCAACTCAAACACAAGAGAGATCGGGTACGATGATACCATCATGGTCGATGGTTGGGATGTAACATTTTTCAATGCGGGTCATATTCCGGGAAGCGCTTCAGTCTATCTTTCAAGAGATGTGAATCTCCTCTACACGGGAGACATCAGACTTGAGGACACGAGACTTCTTGAAGGCGCCGACACATCCTTCCCGGAAACAGATATTCTGATAGTTGAATCCACATACTTTGGCGTTGAGCATCCTGAAAGAAGGGAACTTGAGAGACTTTTCATTGAAAGTGTTGTGGAAACCTTAGACATGGGTGGACATGCAATCATTCCTGCCTTTGCAGTTGGGAGGACACAGGAGATAATGATGATCCTCACCAAACACGGAATAACACCCTATGTAGATGGCATGGGTAAAGAAGTTACAAAAATTCTTGAGAGATATCCGGAATACATCAGGAATGTGAGAGATCTCAAGAGGGCGATGAGAAAATCAATTGTGGTTGAGAGGGGAAAGCGGGAAAGAGTTCTTGAAGAGCCGTCAGCAGTAATAACGACAGCAGGCATGCTCAATGGAGGGCCTGCACTGTTTTACATCTCAAGGCTTTACAGCGATGAAAAGTCAAAGATAATCCTCACCGGCTACCAGGTTGAAGGAACAAATGGAGACAGAGTTCTGAGAACAAACAAAATAGATCTCGGGATGAAAACCGTCAGGCTGAAAATGAAGGTCGAGCAGTATGACTTCTCGGCCCATGCCGATGATTCACAGCTGAAGGTTCTGGTGAAAAAGGTTGTTGACAGGGGTGCCGAAATGGTTTTCACCGTACATGGAGAGGAGACTGAGAACTTTGCGAAATGGATCAGAGAGGAGCTGGGTGTTGAGAGCTTTGCTCCGAGCAACGGTGATATGTACGTTATATGAGGATAATTGCAGTATCAGATCTGCATTCCAGATTTTCATTCCTTGAAAAACTGCTGAATAGGGAGAAAGCAGATGTTATTGCTGTGTGCGGAGATATTACAGACTTCAGCAGAGAAGATGCTTTAAAATTTTCTGACGTTCTTGGCGGTTTTGACGGCGTGGCATTACTGGTTCATGGAAACTGTGATTTCCCAGAACCTTTTTCCAGGATTTCGGCTGAAGATGTCAGGTTCATTCACGGAAGCAGCTTTGAGATGAATGGTGTCCGGTTCCATGGAGCAGGTGGCTCAACATTCACACCGTTCAACACGCCCTCCGAGTATCCTGAAAGCTACTATCAGAAAATTCTGGAAAAATTTGATTATGGTGGGCTGAATGTCCTTGTATCTCACTGTCCACCCCATGGAATTCTTGACCTGACACATTCGGGAAAAAGAGCAGGTAGCATTGCAATAAAGGCGGCTTTGGACAGATTCAGACTCATACTCTGTGGACATGTCCACGAAAGCAGGGGTATTGAGATGCACGGAAATACCGTGATAATCAATCCCGGTCCCCTTTCTGGCGGATACTATGCTGTGATCAATATGGACATTCCGGAAAAGGCTGTGCTGAAAAAGCTGAAATGAAACTGTCTTTCATCTGTTAAAGCTTCAGGTTCTGCACCATCCAAGGCTCTCAGATCGACAGAATGCTGACACATTTTTGCAAGAAGAGACACAATTCTGAT
>WAMS01000143.1 GCA_015522195.1 Geoglobus sp. | reverse complement strand
CAAGCCATGCGGCCTTGAAAACAAGAAGCTTTGCTGCCTCGATGTCTTTGTACATGTCTGCAAGCTTGAAAGCAATGGCCTGATGCTCGATCAGTGGTTTTCCGAAGGATTTTCTTTCTCTGGCGTACTGGAGGGCTCTTTCGTAGGCTCCGGTTGCAATTCCAACATGAAGAGCCCCAATCTTTATTCTGCTCTCATTGAAGAATGCCATAAGCTGATAGAAACCACTGTTCTCTCTGCCAACTAAATTCTCCTCAGGAACCCTGACATTGTTCAGGCTCACTTCAGAAGTGTCATGGCAGTTCATACCCATCTTTTCAATTTCCTTAGCACTATACCCTTCCCTGTCCTGCTCAACTATGAAAGCTGAGATGCCCCTGTGGGGTGGATTTGTCTGGGCCGTTTTTGCAAGCACAACCGTAAAAAGTCCAATTCTGCCATTTGTTATGAACTGCTTCGTTCCATTGATGATCCACTCATCACCATCCTTCACAGCCCGAGTCCTCATTGCTGCAACATCAGTTCCGCAGTCAGGCTCTGTTATTGCTATTGCAGATGGGCCATCACCCCTCGGCACTCTTGCTAAGTAATTCTCCTTCTGCTCCTCTGTGCCAAAGTGAAGAATCATTGGAGTGCCGAGAATTGCCAGGTCTATTGCTGATCCAATTGCACTGTCCGCCCTTGTGAATTCCATGCTTATTATCGCCTCAGCCAGACAGTCCATTCCTGCACCACTGTAATTTTCCGGAATGCTCGCCCCTATGTATCCAAGCTTTGCAGCCTTCCTGTAAATCTTCATCGGATATTCCTTCCTTTCATCATATTCTCTGCCATAGGGCATTATCTCCTTCTCTGCAAACTCCCTCACTGCCTCCTGAAGCATCCTGTGCTCCTCGCTTAACTCGAAATTCATGGTTTCACCTCAGTATCTTCTGAAAACCACCGCATCACCCTGAGCCATTCCAGCACACAGCGTTACAACACCATACTCGCTTTTTCTTCTCATCATCTCATGCATTAGGGTTACAACAAGCCTTGCTCCTGTCGCTCCTATCGGATGACCGAGGGCTATTGCTCCACCATTCACATTAACTCTCTCAAGATCAAGATTCATCAGATACTTTGCAGAGATAAGTGTTACAGCGGCAAAAGCCTCGTTGATTTCCCAGATATCAATGTCATCTTTATTCAGTCCGGCCTTTTTCAAAGCTATCTCGGCAGCATAGGCAGGGACTGTGGCTATGTACTTTGCGTCTCTTGACGCCTGTCCATGGGAGAGAATTTCAAGCTTCGGTTCAGATCCAAGCTCCTTGGCCTTTTCCTCGCTCATAACGACAACAGCAGCAGCACCATCACTTGTGTTTGGAGCGTTTGCAGCTGTAATCTTTCCATTCTCTCTGAAGGCGGGCTTCAAACTTTTTATCTTTTCAAGACTTGTATCCCTTCTTGGATTTTCATCAGTATCGACAACTCTTACCCCCTTCCTTTCTCTAACTGTCACAGGAATTATTTCCTCTGCAAACCTGCCCTCATCTATGGCCTTTATTGCCTTGACATGGCTGTAGTAACTCCACTCATCCATCTCATCTCTTCCGATACCAAATTCATCTGCAACATCCTCAGTATCCTCAGCCATGTGCTGGTTGTATATAGGATTCCAGAGACCATCGTGAACCATAAGATCCACAAGAGTATCATTGAACATTCTGTAGCCCCATCTTGCTTTCAGAAGCGCATACGGGGCGTTACTCATGCTCTCCATTCCCCCTGCAACAACAATATCTGCTTCACCCATCTGGATCATGAGATGAGCGAGTGCCACAGCTTTCAGTCCTGAGGTGCAGACCTTGTTTACCTGATATGCCGGAACAGTGTCTGGCAGTCCAGCTCTGAGAGCTGCCTGTCTTGCAGTGTTCTGACCGCATCCAGCAGTTACGACATGACCCATTATGACTTCATCAACGCTCTCTGGCGTTATTCCTGCTCTGTTTATTGCTTCCCTTATGACAAAGCTCCCGAGTTCAACTGCAGAAACGTCTTTCAAACTTCCTCCAAACCTGCCTATTGCTGTCCTGACACCGCTCACAACAACAGTTTTAACCATGATACCACCAGAAATTAACGTAATCGGAAAGCTAATAACATTTTCCATTCCCGCATCTCAACCAGTTTTTTGATGACTAAGAAGAGGGGCATCAAACTAACTGAAGCACAGAGCAGGTAAATTCCGGGGTGTATTGTGTCAATCTCTATCTGGTTATTAACATGATGCTGTACAGTTGATGCAGGAATATCCAGTTTGCTTAGGTGATTGATGGAGTTTTATACAGTTCCTTCAGAATTTGTGAGAGGTCTCGTTACCTATTTCCGAGGCAAGCTGGTTGGCTCTCCAAGTATACAACTGCTCAATGCAAAAAGGTCTCTCAGCGATGGGAAGAGTATTGCCTTCGGAATCCATGCCAAAGCGTGGATTTTTGCGGGAATACTTAATCTTTCATTTAATTTGATTTCGTTCTCTGAGCTGTATCTGATAACAGAAATCTCCACCATTCTCATGGAGCAATTGCCCATCTCTACCTTAAAATACAGCAGTTCAAACGAATTTTTTCAATTCTCCTTTTTACAACTATAATCCTCCCGTATTTCTGGATTGCTCTGAAGCTTACTTTGTCTTGAATTCAATTTTGCAAACTTTTCGGTTACGCGGAAGGAGATGTAAAAGAAAATCTAACTCTGGACTTTAATTTCAATAGTCTTAATCGTAATTGCAGCATGGATAGAGGCGAACGTGACTTTAAAGATAGCCAAAGCGATGCTCAATTCGACAAAAGGTATTTGAATTTTTGAGGCGATTTAGTGTTATGGCAAAGGTGATCGAAGTCATATACGAGAACGGAGTATTTAAACCTCTTGAGAAAGTAGATTTAATGGAAGGAGAGATCGTAGAGATTGAAGTAAAAGAAAAGAGGATTGGT
>WAMS01000142.1 GCA_015522195.1 Geoglobus sp. | reverse complement strand
GCACAGGAGCAGCACCAATTGTGGCTGAGGCAGCTCAGGATGCCGGAGCTTTAACAATATCTGTTGTCACGCTTCCATTTTCAGCTGAAGGAGCAATAAGAAAATCAAATGCTGAAGCCGGTCTTGAAAGACTCAGAGAAGTCTCAGATACTGTGATCGTCATACCAAACGACAGACTGCTTGAGGTTGTGCCAAACTATCCAATGCAGCTCGCCTTTAAAGTTGCAGATGAGGTTCTCATGAGGGCGGTTAAGGGTATAACGGAACTCATAACCAAGCCGGCACTGATCAATCTGGACTTTGCAGACATCAGAACGGTCATGGAGAAGGGAGGGGTTGCAATGATCGGTCTTGGTGAGGCAAGTGGAGAGGATAAAGCCTCTGAAAGTGTCAGAAAAGCACTCAAGAGTCCATTGCTTGATGTTGACATAACGGGTGCTAAAGCGGCTCTTGTGAATGTTTCTGGAGGCCCGGATATGACAATCGAGGAGGCGGAGAGCATAGTAGAGGAGATATACAGCAAGATAGATCCTGATGCAAGGATCATCTGGGGTGCCATGGTCGATCCCTCTCTTGAGGGAACCATAAGAACACTTGTTATTGTTACAGGTGTTAAATCTCCCCAGATATATGGCAGAAAGGGTCCCGCAATTGCCAAGAGATATGGCATAGACTTTGTCAGGTAAATCTTTAAAAACAGACTGGAAAAAGGCAGAGGTATGATCACAGATAGCCTTAAGGATTACATAAACATACTTAAAATGACCAGAAAACCGGACAGAGAGGAGTTCGTAACAACAACAAAGGTAGCCCTTGGAGTCATGGCAGTGATAGGGGCAATCGGGTTTCTCATATATATTTTGATGGATGTCCTTCCGGGTGCTCTGAAATGACAAAGTATTTTATCGTTAAAACTACAGCCAATCAGGAGAAGATTGTGGCAAGTCTTATGGCAGCAGGAGTCAAAAAAAGGAGGATAAATCTCTACTCGATTCTTTCTCCAAAAGAGATCAAGGGATACATAATTGTGGAGGCAGAAAACAATGAGGACATAGTGAATGCAATAAAGGGCGTTCCACACATAAAGGGTCTGGTTAAGGGAGATGTTTCATTCACCGAAATTGAACACTTCTTAAAGCCAAAGAAGGCTGCTGAACAGATAAGAGAGGGGTTCAAGGTTGAGATAATAAGCGGCCCATTCAAGGGAGAGCTTGCTGTTGTTAAAAGGGTGGATGAGTCCAAAAATGAGATTACCGTTGAACTGCTTGAGGCTGTTGTCCCAATTCCGGTTACTGTAAAGGCAGACAATGTTAGAATTCTTGAAAAAACAGGAGAGGAAGAGGAGGTGTAATGGATGCCACAGGTTGTTGAAGTGCTCGTTCCAGGCGGAAAGGCAAGTCCAGGCCCACCTCTCGGTCCTGCAATAGGGCCACTGGGTCTGAATGTCAAGGCAGTTGTTGATTCGATAAACGAGGCAACAAAGGATTTTGATGGACTGCCGGTTCCTGTCAAAATAATTGCAAAGGAAGACAGAACATTTGATATTGAGGTCGGGATTCCACCGGTGTCTGCTCTGATCAAGAAAGAAATTGGAGCTGAGAAGGGATCAAAGGCGACAAACAGAGAATTTATAGGAGATCTATCACTTGAGCAGGTAATAAAGATAGCAAAAATAAAGAAAAAGCAGATGCTTGCATACAGCCTGAAGTCTGCAGTTCTTGAAGTTCTCGGCACAGCCGTTTCAATGGGAGTGACTGTTGAAGGAAAGCATCCAAAAGAGCTTCAGCAGGAGATAAAAGAGGGCAGGATAGACTTACCTGAGGAGTAAACCTCACTTTAGTCTGTTTTTTTGTTAGTAGTGGCAGATTTTTGATTCCTTCCTTTTGAATTATATTTAAATACCATACCCTGACTTGTTGTTCTATGGGTGATAACGTTCCTCTTCCTGAGGTTAACATAGGTATGGTGGGTCATGTTGATCATGGAAAAACGACACTTGTTGCAGCTTTAAGCGGGGTATGGACAGACAGGCACAGTGAGGAACTGAAAAGAGGAATTTCAATCAAACTGGGGTATGCTGACACAACATTCAGAAAATGTCCGGAATGCGAGGGAATTGATGCTTACATGGTTGAAAGGATATGCCCCAAACACGGGATTGAGACTGAGATACTGAGAACTGTCAGCTTTGTTGACAGCCCCGGTCATGAAACACTCATGGCAACAATGCTGAGCGGTGCGGCACTGATGGATGGGGCCGTGCTTGTAATTGCAGCCAATGAAAAATGTCCGAGACCGCAGACAAAGGAACATCTCATGGCCCTTGAGATAATTGGTGTTGACAAAATCGTAATCGTTCAGAACAAGATTGACATAGTTTCAAAGGACAGGGTTGCTGAAAACTATCGGGAAATCATGGATTTTATAAGGGGAACCATAGCTGAAGACGCTCCTGTAATCCCGGTTTCAGCACAGCAGAGGGTGAATGTGGATGCTGTGATCGAGGCAATAGAATCAACAATACCAACACCTGAAAGAGATCTTGAGTCGTCCCCACTCATGTACGTTGCAAGGAGCTTTGACGTCAACAAACCCGGAACAAGGCCTGAAAGGCTTGTTGGGGGCGTGATTGGTGGCAGTCTGTCGAGAGGTGTGCTGAAGGTTGGGGATGAGATTGAGATCAGACCCGGGTTGAAGGATGAAAAAGGGACATACAACTCCATATTTACCGAGGTTACGAGCATAGTGGCATCGGGAAGAACTGTGGAAAGTGCAACACCCGGAGGTCTGATCGGGATTGCAACAAAACTGGATCCATACATCACAAAGGGTGACGGACTTGTTGGGAATGTTGTTGGACATCCTGACAGACTTCCTGAAGTTCTGTACAACTTTGTAATGGATGTGAAGCTACTGGAAAGGGTGGTTGGGGCTGAAGAGGAACTTCTTGTTGAAAGGATAAAGATGAACGAGCCTTTAATGCTCAGCATAGGCACCTCAACCACTCTCGGTGTTGTAACCTCGGCCAGAGATGATCTGGTTGAGGTAAGGCTTAGAAGACCGGTTTGCGCTGAAAAAGGAGCAAAGGTTGCCATAAGCAGAAGGGTTGGCTCAAGATGGAGGCTGATAGGAGCAGGAACCATAGTCTGAGAAAGGCAGTAATCGACACAAATGTTCTCATGTATATTTTCACTGAGAGAGTTGATGTTTTCTCTCAGCTTAGAGAACTCGGATACAGGCGGTTCGTTTTTCCAGTTCAGATTATTGAAGAGCTGAGAAGGCTGAGTTTAACCCTTGATGGGAACGACAGAAGGGCTGCCATCTTTGCCTTAAATCTGGTGGATAGATGCAGTGACTGCGAGATTTTTGATCTCAGATCAGAGGGAAGCGATAATGCAATTCTCAAACTTGCGGAGATGGAAAATGCTGTTATCATAACCAATGACAAAAACCTCAGAAGGCGAGCAAAGGAGAGGGGAATTGCTGTAGGATATCTGAGAGAGATGAAGTATGTTGAAATTGAGGAGGATTACTGATTTTTAGAGAATCTTGCAATGTTTCTGCAGAACTGACATATCTCGGATGTTGTTATCTCGCCACATATTCTGCAGTATCTGAATACTTCGTTTCCGCCCTTCCTTTCTCTTGCAAGATTTCTGAGGACACTTGTTCTGAATCCAGGGATCCTTCTTTCAATTTCGTAAACTATTTCCTTCCATGTGCTCGGGGGAGCGTGGGGACATTCATCCTCTACAAATGGAAGGCTCCTGGCAAGAACGTAAAGCATGTTCTCCTTTTCACTCATTTCATAAAGAGGCCTTATTCTTGTAACCATTCTGTCATACCCGTCAAGCCTCGGTTTCTGCTTTTCACTCCACTGAATGTTTCCCGAGTAGAGATTTTTAAGGAAGTTTGAGAGAATGTCCTCCCCACAGTGTCCTGTTGCAATGACATCAAACCCATTATCCCTTGCAAATCTGTTCATCAGGTATCTTTTCACATTCCCGCATACCGAGCACGTCTTACCTGAAACATCGCTGACTGTGAAACCGTAATCTTCAAGCCTTGCAGTGTGGAGCTCAATACCGTATTCTCTGCAAAGGCTTTTCACAGAATCTTCCGATTTTCTGCTGTATTCACCGATTCCAAGATCAATGTAAAGGGCCGAGACCTCAAAATTCATTTTTTTTGAGAGACCGTTAAGAGCAGAAAGCATTGCAACACTGTCCTTCCCTCCGCTTACAGCTGCAAGGACGCTCTCGCCATCCCTGATCATTCTGTACCTCCTGACACACGACTCAACAGCTCCAATGTATCTGGTAGCAAAGCACTCTCTGCAGTAAACTTTTCCTCTGAACCTCTCAAATGCCTTACTGCCACACCTCTCGCATCTCATCTCGGCATATTCGGGATTGCGATAGAAATTATTATCGATCCGAATATGACAAATGAGAAGATCTTTGTTGCTATCTCGGCTTTTCTTCTCCCTCCAAACTTTTCTATCACGTCATAGAACACCCTTCCACCATCTAAGGGCACCGCCGGAAGACAGTTAAAGAGTCCTACATAAAAATTGATCCAGCCAATCCAGTAAAAAATGTTCAGGGCATAAAAGACCCAGTACCCGAGATCGGAAGTAAAGAAGTCTGTTATCGGTGGGGAAAAGCTGTTGAAGAAGATTATGGGCATTGAAATTATGAAAAGCCATCCTGCTGGATTGAGAAGCATTGAGGGGATGTTCTTCAGGGTGGAAAGTACGTTGCTTGCGTAGTAATAGCTGAAGGCAACTCCTGCAAAATATTCCTCAACCTGAACACCCATAATGGCTCTTCCATCTGACTCTTTAAGCTGAAGATCAAGTTTTCCGAAGGATTCTCCGTTGTAGTATTCTATTTTTACTGTTTCTCCGGGTTTTCTGTCTTTGAGAGCGTTGAGGAAGTCATTTAAGGTGTTGACCCTGACACCATCAACGGAGGTTATGATCCATCCCACCTTTATTCCGGCCTCCTGTGCGGGGTACCCTTCTAAGAGCCCAACAACCTTCACTCCCGTTATCCCTTCAAGTGTCACCTTCCTTCCATCCTTCAGTGTCAGGATAATTTCTTCCCCTGAAACAGCTTTCGAAACATCCTCCATGCTGTAGACTCTGTAGCCGTTGATCTCAACAACAACATCTCCTGTTCTCAGATCAGGGTTTTCAGACTTCAGTATGGCAACTGACGGGGATATGAATCCTAAGAGATAGAAAAAGATTGAAAATGCAAGTGCTGCAGTTATAAAATTGCTTATAACTCCTGAAGAGAAAACTCTGAGTCTTGTTGATCTGTCGCTTTCCTTCATCAGCTTCTCCTCATCCGGTTCTGCAAAACCTCCTATTGGTACGAGAGCGAAGAGCACACCCATGGATTTTACCCTTATGTTTTCAGCAAGCGCAGATACTGCATGGCTGAACTCATGAACAACAAGGGTTACTATGAGCCCAATCAGACCCCACAAAAGGGGAATGTACTGATTCACCCCCGGAATAAGCAAGGCATTTCTGGGGCTTGTTATGTCAGATGGAGGAGGCGGAGAGGTCAGAAGTGCATAGTCCATAAGCAGTATCAGGATGAACATGAATATCATCCCTGCAAAAACAGCAGGAATTCCGATGTTTCCAATAATCAGCCATAATCTTCTGTAAGATGCAATTTTTTTAAGCAGGTTAAGCCCTCTTTCAGTTCTGATCATTAAAATAGGACCGTAGGCCGAAATGTTTCTTTTTTCAAGCCACCCCCGTCTGTTCAGGATATCAACAGCAATCCAGTAAGCTATGAATACTGTTATTGCAAGGGACACGTTCATTGTTACCAGGTGAAGAGACAGACGTTAATTAATTTTCCCCTCCCAGTCTTTGCCAAGAACTCTTTCCTCAATTGAGGTTACCTGTACAAACTCCTCCTTCACATCCTTTCTTGTCAGATAGTATATGAGGGCAATTGAGATTGCAAGATTCAGACCTCCGATTTCCGGGATGTAAAGCGTCAGGAGTCCGTAGATTCCGTGAAGTATTCCAATGCCTATTCCGACCTTTCTTGAAAGCTCGTTTCTCACAATAAGACCGATCCCTGTTAACAGGTATATCAGAGAAAAGAGAAATCCAATCCCCGCAACATAGGGGATTATCTCCTCAATTTTTATGCTGTCAATTCCGTACCTTTCAGTTTCCTCCCTGAAGGCATCTGCAAAATCCTGTTTTGCAATGAGGACTGTAACAGATGTGAAGGCAGAAAGGGAAAACATGGTCAGCATGAAAACAGCCACAAGAGTTATCCCGACCTTCATTCTATTCCATGTTCAGGTTAAAAATTTAAATAGATTGCGGAGAAATTTGGTTCATGTATTACTTCGTGTACATCACCTTTCCGTCATTTGACGAGGCGAAAAGAGCTGCAAGACATCTTCTGGAAAAGAAACTTGCTGCATGCGTCAATATCTGGAAAATAAATTCTCTGTACTGGTGGGAAAATGAAATACAGGAAGATGATGAAATTGCGATGATAGTCAAAACCAGAGCAGAAAAGTATTCGGAAATCAGAAATGAAATAAAGAAGCTACACAGCTACACAACACCATGCATATGTGCTTTTCAGGTGGAAGAGGGCAACTCTGAATTTTTAAGGTGGATTGATAGCATTGTGGAAGAATGAAGGGGAAAACAGCCATATTTGGTTGCAGGAAAAAGGTCAGGTATACGGAAGATCAGTGGAAGCTGCTTGAAGAAAAGAGGAAGATAGCAGCAGACATAATGAAAATCCTTGCTGACAGTGGTATAGATTCTCTTGTTTACGGATCTGTTGCAAGGGGAGATGTTAAAAAAACAAGTGATGTTGACATCTTTATCCCTTCAGCCATCCCATCTTACAGAATTGAGCTTGCTCTTCACGATCACACAATTCTTGAAAAAAAGATAGTCCAGGCAACACCAAACTATGCGATTAAAGGTGAAATCGTTCTTGAAAATGCAAACGTAAGCTTTCCTCTTGTTAAGATGAAGGATAAAGAACTGGATTTTTACAGGTTTGGTGGCTGCATGGATCTTGAATCTCTCATGAGGAAAAAAAGGGTTGCAGGAGTGGACAAGAGGCTTGTCCTGATAATCCCTCTCAGAGATGGACACTATGAAATTCCTGCCAATGAACTTGATGTAAGTGAGCTTGCCGAGTATCTTGACATCGGAATTGAAATAGTAATGGAAAGGTTCAGGGTTCTTGAAAGAAGAAGAGAAATTGGAAGAACGGGAGTTTTCCTTAGTGAGGCGGTTCATGAGTTTGAGAGTTTTGAGACCAAACTGAAGGAGATAATCGACAGAAATCCCTTTGTCAAAAGAAGAATCATGTTCTGAGTAAAGTGAATAAATTATTTATTTTATCTTCGGGCAACATCTCTCTGATGACTCTCAGTTCAAGAGCGAATCTGATGATTCTCGGAACCCTTTTTGCCATAACCGCGTTCGATACACTTTTACTGAGCTTTGCAACTCCCGGTCTCATATCCAGCTATGGTTACAGCAGAACGGAGGCTGGCATTCTCGGCACGTCTCTGATGGTCGGTGTTGGGACAGGGTCGGTAATTCTGGGATCTATTTCAGACAGGATTGGCAGAAAGCCTGTGATATACACCTCAGTTCTTCTTTTCTCAGTATCAATGGGCCTCATGTCCCTCTCCCAGAAAATTGAATTTCTTGCTGTTCTTCTATTTCTCTCCGGAGTCGGTCTTGGGGGAAGTCTTACAATGACCATAACAACCCTGCCAGAGGTGATAGACAGGCCCATAGAGAAGTACATGTGCTATCTTGAGTCTTTCTGGGGTGTGGGAGCATTGATGATTGTGGTTACCTTCAACATTGTTCCTGAGAACTCTCTGAAAGGGCTGTTTCTTGCTGGAATGCTCCCAGCGGCACTTCTACCTGTTTTCAGAATGCTTCCAGATGTGAAATCTGAAAAAACAGAGATTTCAGGTAACATACGAACTCTATTCACTGATTACCGAAGTCTGACTGCTGTAATATGGCTTATATGGTTCTGCGGAATTTACACGTATTATGGTGTTTTTCTCTGGCTTCCTGATGTGTGGATATCGAGCAATTTTGGCTCCCTGATCAATCTCCTTATCCCTATTTACGGGATTCAGATTATCTCACCTCTCCTGCTCTCAGTTCTTTCAGATGAGACCAATACCGAAAAGCTCCTTTTCAGCTACGCAGTTTTTGCAGGCTTTTCAGTTCTTTTTTTCACCAAGGTCTCTGACCCGGCTTTCAGGTTTCTCTCAATTCTTCTGGCCTCGTTTTTCAGCATTGGCACATGGGTTCTGCTGATCCTTGTCACTCAGAAAACCTATCCTCAGAACATAAGAGGCCTTGGGGTCGGAACATCTGCAGGAGTTGGCAGAATTGGCGGGATTGTTGCACCCTCTGTAACCGGATTTCTGATGGACAGAACAGGAGGTTTTACGATTCCGTTCATGATCTTTGCAGTTCTGTTCTACCTTCAAAGCGGACTTGCACTGTATGTGAGAAAGCTCAGGAGCTGAGTGGTGGTTTTGGAGTTTCAGATCCCAGCAAATGGACTCTCTTAGAAAATGTTTTTAAAACCTCTTTTTCAGGCTGAATCGATGGACAGGATAATTCACTGGGCTGACGCCATTGCAGATAAAATTCTTGAAAAAAAGAACAGCTCCAGGATAGCAACCGGAATAACTCCGAGCGGTCACATCCATCTTGGAAATCTCAGGGAGATGCTCACTGCCGATGCTGTCAGGAGGGCAATTCAGGAAAAGGGGGGAGATGCTGAGATTGTTTACATTGCCGATACATTCGATCCCCTGAGGAAAAGATATCCTTTCCTGCCCGAAGAATATGATGAGTACGTGGGAATGCCCCTGAGCGACATTCCCGATCCCGAGGGATGCCATAAAAGCTACTCGGAACATTTTCTTGAGCCGTTCATTGAATCCCTTGACATACTTGAAATCCCGGTTACACTGAAAAAGGCTGATGAGATGTACAGAAATGGAGAGTACAGTGAAATGGTAGTTCTCTCTCTTAGAAATAGAGATAAAATTGCCAGAATAATGAGAGATGTCTCTGGAAGGGATGTCGAGGATAACTGGAGCCCTTTCATGCCCCAATGCAAAAACTGCAGGAGAATAAACTCAACTGCTGTAACAGGATTTGATGGTGACAGAGTCAGATACAGATGCAGTAACTGTGGATTTGAGGGAGAGAACAGTATTAATGAGGGAAAGCTTGTATGGAGGGTTGACTGGCCTGCAAGGTGGAAACTTCTTGGCATAGATGTTGAGCCTTTCGGCAAGGATCATGCTGCTGCCGGGGGAAGCTATGATACAGGAAAGAAAATTGCCAGAGAGGTTTTCAGTATCGAACCACCGTTTCCCATAGTGTATGAATGGATAAATCTCAGAGGGAAGGGAGCAATGAAGAGCTCAAAGGGAATTGTTGTTCCGGTCAGAGAGATGGTTGAGGTCCTGCCTCCTGAAATTGTAAGGTACACGATCATAAGAAGCAGGCCTGAGAGACACATTGAGTTCGATCCCGGACTCGGGCTTCTTGAGATAATCGATGAGTTTGAGGATGCATTCAGAAAGTCTGACAGGAGCGTTGAGCTGTCCTTGGTTGGAGAGATTACCTACAGCGATGTCCCGTTCAGACATCTGATTGTTGTGGGGCAGATTGCAGGGTGGGATGCTGAAAGGATTCTTGAGATTCTTGAAAGAAACGGACATGAGATAACTGAAACGCTGAGAGAGGATGTTGAGAGAAGAGCGAGATACGCGAAGGCATGGCTTGAAAGGTACGCTCCAGAAAACCTGAAGTTCAGAGTGAAGAACAGAGAAGAAATAAGATCTGAATTCAGCGATGATGAGAGGAGATTTCTCAGAATGTATGCTGAATCACTTCAGGATGACATGTCTGCTGAAAGGCTCCACAAGCTTGTTTATGATGTGGCAGAAAAAGCTGGAATCAAAGCATCCAGGGCATTTCAGGCAATATATAAAGCAATACTCGACACAAAACATGGTCCAAGGGCTGGATATTTCCTGCAATCTCTTGGTATTGATTTTGTGAGGAAGAGGTTCATGGAGATATGAGGTTCAGGAAAATAGAGGGTGGAAGTTTTTACAGCTACCTGACTGAGGGATGCAGGCTTTGCAGAAAAGGGGCAAAAATGGTTCTTTTCATCACAGGCGTGTGCAGCAACTCGTGCTATTACTGTCCTGTTTCAGATCGGAGAATGGGTTCTGACTTTATTTACGCCAATGAGAGGCCTGTGATGAGCATGGACGATGCTGTTGACGAGGCACTATCGATGTCTGCTGAAGGGGTTTCGATTACTGGTGGTGAGCCCCTGCTAAAGCCTGAAAGAATTTATGAGTATCTTGAGGTTTTTTCAAGCGCCGGACTCCACACCCATCTGTACACCTCAATTCCAGCCAGAGAAAGGATGATTGAAAAGCTCTCTGAGAAGGGACTTGATGAGATAAGGTTTCACCCTCCTGAACTGAAAAACATCATGAGCTATGAGGAGTCAATAAAACTTTCAAGGAAAGCGGGTATTGAGGCAGGGATCGAGATTCCTGCCATATCGTTCAGGCATGAAATTCCTGAAATTCTCAACAGAAATGATGCCTTTTTGAATGTTAATGAACTTGAGTTTTCAGAATCAAATTTGCATAAACTTTCGGAGAGGGGATGGGAGAGAGGTGAATTTTACGAAGCGTCTGGAAGTCTTGAAATAGCCGTGAAATACAGTGAGACCGTGAGAAAATTTCACTACTGCAGTGTCAGATTTAAGGAAATTGCCCAGTTCAGAAGGAGATTAATCAGAACGGCATTCAACCTGCCGGAATTTTACAGGGTTACCTCAGAGGGCACTGTTGTATGCGGGCTCGTTGAGGGTGAGAAGGAGAAAATCAGAAAAGTCTTAATTCAGAGAGGAATTGACTTCGTGGAGGTCGATGAAGGATTTGAAATTCCTGTTGATGAGGCTGAAAGAATGAAAGACTCAGGCAAGGTCTTCATTATTGAAAGATATCCAACCTACACCAGGATGATACTTGAAAAAGACCCTCTGGGGTGAGGAAGTGAAAGAAAGGGAAATTGAGGCAAGGCTCAGAAAGTACCTTGACAGGGACAGAAATGGCGTTAGAAGAGCCCTGATAGAAACGCTCCTGAGCGGTCAGAAATACACAACTGATGAGATTTACAGAATTTTGAATGGCAGGGAATTCGAGCTCAATATACGTGGGGTTTCAGCAATGGTGGGTTTGATAGGTGCAAGGATAGGTATACTGAAGGTTGAAATGGGAGAAAAAAACAGGTACTATCTGAAGGAGGAATACAGAAACCTCGTGAAAAGGGTGCTGGAGGAGTATGATAGCAAAGATATATGAGATGATGCTGGAGAATAAGGTTAGAGGCGGGAAGATTCCGGAACATGTAGCCATAATAATGGATGGAAACAGAAGATATGCGAGAAAAAGAGGTCTCCCGGCTTACATGGGTCATTTTTTTGGATCCAAGAAAGCAGAAAAGGTTCTTGAGTGGTGCAGGGATATAGGAGTTAAGGTTGTTACCCTCTATGCATTCTCAACAGAAAACTTCAAGAGGAGTGATGAGGAGAAGAGAAAGATATTTGATCTGTTTAAAAAGGAAGTAGAGAGGCTGCTGAATGATCCGAGAACTCACAGGGACAGAATGCATGTGAGGGTTGTTGGCAGAAGGGATCTTTTGCCACCTGATGTGCTTGAGGCTGTTGAAGAGGTTGAGAAACGAACATCCTGCTATGACAGATTTTTTCTCAATATTGCCTTTGCCTACGGTGGAAGGCAGGAGATGGTGGATGCTGTAAGGAGCATTCTGCTTGATGTGAAAAAGAAGAAGCTCAGCCCTAACGAAATAGATGAGAGTCTTTTCTCATCATACCTCTATTCGTCCAATGGTTATGAGAGAGTAGACATTCTCATTCGAACTGGCGGAGAACAGAGACTTTCAAACTTTCTGCCGTGGCAGTCCTCTGAAGGATTGACATACTTTTTGGATATTTACTGGCCATCCTTCAGAAAAATAGACCTTCTCAGAGCAATAAGGGCATGGCAGAATGTTGTTGGGAGATATTATAAACACACCTGGTGAGGTGGTTCAATGGATTCAAAGCTCAAATACGAGTTCAGAAGAAAGCTTGAAGAGCTTGAGAAGTATAAGGGCAGGGGAACTGAGCTTATCACACTGTACATTCCTCCAGACAAGAACATAGCGGATGTCTCTGGACAGCTGAGAAATGAGCTCAGCCAGGCTCAGAACATCAAATCAAAGCAGACGAGAACCCACGTCATTGCAGGGCTTGAAGCAATACTTCAGAGGTTGAAGTTTTACAGAAAGCCTCCTGAAAATGGGATGGTTATAATAAGTGGTGTCATAGATCTGGGAGGTGGAAGGGAGAAGCACATAACAGATATAATTGAACCTCCCGAGCCTGTACCTCTCTACAAGTACCACTGTGACTCCACATTCTATCTTGATCCGCTGAGGGACATGCTTGTGGAAAAGAAGGTCTACGGCCTCATCGTTCTCGACAGGAGGGAGGCAGCAATAGGCGTTCTGAAGGGGAAAAGAATCGAGCCACTGGCGTATGCAACATCGAACGTGCCCGGAAAGCACAGGCAGGGTGGACAGAGCAGTGTGAGATTTGAGAGGCTGAGGGAAATAGCCATACACGAGTTCTACAAGAGAATTGGTGAGAAGGCAAACGAGGCACTTCTGCCATACAGGGAAAACCTGATAGGGATTCTGCTGGGTGGACCATCTCCGACCAAGGAGGAGTTCTATGAAGGAGGTTATCTGCATCATGAGCTTCAGAAGAAGATAATAGGGCTTTTTGATGTGAGCTACACAGATGAAAGCGGGTTGTATGAGCTTGTTGAGAAGGCGAGCGACGCTTTGCATGAGCTTGACATAATGAGGGAGAAGAGATTGATGAACAGATTTCTGAGAGAAGTTGTGAATGATGGAAGTGCTGCCTACGGGGAAGATGAAGTCAGAAAATATCTTGAAATGGGTGCGGTTGACATTCTTCTAATCTCAGAAGACCTGAGGCATGAGAGGGTGAGATTCAGATGTCCCGTATGCGGGGAAACAATGGATCTTACAATTGTGGAAAATTCAGACAAGGAGTTTTTCTGCGAAAAAGACAGCGTTAAAATGGAGGAAATTGAAAGAAAAGATGTTATACTTGAGCTTGCAGAGCTCGCTGAGCAGAGCGGTGCAAAGGTTGAGTTTATCTCCACTGATTCAGAAGAAGGAGCGATGCTCAAAAACGCTTTTGGTGGGATAGGAGCGATTCTCAGATTCAAACCGGAGGGATGGTGATGTTCAGAGCGTTTTACAGTGAGGTGAAGAGAGCAACAGGTGTGGATGACCGATTTCTGAGAGAGAGTGAGCATGCAGACATTGCATGTACAGTAGCTTTCAAATTAGCCAAGGAAAAAAGAAAAAAGCCCCAGGAAGTTGCAGAGGAGATTCTTGAGGACTTTGAAATTACAGGGGATTACATAGGCAGGATTGAGATTGAAAACGGGTACATCAACTTTTTTGCAGGTCAGGAGTTTTTTGAAGATACTGTGAACTCAATTCTGGATGACGATTTCAGATATGGAGATATGAAGCTTGGTGGAGATGTGCTGATTGAGCACACCTCTGCAAATCCGGATGGGCCTCTGCATGTTGGGCATATAAGGAACTCCATAATAGGTGACACTCTTGTCAGAATCTTCAGGAAGGCCGGGATAAATGTAAAATCCCAGTATTACGTCAACGATATGGGCAGGCAATCAGCTATGGCTGTTCTTGGCGTGAAAAAGTATGGACTTGGAGCCGGGAAGCCTGATCATGAAGTTGCAAGGGCCTACATAAAAATCAATGCTGATGCTGAGAGTGACGAGAGCATAAACAGGCAGGTTGAGGAGCTGATGGTCAGGTACGAGGGTGGCGATGAAAATGCTGTGAGGGATTTCAGAGAGGTTATTGAGAAGGCACTTGATGGGGTGAGGGAAACCTTAAAGAAGCTGAATGTGGAGCACGATGAATACATCTGGGAGTCCGAGTTTACCAGAAATGGATATGTTGAAAGAATTTTCAGAATGCTGGAGGAGAAAGAACTTCTTGATAGGAATGACGTCTTTAAAGTTAATATGAAGAAATTTGGATATGACAAGGACGTCATTCTGAGGAGAGAAAATGGAACGACTCTTTACATAACAAGAGACCTTGCATATCATCTCTGGAAAAACGAGAACTACGGGAGGTTCATAAACGTTCTTGGCTCCGATCACAAGCTCATTGCAAATCAGCTTTCAGATCTGCTCAAAGCCCTTGATCTCAAACCTCCTGAAATTGTGTTTTTTGAGTTTGTCTCACTACCTGAAGGCTCCATGAGCACGAGGAAGGGAAAGTTCATATCTGCAGATGAACTAATCGAAAAAACCTTTCAGGAGGCAAGAAAGCTCATAGAGGACAGGAACTTTGATGAAGGGGAAAAGAACAGGGTTGCGAAGGCAGTGGCTATCGGAGCTTTGAGATTTGATTTTGTGAGAGTCTCTCCTGAAAAGCCGATGACATTTGACTGGGAGAAGGCACTGGATTTTGAAAGGCAGACTGCCAGCTACATTCAGTACACCCATGCAAGAGCATGCAGCATAATGAGGAAGGCTGTTGAGGCTGGATATGTGGATCTGGATTTCAAATATGAGCTCATGGATGATGTGGAGAGAAAACTTCTCTTTCTGCTTTCAAAGTTCTCATTTAACATCCAGAAGGTTGTTGAATCGCTGAGACCAAGCATTTTTGCTGAATACATTCTCGACATTGCGGAGAAGTTCAGTGATTTTTACCACAGAAATCCTGTCATAACCGAGAACTCTGAATTGAGGATGCACAGGCTCGCTATTGTCGATGCCACAAGAATTGTTCTGAGAAATGGGCTTGAGCTTCTCGGCATTGAGGCTCTTGAGAGGATGTAAGAAAGGCTTAAGTTTCTTTTAAGTACATCTCTTTTTCAGGTGATTGTGTGGGCAGAGATGTTCAGGTATCGCTTAGCAGAGATCTCTCTCTTTTTGACATAACAATGATTGGCATTGCAGGGATGATCGGAGCTGGTATTTTCGCTCTAACAGGAATTGCAGCCGGAATTGCAGGTCCTGCAATCCTTCTTGCCTTTCTTCTTAATGGAATTATAGCAACTCTGACAGGTCTGGCGTATGCTGAACTTGGTTCAGCTTTACCACAGGCAGGAGGGGGATATGTCTGGATAAAGGAGGCCATGGGTAAGTTTCCGGGATTCTTGGCAGGATGGATCGACTGGGCGGCCCATACAATAGCATGTGCCCTTTACGCTGTGACATTTGGAGCTTTTTTTGCAGAGTTTGTTATTGGCTTTGCAGGTTTCGATCTGCCAAGGCTTGCCCTCTCAAAAGTTTCGGCACTTTTCATGGTTAGTTTTCTTGCCTATGTAAATTACAGGGGTGCAAAGGAAAGTGGAAAGCTCGGAAGTCTGGTTACACTTCTCAAGGTTTTAATACTGGTTGTTTTTGCAGGTTTCGGGATATACAGAACTCTCACACATCCAGACTGGATAAGCTCATACGCTCCTTTTCTTCCCACCGGATTTACAGGGGTACTCGCTGCGATGGGTCTCACGTTCATCGCATTTGAAGGGTTTGAAATAATAGTTCAGAGCGGAGAGGAGGTGAAGAATCCTGAGAAAAATATCCCCAGGGCTATAGTCATGTCCCTCTGGACTGCTGTTGCAATATACATTCTTGTCGCGTTTTCACTGCTTGGAGCCATAAAAGCAGATGTTCCGAGCTGGATGTATCTTGGAGAGCTTGCAGAATTAGGTCTTGTTAGGGTGGCTGACAGCATAATGCTCTTTGGCGGTTATCTGATCCTTGCTGGAGGAATAATATCCACTGTGAGCGCAATGAACGCAACGATCTACTCATCATCAAGAGTGATATTTGCATTGAGCAGAACAGGATACCTCCACAGAATCTTTTCAGAAATCAACAGAAAGACCAGAACTCCGCATCATGCCATTTTTTTCAGCTATCTTATTGTGGCTATTGCTTCTCTCGCGCCAATTGAGGCTGTAGCCTCTGCAGCAAGCCTCATGTTCATAGTCCTCTTCCTTTCGGTTAACGCATCACTCATTATTTTAAGGCTGAGGCGCCCTGATCTGAGAAGGAGCTTCAAGCTCCCATTTGCCTATCTGCTATCCTCTATCGCAATAGTATTTCAGATTGTTATATCGTATTACCTCATAACCCAGATAGAACATGGGTTCAGCATCCTTATTGCCACAGTTGGCTGGATGTTCTTAGGAG
>WAMS01000141.1 GCA_015522195.1 Geoglobus sp. | reverse complement strand
TCCTACATAAGTTTTACGGTTTTTATCTGGTTTATTTCCTATTAAAAGATGTTTGGTTAGGTCTCTTTGTGTGGGAGGGTTGGATTGTCTATTGTTTGTGGATTGGATACGTTAGAGAAGGAATTAGGTTGGAGGTTGTGTAAGTACCCTAAAGAGACGATATATTCCACGGGAGAAGACTGAATCACTCAGAAGTCAACAGTTTTGAAAATATGAGAAAATTAGAAAGATTGCTTGAAAAATTAATCTTAAAAGTGTTAGATGTCTATGATGAGGATTTTGTTCATTCTGCCATAAAAAGAGACAGCCTTCTCGCTGTATCCTAAATTTGCACTCTCCCCTCTATTCCTATTTTTCATCTCAATCCTTCAATAGATTAAACATGACGGTAAATCCATTCCCATCTCTCAGGAAAATCAGCACAGCTGTAGCGATCTTCGCAGCCCTTGCCCTGACGTTATTTCTCTTCGCAATAGAGGCAGCGATGTCCTGCCTAACAGGCTTCTGTTTCCTCACCTTGACCTCTTCCCTCTCCACCAGCGGTATTTTCACCATGCAGAGCCCCTCGGTCTTCATGAACGCAACTCCCTTCTCGAGGTGCTCCAGAATCCGCATCTGCTCCTCGTTAAGCCCCAGAATATCCCTTGCCACGAGCTCGTCATCCCTGTGCACAAGCTTCATCACGAAGAAGGTGTTCGTGTTTGCAAGAGCGTCCTTGCTGAACTCAGAGGGCATCTGGGTTATTGAGATTATGCCCTCACACAGGCTCCTGATCTCGCGATAGGTTGCGGTGATTATTGAACTTGCCTCCTGATCCCTCTTGAGGACGTTCTGGGCCTCCTCTATGACTATCACATGCTTCAGGTATCCCTCTCCCTCTGACCCAGCCTGTAGTTCCTTATCTTCTGGAGCAGGACGGAGATCAGGAATGCCTTTGCTATGGGATCTCTCAGACCGTCAAGTTCAATTACCGTGGTTCTCTCAAGGGTGCTCGGATATCTCGAGTCCTCAGGACTGATCATAAAAACTTGGGCCTCTGGCTCCAGGGGGAGGACTGTCAGATCCATGTACTTCAGGATCTACAGGGTGTTCAAATCGCAGAGGCCGGGATGCAGGGAGTGTGGCTTTATCCGGGAACTCAAGGAGCTCCTGAGAAAATTCCAGGAAAACCAGACCGGTGAGGTCAGGGGTTCGAATTCTCCGGATGATCGTGTCGGGAGTCCAAAGCAGTGAACCCCTGTTACTTCCCCTGTTACCTGAAAGGGACATGAGAGTGTCACTTCAGGTGTCGCAGAGCTAAAGAGAAGGGAAATAATGACGGTTACACCGTCTGTCCAGGTGCATTTGCTCGGGAACTGGTGTGGGCGAAAAAGTTATTAAACATGGACCGGTGGGGATTTGAACCCCAGGCCTCCGCCATGCCAAGGCGGCGCTCTCCCAGACTGAGCTACCGGCCCGCCTTAGGAGTATTGAAAAACCCACAGAAATTGTTTATAAGGCTTGTGATTCTGACATTCCCTGAAATGCATGTCATCTGAAAATGGTTAGAATGGAAATTCAGACCGATCATCCATGAATGGTTGGTGAAGCAACAACCTTTATAAAACCTGTTTTACAATTCTCGTAAAAGAGGTGAAAGTGGTGCCAAGGAAAGAGGTTGTTACGGGAATTGCCGTAATGCTGATTTCAGTATTGCTGATTTCACAGCCAGCCCTTTCAAGGCCGGAATACATGAAAAATTTCAAGGATTTTCCTGACGAGGTCAAAAAATGCACACTCTGTCATGTTCAGAGCTCAGGCTATGGTGGAGTGAACTCATTTGGTGCGGACTTTGCAAAAATTGGCTCATTAACTCCAGAACTGATGCAACTTGACAGCGATTCAGACAGATTTTCCAATATTGAAGAGCTCAGAGCAGGGACAATGCCTGGAGATCCCGAATCATATCCCGGAAAGAAATCTCCTGATTTCACTTCGATAATAGCACTGGTTGCACTGGGTTTTGCATTCATCCTCACAAAAAGGAAAGCTTAAATATCAATTTACGATAATTGTAAAATTGGGTGGTAAAATGAAAAATGCTATAATACTCGCAATACTCCTGACATTCATGGGGATTGTAAACGCTCAATACAGCTCCATGGATGTGGAAAGCAAGATCTACTGTCCATGTGGGTGTGGTGAAATACTTGCAAACTGTCACTGTGAAACTGCAGTTCAGCTGAGGTCGGAAATAAACAGAGAACTCCTTGCAGGTAAAACCCCTGATGAACTGGTCAACAGGTATGTAACACTATATGGAAGTTCCATACTGGTCAACCAGGAGTTTGAAGCAATCAAAGGCGCATCTAAAAGAGATGGCCGCGATATGCTTCCATTTTACGTTCTCGGACTTGCCATAACAGGGTTTGTTGCATATACAATCGGGAAATCCAAAAGAGATGGCAATGGAAAAGGAAGGAAAAAGGGCGGCAGAAAATGGGAGTTGTAATCTGAGGAGGTGTGGACTTTGGACATTGGTCAGATAATAATATACTTAGCTCTTCTTAGTTCTCTTTATTCTGTATGGGCGTACTATTCAGGGATAAACAGCAAAAATCCAAAGCTTCTTTACTATGGTGAGAGGGCAATTTACCTTACAAGCTTTCTTGTGCTGGCAGCATCCTTACTTCTCTGGTACTATTTCCTTACAGATAACTTCTGGATAGAGTATGTTGCTTCCTATTCAAGCAGGAACCTTTCTGACTTTTACAAATTCACTGCATTCTGGGCAGGGTCTGATGGTTCACTTCTGCTGTGGGCACTTTTTTTGGCAGGATACATGGTGGCATATCTGAGAATTGAAAAGAAAGATCTGCTCTCAGCCTACACCATGCTTGTTTCAATGCTTGTTATGGTCTACTTTCTCCTTCTTCTTTCAACCGTTTCAAATCCCTTTCAGGGACTGGGCTTTCTCCCAGTGGATGGTATAGGACTGAATCCATTACTGCAAACACCGGAAATGGCTGCACATCCAACAACACTTTTTGTAGGGTATGCTGGTTCCGCCATTGTTTTCGCTCTTGCAGTGTCTGGTGTTCTGATTGCAGATGACAAATGGGTTTTGAGAGCGAGAAAGTGGATTGTTTTCACATGGGTCTGGCTCACTCAGGGAATATTCTGGGGAGCGATATGGGCGTACAAGGTTCTTGGCTGGGGAGGATACTGGGGATGGGATCCTGTTGAGAATGCTTCACTCCTTCCCTGGATCACCCTCTCTGCTTTAATGCACAGCATAATGATTCAGGAAGCAAGAAGGGGTATGAAGCTCTGGAACATAATTCTCGCATTTATCACATTTGAGTTTGTGATTCTCGGAACATTTATAACAAGAAGCGGAGTAATAAGCAGTGTTCATGCCTTTGGACAGAGCAATCTCACACCCCCATTCATGATAATGCTATTTCTTATTCCCTTGGCTACATTGTGGGTGATATACGAGAGAAAAGATTACATAAAGAGCCAGGATATTGTTGAATCACCTCTTTCAAAGGAAGCCACATTTCTCTTTAACAATCTTATCCTGGTGGCTTCAGCCCTCACTGTTTTCTGGGGAACGATATTCCCGCTGATCAGTGAAGGCATTACAGGATTCAAGGTTACAATTGGTCCTCCATTTTACAATCAGGTCATCACTCCGCTTTCCTTTGCGTTAATAGTGCTGCTTGGCCTCTGCATCGCATTTCCATGGAGAAGGGCTCATGGTAAAGAGCTTGTTGATAGATTGAAAATTCCTTCAGTTGCATTCATAATCGGACTTGGTGCAGGCTTGATCTTGCAGCTGAGAATTGAGATGATTCTTGCAACCTCGGTTTTTCTTTTCGCACTGACAACCCACATAAGACAGTACATAAGAGACACATCAGCCTTCAAAGATCAGTACGGAAATCTCAGCAGCATCAAAATAATACTCAGAAGGAGGAGAAGATATGGAGGATACACTGCTCACCTTGGAATTCTCATCGTGTTTATGGGAGTTGCAGGGGGAATTTATACCCAGACTTATGAAGATGTGATCATGAGTGTAAACGAGCAAAGGGTTTTTGGAGAATATACCCTTATCTACAGGGGCCTTGGCTTTAAGGAAGACAATCTGAAAATTACCTGGTATGCAAATATTGAGGTGTGGAAGGATGGTAAATTTGTAACAGTGCTAAGGCCGGCAATCGAAAAATACAAAACAGGTAATGAGGAAGAGATAAGAAGAGTGGATCTTTACACTGAATTCCCCAAAGATCTGTTTGTAATTCTCAATGGTGCCGAGCAGAACCGTGCACTTTTTGAAGTAAAAATAGATCCAACTGTGAATCTGATATGGCTCGGAAGCTGGATTCTGACTTTTGGTGGCATCTTTGCCCTCATACCCAGGAAATTTGTTAAAGAATTTGTCTTTAAATCTGAAAGTGAGGTGGAGACATGAAGAAATACATCTTTTTATTATTTTACATGATTCTGTCTACTGTGAACGCACAGGCTCTTACCGTGAATGACGTTCAGAAGGATGTTATATGCTCATGTGGATGCGGAATGGTTCTTGAATCCTGTAACTGCGGTACTGCAGACAGGATGAGAAATGAAATAAGAGAAATGATAAACCAGGGTATGTCCAAAGAAGAGATTATTGAAGAACTTCAGGCAATGTACGGAAAGGAGGTTCTGGCAAATCCTCCGAAAGAAGGCATATTTATAGGTCTCTGGTATTATCCTGTGTTTGCAGTTGGGATTGGTGTGGCAATTATTTACGTTCTTCTCAGAAGAAGAAATGCTGAGTGGTATGCTGATCCTGATGAGGTCATAAACGAAGAGGAGTACGATCTGGAACATTAACTGTAAAATTCTTCAATTTTTCTTTTTGCACTCTCAAGCGCCTCCTTTCCAACGATTTTTTCAGCATATTCGTCTGCCATAATTTCGATCCTGTTCTGGGAAATTGGCAGGAAAGTCAGATACTTCAGTCTGTTCAGGAAAGGAGTTCGGTTCTGGATTACATGGAATCTTTCATGCATGAGAACTGCTTTGAGTTCTCTTTCCTCGAGGAGGTCCAGCATCCCTGCACTTACAAAAACCTCCTTTCCCAGAGTAAATGCCCTGGGCAATGCAGAATTTAAAACGAAAACATTTTCCATCTCTGCAAGTTTTTCAAGCTCTTGATCTCTTTCAAAACCATAATTCCTTTTCAGATAATACCTGTATCCAAATGGTGCCAGAGCGAGAATAGAGAATGCAAGAACGGCATATCCAAAATAAATTTTCAGAAACAGACTCATGCTGCAGCTCATTGAAAAATAGAGTATGGGCGCATTTACAAGAGCGAGAATGTTTGCGAGCCAGTAGAGTCTCAGCTTTCCTATGCTGTTTTTAACAATAATGTAGCCTGCTGAGGAAAATGTAAAACCTATGACAACGAAGGCTGAGGGTAAAAAGAGTGGTGAAGTAGTTAAACAGTATAC
>WAMS01000140.1 GCA_015522195.1 Geoglobus sp. | reverse complement strand
TCTCAAGAGCTTCAACAACATTATTTAAAGCAAGAACCATTGATGCATCTCTCCAAAGAATGTTTCCGTGTTCCTGTTTCACTCTTATCATGTTTTCGAATGCTCTTACAAGTATTTTTTCAAGTTCAGCATTAACTCTATCGAGATCCCAGAAATACCTTTCCAGATCCTGTACCCATTCAAAGTAGCTCACAATGACTCCGCCAGAATTGGCGAGAATGTCAGGTACGACAAGCTCGCATTTTCTGTTCAGGTATTCCTCAGCTTTCGGAGTTATCGGACCATTTGCACCTTCAACAATCATTCTCGCATTCACTTTGTGCATGTTGTTCTCATTTATGACATTTTCAACAGCAGCCGGTATGAGAATGTCTGCTTTTAGAGTTAAGAGCTCTTCGTTGGATATGTGGTCATCTCTGAATCCTGCTACACTCCCTGTCCTTTTTTTGAATTCCAGAAGGGCATCCGGATCAAGCCCATCATCACTGCAAACACCTCCTTTACTGTCAGTCACGGCAATTATTCTTGCACCCATTTCGTGGAGAGTTTTCGCTGCCCAGTATCCTACATTTCCAAATCCCTGAACTGCCACATCTGCATCCTTTATTTCCATCCCAATTGCCCTGGCTGATTCTTTTGCAATTATGGCAACCCCCCTTCCTGTTGCTGAGGTTCTTCCAAGAGAGCCACCGAGGGATATTGGCTTTCCAGTTACGATGCCCGGCACAGTGTATCCCTGATAAACACTGTAGGTATCCATCATCCATGCCATGACTCTCTCGTCTGTGTACATGTCTGGGGCAGGAATGTCTCTTTCCGGACCGATAAATGGTGTCAGCATTGCGGTATATCTCCTTGTAAGTCTTTCGAGCTCTCCTTTGCTGAGCATCTTTACATCAACTCTTACCCCTCCCTTTCCTCCACCGTAAGGAATGTTCACAAGAGCGCATTTCCAGGTCATCCACATTGCAAGTGCCTTGACCTCATCCATGGTTACAGCAGGATGATACCTTATGCCCCCCTTATACGGACCCCTCACACCGCAGTGCTGAACCCTGTAACCTGTGAAGACCCTTATTCTCCCATCATCCATCCTTACAGGAATCTTTACCTCCACAGCCCTGTCTGGAACTTTGAGATAATCCACCACATCCTCCTTTATTCCTGCTATTTCAGCTGCTCTTTCAAGCTGATAACATGCCATCTCATAGGGGTTCATTCCTCCACCTCCAGAAAACCATAATCCTTTCCTATTTCAAGCCATGCCCAGGCCCAGATCACACATTCAAACGCCCGAATCAGATCTCCCTTTTGGAGAAAATACCTCGAATCTTTTATGTACGCTCTTATATTCTCAACAAATTCACAATTTCCTGAAAATTTTACAGAGCTTATTTTATCGAGCCATTTAATTGTTTCTGCCCTTAACTCCTCATCAACCCTCATGTTTTCTCACTTTCAAAATAAGACCATCTCTCCCTGTTATAACAACAGTATCTCCCTCTTTCAGCTCATCCTCGCTTACAATTTTCCAGAGTTCGCCATCAAATTTTGCCATTCCTTCTCCATTGGAAAAGCTAACAACCCTTCCCTTCCTTCCAATCAGGGCTTCAGCTCCAACTTTCTTTTTTGCCTTCTTTATCTGGATGATTTTTATAACACCAAATGTCATTACCGCCCCAATTCCAAGTCCAAGACCGCCAACAAGCATTGTAAAGCTCTGATAGAAATCTTCTGGCATAAGTGGCTCCCTGTACAGCATAAGAGTTCCAAGAACTATGCAGACAACAGAAGCACCTCCAAGAATACCGTATGTTGGAGTAAGAAGCTCTGCAACAAGGAAAAGTATGCCCAGAAGTATGAGCACAACACCCATGTAGTTCACGTTTATGACACCGAGTCCGAAAAGTGCAAGAATTAAGGAGATAGCCCCAAGAACTTCCGCTCCCATTCCTGGAGACGTCAGGCCATAGATGAGCCCGTAGATCCCAATAATAAGCAGTATAGATGCAAGTTCAGGAGATGAAATCAGGTTGTATATCTTAACCCTGAGTGATTCATCATAAACAGTTATCTTCTGATCTGCTGTTTGGATGATAGTTTTTCCAGCTGAGGTCTCAACTTCCATTCCATCTGCTTTTTTCAGGAATTCCGATTTACTGTCGGCAAGCACGTCGATTATGTTATACCTGTAGGCCTCGCTTGCAGGGGCGCTGTATGCATGGGTTACAAATCTTTCAACTGCTGTTGCATTTCTGCCTCTTTTTTCTGCTATGGACTTTGCATAGCTTGCCAGGTAATTCACAACCTTTTCCTCGACCTTTGTTTCACCGATTCCTGTAGAGATGGGAGTTGCTGCACCAATAGATGTGCCATTTGCCATTCCTGCAACATTGGTTGATACCACAATCAGAGATCCGGCAGATGCTGAGAATGCACCGGGAGGGACGTAGGCAAGAACAGGTACTCTGCTTTCAAATATCTCGGATATTATTTTTTCAGTAGATGAAACAAGACCACCTGGTGTGTCAATCACCAGCAAAACAGCAGAAAAATCTTCCTTTTCAGCCTTTTCAATGGCTTCCTTCACGGCAATATATGTGCCCTCATTTATCGTGCCCTCTATCCTGTACTCAAGAATGTCAGCGCTAACTGGCTGAAAGAAAGTGATTGCGATCAGTGCAAGGAAGATAATCCTGTGACATGACCACATAAAATAATCTAACCCATCAGAATTAAAAAATTATTCCACGTATATCGCTGGCTTTCCCGGCATTGCCACCTTTCTCTTCTCTTCTGGCATATATTCGTAATCGAGAATCACCTCAAGACCGGTTTCCTTTTCAATGAACTCCTTCGCGTTTCTGATTATCCTCTCTTCATCAATCTCTATCAGCGCCTCACCCTCTCTCATTACCCTTTTCAGAAAACTCTGAACTTCTCTTGAAATTCTTCCCATTCTTTCATCCTTCATGAGCTCTTTCATGATCTCCTTCATGTTTTTTCCTGATTTCGCAATTTCAAGGGCACGCTTCTTCCAATCCTCTGCAAAAGATATGTAAACTCTTGCTGGATCTTCAACAAATTTCTTTACCTCATTTATGTCATCAATCAGTGTTGTCAGGTATCTCTCCGCCATCTCGAGCTTCTCATCGATCATTGACTCATCGCACACTGGATAGGGTTCAAGACTGATAAAGGAATCATGCTTCCAGTGCCAGATTTCCTCGCACAGATGAGGTGTGAAGGGAGAAAGAAGCTTCAGCCAGTCGTCAAATATAACCGAAAGATTTCTCCCACCTCTTCTGAGGTACCATCTCACATCGTTTATGACTTCAAAAAAGGCAACATTAACAGCTTTTCTTGTCTGAAGATTTTCCATTGCTTCTCTTGTCTCCTTAACCGCTTTCTGAAATCTGCTGAGAAGCCATCTGTCCAGATCATCTGTCTCTTCCGGTTCTTTCAGATAGTACTCCCTTGCAAGATAATAGAGTCTGGAAAGATGGGCTGAGAGACTTTCAACGTCCCTTCTTTTCCAGTCCGCATCACTGTCATATTCGGATGCATGAAGAATGTACATTCTTGTCACATCTGCTCCAAATTCAGAGACAGCACGTTTTAGTGTGAGAAGTGGACCCTTGCTTTTGCTCATCTTTTTCCCTTCAAGGCTGACAAATCCATTGACTGCAATGGCTCTCGGCCAGTACTTTTCAGGAAAGAGGGCTATGTGATGGAACAGGAAAAATAGAAGATGGTTTGCAACCAGATCCTTTCCACTGCTTCTCAGATCCACAGGATACCAGTAGTCAAAATCCTCTCTCAGTGATTTTAGAAAATCAGGATCTATCCCCGATTTTTCAGATACGTCCCTGACATCACCTTCGCCAAGAAATACATAATCGAAAAATTCCGGAATCAGGTTTTCAGGTTTCAGGACTCCGGAATTAATGTGCCCTGCAATTATGTAGTACGCCATGTAAATTGTAGAATCTGAAAGACTTTCTATCAGCCACTCCCTGTCCCATGGAATTCTTGTTCCCAGTCCCTTTCTTCTCGCACACGCCTTGTCCTTGAGCCACTCGATCTTGTTTCTGAACTCTTCTTTGTAGTAATCCGGAATTATTTCCATTTTTTCAAGCCAATCAAGAACCCTCTGCTTCCATTCGTGATCTGAATAATTGAGAAACCACTGATCTTTGACAACCTTAACAACACACTCAGTTCCACACCTGCATACAACCGGCTTTTCGCTGAATTCAAAAAACACATCTCCTTTTCCACTTTTTATCAGATCCTCATGCACCCTGTCCTTTGCAACAGAAACCTTCAATCCGGCGTATTTTCCTGTGTTATCCATCATCACTCCCTTGTGGAACTCCTTCTTGTATACGATCTTGGTTGCCCTGTCGAGGAGATCCACATCATTCTGATTCCTGACTCCAATCTCCTCAGAAACATCCTTTGCTGGAATGCTATAGTTCTCATCTTCAATCTCAATCAGAACAACTGGTTCAAGTTCCTGGATTATCTCTTTCTCTATCCCGTATCTGTCAAGGATGCCGGTTCTTTCAAGGTCAGTTATTGCGA
>WAMS01000139.1 GCA_015522195.1 Geoglobus sp. | reverse complement strand
ATAAATCCTTAGCTTTTATCAATTCTTTAAATTATCTGATCAGGGTTGCCTTAACCCCCATACTTTCTGCAATATCAACCATCCTTTTATCAGCAGACACGGGCATCGAACCTGTTTTCATTGCTGTTGATATGTAGCAAGCGTCTGCAGCTCTGCAGCCTTCCTTTGCAACCTCCACAGCATTCTCAATTATATCTCTCATCAAAAAGGGTTATATTGGTCCCAATGAAGTTCAGGGCATCTTCAACATCTCTATTTCTTCAAGCAAAGCATCAACGAGAATTGATGCATCCATCGTAATCATTCTCTAAGCTCCATGAGAACCTTTAGCGTATCCTCCTTTGATATCCCAGTTCGCATAGCAATTTTCTCTATCTCTTTCAGTTTCTCCTTGAAATTCTCCTTATCTACTTTTAGTTTGAAGATTTCTTCGACTATGGATGCATCGATTTCATCTGGTGTGTCAGGTGTCATCGAGTTTAGACACCTCTTGATAAATTCAAAATCTATGTCGAGAGTGATCAGTTTTTCGTGCTGTCTGATCACTATTGCAGAGATTATTATATCTGCATCGTTTACGTCATATCCCTCTTCTTTCAACTTTACCCATATTTCACAGAGATTTCACAGTCTTTTGAAGTGAAAGGGAGGATTCAATCTTACTGGGGAGCTGCTCTTTACCTTTTTTCGTTCTTTGGAGTTTTTCGTGTTTGTTGATGTGGTGGAGTGATGAATGAGTTTGCACTTTCACATGCTGTGGTCAGAAAGGTTTTAGAAAAAGAGGGTTTAGTGGACATTATTGCCAACTCGTCATAAATTTGAGCATCTTTTTTGATAATTGCTTGAAAGAACTCGTCGAGCACCTAAAAAGCTTAAATAAACGCCGGGGGTGGGACTTGAACCCACGCGTGCCTTACGGCACACGGGCTCTCCAGGCCCGCGCAGTGCCTCTCTGCCACCCCGGCATTTAAAAGAGAAAAATGTTGTTTGTTTATCAATATTGTGGTAAAATCTGTCAGAATACTCTGAAGGACTCCCTTGAAATGCTGCAGAGCGGACAGACTTCTGGAGCTTCTCCAGCAAACACGTACCCGCAGGTTGGACAGACATATATTTTCTGGTCAAATGCCCTGTCTCTCCCACTCTCAACCAGAACTCTCAGCTGCCTGTATATTTCCACATGCTTTTTTTTCAGTTTCCATCGCCCATCTGAATGAGGTTGCTGCTTTCTTTTTCTTTTCAGCAATGGCTTCTTCATAGAACTCCGGGTAAATTTCCTCAACCTCGTGGGTTTCACTCCTGATAGCTTCATCAAGAGCTGAAAGTGGATCATCAAGCTCATCACTCCTGAAGTTCTTCATGTGGTTTTTTGCGTGAACAAATTCTGAATAGGAGAACGCTTCAAAAACTCTTGCCAGGTTCTTCAATCCCTTCTCCCTTGCAATCTCCGCAAAAACTCTGTACCTGATGCTTGCCTGACTCTCTCCGGAAAATGCGCTTATCAGATTCTCATCAGTTCCCATTGGTATCACCGAGGAAACTTAACCTGATCGATATATATTTTTTGAGACTTTCAACCCCGTTCTGAAAAAATAATGGAAAGAATGCTGCTTCAGTGTTCTGAAAAAAATGGAATGACAGTTCACCTTTCTCTTGCAAGGTAGTCGTAGAGGAATGCTGCAAGAACAGCTCCAACAATGGGGCCAATAACGTAAATAGGGAAGAAGTTCCAGAGGTTTATACCGCCAAGCAGCATATCGCCAAGATAAGGGCCGAAGGTTCTTGCTGGGTTAAGGGATGAGCCGGAGATGTTACCGATGGTTATGATAATCCCTCCAACAGTCAGACCGATTATCAGGCCTGCGAACTGCTGAGGAGCCCTAGAATCAACGGCTATGCCCATAATGACGAACATCAGCAGAAAAGTTCCTATGGCTTCTGCAAGCATCGCCTGACCATAGCCTATCCCCGGAAATGGCGCTGTTGCTCCAAGCCCGCCGATAGTGACTGCGTCCATTCCTGCAGCAGCTGCAAAGGCAAAGCTGCCCAGAGCTGCACCAACAAGCTGTGCCAGTATGTAAGGCAGAACCTCATTTGTCGGAAACCTCTTTGTCGCCCACAGGGCAATTGTTACCGCAGGATTGATGTGGCAACCCGAAATTTTCCCGACAGCGTAGATTGCTGCTGTAATGGCAAATGCAAATGCGAGACCAATTGCCAGCCAGTCTCCAAGTCCTCCAAGTGCACCAATCCCGATGTTGAACTCGTTGGGCTTTGATGCTCCGTTAGCAATCATAAGTGTTATTGCCGCGGCTCCAGGGCCAAAGAAGACAAGGATAAATGTGCCCACGAGCTCTGCTATGCTTCTGCGAAACAGATCTGTCATCTCTAACCCTCCATGGCCTCATGGCAGATGACGCACACGATTCTTGGAATGGTCTTCTTCAACTTTCTTGCCGGGAAGGGATAGCCGCCTTCCCACAGCTCGGTCTCCTCTCTAACCAGATGCTCCATGCAGACTCCCATGCCGCAAACGATGCATATTGCTACTGCTTCGGTATCCTTTCCCTGCTCTTTGCAGAGGTAACACTTCATAACCAATCACCGCCTTTCAGTTCTAAAAAAGAAATCGGGGTTAGTTTTCCCCGGAATACCGGTTAAACTGCCTCTTTCCACTGGCAGTAGTCGTGTCTCACGTCAATCAGTGCCGCAGTTGCGCAATCCTTGCACACTCTGGCAGGTGAGCCCGGAGATTCTTTGTGCAGTGCAATCACGTTCGTAACCATGGTCGCAGTTACAGGCTCGCTGGTGAGCAGGCACGGATAGTCTGCCAACCTCATCAGGGCTGAAAATCTGACGCTTATTGCACATCCCGGATACGTGTAGCGCTGGGGGTTCATGAGCACCTCATTCTCGTGGATTGGATCAAGATTGACATCGAAGCCGCCCACCTTGGGCACGAGCTTGTCAGCGGAGCCGTTTCTGTTCCTTCTTGCTTTGTCCAGATACTTCCACCCTCTGTAAATCATGTCCATGAAGTCGTGGTTGTGGAGTTCTGCTGCTCCACCTCTCGTCGGATACAGCTGGACGTAGTTGTGGAAGCGCTTTGTCAGCAGGTCAACTATCATCGGAGCCGTGAAGCCGTCGAGCTCCAGAATGTACTCTGTTGCAACTGCTGAAGCTCCCGTTGCCAGTGATAACGGCTGATACTCGTTCTTGAAGCCATCAACGGCATTTCTCAGCGTTGAATCCATGACCTCCGTAACGGCTTCAATGACCGCCATCACCACATCATCCTTGCACATGTTGAAGGTCGATTGAGCTATGTGGTGGGCAATGTCTCCAACACAGTACGCCGGAACAGTCACGATATTGCCGTAATGGACACCATCATCTATGGCTTCTTTTACAGCACCTTCCATCCTCTTCCTGTACCTGCTCATGTACTCTCTAACATCGAAGGATGTATGGCCTAAATCATCCATCAGCCTCGCCTGGCCTTCTGTGGGCTGATCGTAGATGAACTGGAGCATTTCAATTTCCTTCTTCACAGCCTCGTTCAGCGTTGTACCCCTTTCAATCTCGTTTGCGAAGACCTCCCCAATTCCGTAGGAGGTGTTCATACCCCAGGACTTGGCAGCGAGAATCGCCTGCTTGTGATGTTCAGGAATTTCAACTGTTTTCAAAATCCTGTTCACCACATTGCTGGTGCTTCCCGGTACCAGAGCAAAATCAACGACACATGTTGGCCCGTAGAAGCCTCCGTATCTCCTGACGCACTCCAGCCCTATGAGCGATTCGCTCTTGCCAATTGCCTCAATAAATGCCTCCATACTCTTTCTGAAGCTCTCATCCTCGTCATACAGAATCTCTAAAATTGCCGGAGTCTGATAATGCTCAACAAAGGGGTCGTCTTCAGGTCTGATCGTCTTCGTCAGACTCTTCAGAATTTCGAAGTGAGCATTCACGCTGTCCACATGCAGTCTGAAAACAGCCCTGCTCTGATCCCCGACAGCTTTCATTTTGTTTGCAGCCTCCACATAGGCCTTCACGTCATCGATTACAAACTTTCCTCCTCTCTTCTCTTTGACGGTTCTAACATCGGCCCACTGGGCAGCCAAGGCTTCCTCAACCATCTTCTCAAAAATCTCTCTCATACGATCACCGAACTAATATATTATTTCTTTCCAGATATACCATTTGGTGGACAGATTTATATTGAAAACATGGAAATATCCACCTTCAGGAATAAATACTATGGAGTGGACATATGCACATGTACATCGCAAAAATTCGTGTCAACCAACATACCTGTTCTCTTGCCAAGGCTACAGAAAACGGTCAGGTTTCAATGGAACTTCTGGAGTACATCCTGATGAATGACGAGGAGGCTCTTTTTCTCGGACGAATTTCAAGACTGGATGGAAATCCAAGAGAGTGTTTTGAAATTATAGAGAGCCATGAAAGCACGAGATTCTTTCAGATTCTGGAAAAAACAAAAACAAGTCTTGATTTTCTCGCAGTAATTCGTGATACAACGGGAATAAAGGCTTTTGAAGAATCTTACTGCTTTATCAAGCCCCCAATAATCGTTGAAAATGGAAACAAGCTTTACACGGTCTACGCCCCAGACATAAGGTTGTTGAGGAAGGCATACGGAAAACTGAAAAATGTGGGAAACTGGGAGGTGATAGAGGTCAAGAATATCGATAATCGGGGTGTAAGACTTACTGAAAGACAGTACACAATTCTCAAAACCGCCTATGAGATGGGATACTTCGACAGAAAGAGAAAGGTAAAGCTTGAGGACATAGCCAGCGTGATGAACCTGTCCAAGAGTGCTGTGCACAAGCACCTTCAGGAAAGCGTATCCAGGCTTGTTTCCAAGTACTTCAGAAGCGAGAGTTTCAGTGAAAAAGAATGAGATCAGAGCTTGACGCCATCCTCACCGGTTCTGGGGTGGTGTGTGAGTGGCGATGACCGTCAGATTTAATAATTTACAAAAACGAATAACATTATGCCAGAGCTTTTTTCAGAGGAATGGATCAGGGAATACATTAAATTTCTCAACGAGAGCAGTGAGTATCAAGAAGCTGCCAGGGACTGGGAAGGGGACTTTCTATTTGTTGTTGAGCCTGATGAGGAGCTTGAAAGGCCAATGTATGTATATCTCGATCTTCATCATGGAAAGGCCAGAAACGGTTATGTGGTCAATGATCCTTCAGAGGTGAATCCCGCATTTGAATTCAGAGGAAAGTACTCAAACTGGAAAAAGCTGATATATGGGGAAATAGACCCCATTAAGGGTCTTGTTTCTGGAAAATTCAAGTTAAAGGGAAACATGGCCAAGGTGATGAGATATGCAAGGGCTGCAAAGATTCTGGTTGAAGTGGCCCAGAAAATTGAGACCAGATTTCCGGAGAAGTGAGTGACATGTGGAGATTTTCATCTCCCCAGATCATATTTGGCAGGGATTCTGTGGAACATGTTGAGACATTCAGAGGCAGAAGGTGCCTGATAGTAACAGATGAAGTCATAAAGGACTTAGGATATGTTGACAGCATTTCAAAATACCTCGAAAACCATGAAACGGTAGCGATAAGAGCCGATGAACCATGCACTGATGATGCTTTGGAGCTGGCAGAAAAGATGAGATACATACAGCCGGAGATCATAATTGCCCTTGGAGGTGGGAGTGTTATTGATGCAGCGAAAGCTGGAAGGATTCTCATGGAGGTAGATATTCCGCCAGAGGAGATAACTCCCTTTACAGATCTTGAAGAATACGGGTTTAAGGGAAAGACCGTTCTTGTTGCGATTCCAACAACCAGTGGAACAGGAAGCGAGGTTACATGGGCGATAGTGCTGAAAGACGAAAGGGAGAAAAGAAAGGTGATAATGGCAAATGTGAAGACAATGCCGGAAATCGCAATTATTGATCCGTTTTTTACCTATTCGATGCCGGAAAATCTTGTGATCTGGAGTGGGTTCGATGCCTTAACCCATGCCATCGAAGCATTCCTTTCCTCATTCAGCAATCCTTTCAGTGATGCACTTGCCTCAAACTCTGCAAGCATGATCTTCAGCAACTTCATCAGATCTCACAGGGGAGAAAAAGATGCAAGGGAAAACATGCACATCTCTGCAACGATGGCCGGGATGGCCTTCAGTAACTCCCAGGTGGGAATCGTCCATGCTTTAGCCCATGCCACTGGGGCATCTTTAAACATCCCTCACGGACTGGCTGTTTCTGCATTTCTCTACCCTGTTCTTGAGTTCTACAGTGAAAGAGGGGTTAAGAGGTTGAATGAACTTTGTCTAAAAATCGGACATAATGTTCTGCAGGAGGTTGAGAGACTTGAATCTGTTTTTGAGATCAGGAAGATCATCGATGGCAGTGAAATCAAAATGCATCAGGATGAGATAGTTAAAAAAGCAATGGAAGACAGCTGTATTGTTACAGCACCATTTGTGCCTGCAGAGGATGATATTGCAGAAATAATTGAGAGGATGGTGGAAAGATGTATGCAGGAAGAATCCTGAAGATAGATCTCTCTGAGAATTATGTCAAAGAGCTCAGACCGGACGATAAAATTTACAGAGAGTTTATTGGTGGTAGCGGGATTGCTGTTAAACTTCATCTTGACATGGAATCCCATTCAAAAGATCCATACGGCCCTGAAAATCCGGTTGTGATCATGACCGGACCGTTGACAGGTTCTGCCCCATCGTGCTCCAAAATACAGTTTACAGCAAAATCTCCTCTAACACTCGGATGGGGTGAGAGCAATGCAGGAGGAAAGCTTGCAATCTACCTCAAAAGGGCAGGATGGGACGGAATGATTATAGTGGGAAAAAGCAGGAGACCTGCTTACATTCATATCGACTCCAATGGAGCAGAGATTAAAAAAGCCGATCACCTGTGGGGAAAAACAACATACGAGACGATTGAAGAGCTAAAGAAAGAAGAGGGAAATGCATCTGTTGCAGCAATTGGCCCTGCCGGTGAAAATCTTGTGAGGTATGCATGCATAATCCTTGACAATTCGAGAGCGGCCGGGAGAACCGGCATGGGTGCTGTCTTTGGGAGCAAGATGCTGAAAGCCATCGCAGTTTCAAGGGATTTCACCTTCAGTCCGGAAATGGCCGATCCTGAAAAATTCATGAAGGCAGTCAGAGAGCTGGCTGGAAGAGTCAAGGACAGCTTCACTGCAAACATGTTCAAGGAGGTTGGGACTGGCGGTTATGTTGAATCTGCTGAGATGTTCGGAGATCTGCCGGTGAAATATTTCACAGAAGGCGAATTTGGTAAAGCAGACAGAATTTCCAGCAACTATCTGATCGAGAGGTATTTCAGAAGGCACGATGGATGCATGGGATGCTCAATCAAGTGCGGAAAGGTACTTGAATACGGTGGAAAAGAGTATCATCTGCCGGAGTATGAAACTCTCGCTTCCTTTGGCTCACTGCTCCTGATTGATTCTGGTGAGAGTCTTATCGAGATAAACCATCTCGCAAACTCTCTTGGCCTGGATACGATTTCATGCGGTGTAACGATCGGTATGGCAATGTATCTCACTGAGAAAAATCTGGCTGATTTTGGCATAAAATTCGGAGATGCTGAGAAGGTGAAAGAGTACCTCAAACTGATCGCCTGCAGACAGAATCATGGAGATATGCTTGCTGAAGGAACAATGAGGATTGAGGAAAAGCTTGGGTTGAACGGAATTGCAGCACACGTAAGAGGTCTTGAGATTCCAATGCACGATCCAAGGGCTTTTTTCAGCCTTGCCGTTGCATATGCAACAAACAACAGGGGGGCATGTCATCTGCCACATCAGATGTACAATGTCGAGATGGGCCTGAGAATCAGGGAGTACGGAATTGAAAGCAGTGGGAGACTTGAGAATGATGGCAAGGGAGAGATTACGGCAAAGATGCAGAATTTTGCTGAGATCTTCAACTGCCTTGTCATGTGTGTATTTGTTCCCGCAAAGCCATCCCACATATCATCCCTGCTTAAATTCAGCACTGGATTCGATTACTCTCCCGAAAAAATATACAGCACAGGTGAGAAGATTTTCAATCTGAAAAGAAAATACAATGAACTTTCAGGTAGGGGAAAAGAGCATGACAGGCTTCCCGATATAGTTCTCCACCCGGTTTCAGGTGGAACTGAAGGGAAAGTTCCCGATGTGAGAAAACAGCTTCAGGAGTATTACGATTTCAGAGGGTGGACTTCAGAATTTTAAAATACTTTTTGCAATGACTGGAAGGGAGATCATAAGGGAAAAGAAGATGTAGACGTAATCAAATCCAATATAACCGCTAAGCAGACCTGCAATCAATGGACCAGCAGTCAGTCCTGCAGTTATCGATGATGAGAGCAGTCCCATTGACATCGCATATCCAATATTGCTCTTTTCTGCTATGTAAACCGCAGAAGAAGTGTAGACCATCGCAACAATAAAACCCTGGATTAACCTGACAGCAAGAAAAGTTGAAAAGCTTTCCACCATGAAAAACAATCCGGTAATGGAGAGGAGAGCAGACGAAATCCCGTAAACTCTCCAGCTCCCGAGCCTGTCTGTCAGAATTCCTGCAGGTGTGTTCGAGAGAGTTCTGACCAGAAGGTAGAGTGTAAACGATATTCCGAATTCTAACGGGGTTATCTTTAACCTTGTGAGAAATGAGTTTTCAAGAGGGACAATGGAGGACATCATAGCAACGGCAAAGCTCAGAGATATGAAAACAGGTATCACCTCTCTGCTGAGATTTCGCCAGCTTGAACTTTTTTTGCTCCTTTCTCTGATCTCAATGTCATCCACAAACAGAAGTATTCCAAGGGAGGATGCAAGAACAAGAATAGCAGAAAAATAGAAAACCAAATTTATTCCATACAGAATCAGAAATCCTGCAACTGTTGGAGAAACAGAGAAACCGAGATCTGTGAACGTGTTATAGACACCAAACCCCTCCCCTCTCTTTCTTCCCGAAATGTAAAGAACCACCGTGAGACTTGAGACAAGCATAAAGCTTTCAACTATGCCGAGAAAGGCCCTGAGCAGGACAAGTTCTGGCATGGTTTCCACTCTGGAATAAAGAAAGATGAGAAGGGATGTTAATACCAGTGATCCAGTCAGATACTTTTTTGGTTTCCCGGATCTTTCTATAATCTTTCCGGCAAACGGCTGTGAGAGGGTTGCAAACATCCCCCAGAGGGAAATGACTATTCCAGATGCGGTATCAACAGGGAGCTCACTGATCGAGAGAGAGGATATGAGTATGGGAAGAACAAAATATGCCATTCCTCCTCCAAAAGAATCTGAGAATCTTGCAGCCGAGATGCTGAGAAGTTTGCGTTCCACGAAGGCCTGTGAAATGTTCTGAATAAAAACTAACCGTGAAATTAATTAACACATCGAAATTTCAACCCCGGGTGAAGCTTGCAGATGATGTTTACTTCATCCAGGGAAAAAATGAAGGAAAATTTCCCCACTGCAACACCTTGATTGTGGGAAACGCAGCAATAGATCCGAACTGTGGAATTGAGATACTGAATGGATTTATTGAGAGAACTGAAGTCGCTATTCTCTCCCACAATCACCCGGATCATTCCGCTCTGGCATGGTATTTCAACAGTCTGAATAAAGAGGTTTTTGCCCCACATCCTTTCACAAAGGTTAAAGAGCTTGCAGAGAGATTTGCTTTGGGAATTGAGGAGAAATGGATTGAATTCGCAACCGAGTATGTTGGTTTAAGGGATTTTGAAGCTAAGCTGTATAACCACTTTTCTGAATTTGAGTGGAGCGGTCATGAGATCGAGCTTATTAAAACATCCGGACATACAGATGACATGCATCTATTTCTCATCGACGGTAAAATTTTGTACTCCGCTGACATCGACCTGACAGAATTTGGACCATGGTATGGAAATCCTGAAAGTGATCCATATAAATTCAAAGAGAGCATAGAATCCCTTTTCAGCTACGATTTTGATGTGATTGTGCCATCTCATTCCGAACCGGTCCATGGCAGGGATGAGATAGAGACAAGACTGAACAGTTACATTGAGCACTTCGATAGACGGGAAAGGTTGCTGAAGGAGCTTTATAAAAGAGGTCTGAGTATCGATGAAATTGTGGAGCTTTCTCCGATTTACAGAAAGAAGAAGTCATCACTGAAAGAAATAATGGACTACTTTGAAAAGAACATGATAGAGAAACACCTTATGAGGAGCGGGATGCGTCACTGATTTTCTTTGGATTTCCAGCTCTCCATGACCCTCAGGGCAAAGTCAACCTCATCGCTGCTTATTGTCAGAGGTGGGATTATTCTTATGTCTCGTTCAGATGTAGCATTCACAAGAATCCCATTTTTCATTAAATGTTCATGAAGAGATTTTGCGTCTCCAACATCAACTCCGATCATCAGTCCGTGACCCCTTACTTCCCTTACAAAATCAAGCTTTTCGAGACCTTTTCTGAATCTCTCACCCATTTTTCTGGAATTTTCAACGAGATTCTTCTTTTCAATGTACTCAATGGTTGCAAGTGAAGCGGTGCAGGCAAGAGGATTCCCGCCAAATGTTGATCCATGATCTCCACTCTCAATTCCGCCATGAATCTCCTCACTTATACCAATGGCTCCAACAGGAAATCCATTACCCATGGACTTTGCAAGTGTGATTATGTCTGGTTGAAATCCGTAGATGTCTTTGGCAAACCACTCTCCGACCCTTCCAAATCCTGTTTGGATTTCATCAAAGATCACAAGAAACTCAAACTCGTCCTTCAGCTCGAAAATTCTTTTTACAAAATCTCTTCTGGCTGGAAAAACTCCGGCCTCTCCCTGAATTAGCTCCACAATTACGGCGGTCGTATCTTTATCGACTGCATCCTCGAGACTTTCTATGGAATTGAATTTGGCAAATTCAACAGGACTGATAAGCGGTTCAAAAGGCTTCCTGAATTTTTCCTTCCAGGTGACAGACAGGGCTCCCATGGTTCTTCCATGAAAGTCATTGACAAATGAGACAAACCTCTTCTTCCCCGTTACCTTTCTGGCAATTTTCAGTGCTCCTTCAACACTCTCAGTTCCTGAGTTTGTGAAGAAGAATCTGTCAAGTGCCGTCAGTGTTTTAAGTTTCTCCGCAAGTTCTATCTGCGGCCTCGTGTAAAAGAGATTGGATACATGGACAAGTCTGTCAAGCTGTTCTTTTATCCTGCTGTTGACATACTCGTTTCCATGGCCCACAGAAATGCATGCAATCCCTGCAACAAGATCGAGGAACCGTTTATTTTCGGCATCGTAAAGCCAGCACCCCTCTCCACGTTCAATCATCAGAGGGTACCTGTTGAAGAACTGGATAAACACCCTTTTCTCCCTCTCAAACCAATCATTCATACTCGATCGTTGCCGGAGGTTTTGGAGTTATGTCGTAAACAACCCTCACAACATCTGGAATCTCTCCGGTGATCCTCAGGGCCATTTTTCTGAGTTTATCATAATCAAGCCTTAGAGGATCAGCAGTCATCCCGTCTCTGCTTTCAACGGCTCTTATGGATATTATGTATCCGTAAACCCTTATATCGCCCTTGACTCCTGTTGCTTTTCCGATGAGCGATGCAAATGCCTGCCATTTGTCAACATCCTTAAGCTCCTCCTCGACAATTTTCGTTGCTTTTCTGACAACCTCAACCTTCTCAGGTGTGACCTCACCAACGATTCTGACTGCAAGCCCCGGTCCTGGAAAAGGCATTCTTTCGGAAATTTCCTCAGGGAGCCCAAGATATCTTGCAACCTCCCTGACCTCATCCTTGTAAAGCTCTCTCAGTGGCTCTATGACTCCCCTGAAGCTGTAATGGGTTGGAAAACCTCCAACATTGTGATGACTCTTTATGCCCCCCTGGCTTTCGATTATGTCAGGATATATTGTTCCCTGAATCAGATAGTCAGCCCTCACATCCTCTGCAACTCTCTCAAAAACCCTGACAAAAAGCTCACCTATGACCTTCCTTTTTTCTTCCGGATCTGAAACTCCTTTCAGAGCTTCAAAAAACTCATCCCTTGCATCTATGAATCTCAGATTCATACTGCCGAATATTTCTCTGACTTTTTCAGGTTCACCAGCCCTCATCAGCCCTGTATCAACAAAGACAGGATAGAGTCTGTCACCTATTGCTCTGTAAGCAAGAATCGTGCATACAGAGCTATCAACTCCTCCTGACAGTGCGATTATTGCTCGTCCATCTCCAACCTTATTTCTTATCTCCTCCACGGCATTCTCAACAAACCTTTCAGGATTCACCATTCACTTCCCTCCTGAACTGAATTGCTGATCTGACAAATCCCATGAAAGGAGGGGACGGAGAAAATGGTTTTGCCTTGAATTCTGGATGAAACTGTGTTGCAAGGAAAAATCTGTGGGATGGGAGCTCAAGAATCTCCATTCTCCTTCCACCGTCAGAATATCCTGAAAAAACCAGACCAGCACTTTCAAGCTCTTCAATGTATTCCGGATTTACCTCAAACCTGTGTCTGTGCCTCTCGGAAATTTTATCTTTTCCGTAAAGAAAGTGAGCTACCGTACCTTTCTTGATTGTGATCTCAATGTCACCAAGTCTCATCGTTCCCCCGAGTCTGTCAATTTCCTTCTGCTCTGGCAGAAGATCTATGACTGGATGTTCCGTCTCACCAAACTCTGTGCTGTTTGCATCTTTATAACCGAGAACGTTCCGGGAAAACTCAATAACAGAAAGCTGAAAACCAAGACATATCCCAAGGAAGGGTATATCGTTCTCTCTTGCGTATTTTATTGCCATCATCTTGCCCTCAACACCTCTCTGACCAAATCCTCCAGGAACAAGAATTCCATCGGCCTCAATTTCGATTTCTGTAAAATCCTCAAAATCCTCACTGTCAATCCAGATCACCAAAACCCTGGCTGAATTGTGAATTCCTGCAATTTTAAGAGCCTCCCTTATACTTATATACGAGTCCCTCACATCTATGTATTTTCCAACAACTGCAATTGTAACCTCTTCCCTCGCACTTCTCATCATATCTACAAAGCTCTCCCATTTCCCGTTGCTATCTCTTCTGCCGAGTCTGAGTTTTCTTGCAAGATACCTGTCAAGACCTTCTTTTTTGAAAATTAACGGTACCTCGTAAATGTCATCTGCATCCTTGGCGCTTATCACGGCTTCAGCTGGCACATCACAGAACAGAGAGATCTTTTTCTTTGTTGACTCTTCGAGCTCCCTTTTGCATCTTCCAACTATCACATCGGGATGCAGACCAAGACTCCTCAGCTCCTTAACGCTGTGCTGGGTTGGCTTTGTTTTCTGCTCCCCTCCGCTATCCAGTGGCACAAGAGTTACGTGAACAAGCAGAAAATCCTCTTCCCTTTCCTCATTATGCATCTGCCTGATTGCCTCCAGAAAAGGCATGCTTTCTATGTCTCCCACTGTCCCGCCAACCTCCACCAAGCAGATGTCGGCATTTTTGTTTTCTGCAACATCCCGTATCCATCTCTTTATCTCATCTGTTATGTGGGGAATTATCTGAACTGTCTGGCCAAGATATTCACCTGCCCTTTCCTTCTCTATGACTCTGCTGTAGATTTTCCCTGTTGTTATGTTGTGGTCCCCTGTAAGTTCAACTTCGATAAACCTTTCATAATGCCCGAGATCAAGATCAACCTCAGTTCCGTCTTTCAACACGTAGACCTCCCCGTGCTGAAAAGGATTCATTGTTCCGGCATCAATATTGATGTACGGATCAATTTTTATGGGAACAACGCTGTAACCCATATCAACAAGAATTCTGCCGATGCTTGCAGCAGTTATTCCCTTTCCAAGACCGCTCATCACTCCCCCGGTTACAACAATGAACTTCATACCTTTTCCCTCAGTTCTGGAGGGAGCATGTTTGGTATGCCATCCTCAATGGGATATCTTTCTCCACATTTCCTGCAGACAAGCTCTCCAGACACTATCTCTTCCTGAGTTTCCTCTGTAACCCTAATGTCAAGATCGCCCTTGCAAACAGGACATGCAAGCAAGTCGAGAAGTGACCTCCTCATAACAGATTAGTGCATGATGCTCACCTATTAAAGTTTTTGATTACAGACATGGTTGTGGAAAGTTTTTATATTTGCTGTCCCAGAATATAATCCGATGAAGCTGGCCGTGTTGTTGATTGTGTTAGGTGCACTGCTGATTGCCGGTTGCTCTGGCTCACAGAGTGAAGAAAAAAGCCCAGCACCAAAACCAACAGAGACGCCTGCTGTATCACCATCACCGGAGAAGACAGAAACAGAGGAATTGCACGGTGTTGGAAAATGCGATCAGTGTCATGACGCACCTACGGTAAGCGATATGGCTGCCGGACTGCACAAGGATGCATTTGAAAAACAGCCTGAGATTCACAAAAGACTGTGTTCCGACTGTCACGATGTCAACACCTTTTGCGGAACATGTCATGAGGTTCCGGATGTGGTGAAGAGCTAAATTTTTTATATTTTTGGTCAGAAGAATTTGGAGGTGGAGTTCATGGGAAGTGAGGAGTTAAAGGATATGCTCAATATGGCAATTGCAAGGGAGATTCAGGTTTCAATCCAGTACATGTGGCAGCATGTCCTTGCAAAGGGTTTTGAAGGAGAAATTGTTAAACCGGAGCTCAGAAAGATTGCAATAGTTGAGATGACCCATGCTGAGATGATTGCAGAGAGGCTTGCCTATCTTGGCGGGAAGCCGACCACAGAACCCAGTCCTATAAACATCGGTAAAACCGTCAGAGAAATGATTGAAATCGATGTCAGAGCCGAGGAGGAGGCGATAGACCTTTACAGAAGAATAATCAAAAAAGCTCTTGAGGAAGAGGATTACACAACTGCAAAACTCTTTGAACAGATTCTTGAGGATGAAGAGACGCATCACGACTATTTCACTTCAGTCCTCGGAAAATAACCAAAAAACAATCCTGCCTTACAATTTTTCATCTCTCAGGTCGATTATCTGCTCCAGAGATGGACCGGTTGATATTAATGTCACAGGAACCCCTGTATCGTCCTCAACCCTGTCAACAAAATCTCTGGCTTTTCTTGTAAGTTTGTTCCATTCCCTAACACCATAGCACTCCCTGTCAAGCCTGTCTATTCCTGTCAGGGCTATCTGAGTTGCTCCATTCACCATGGCAGAGTATCTTGCAAGCTCCCCATCCCAGTATCCAATTCTCCTCCTTCTTCCGGTAACCGTTCCGTATTCAATTATTCCAAGACTCTCGGCCTCTTTCTGACTCATTTCTGTTGGAAATGGTCCGGCTCCAACTCTTGTAGGGAATGTTTTGAACACAACAATAACCTCATCAATTTTTGTGGGCCCAACACCAACATCTGCAGCCATCTGGGAAGCTGATGTGTCCTTGGAGGTAACGTACGGGTAGGTGCCGTAATACAGGCTGAGAGCAAAGCCCTGAGTACCCTCCACCAGCACAAACTCTCCGCTATCTATTGCAGTATTGACATCTAAGGGAACATCTGTCAGAAATGGCTGAAGCTCGACAACATCTCTTGCAAGTCTTGCCGTTCTCATGACTCTATCAGCATTTGCCGGTCCACATCCAGTTCCTGTTGATCCGATTTTACCCGAAAGGTGCTCCGAACTTCTATCTGCATTTATGTGCCTCTCCTCAATGATCGCACATCTGAAGTCAAGTCCCGTCCTGTCTTCAACTTTAAGGGTTCTGACCTCATTTAGAAAGACATCCGGGTTAATCAGAACGCCTGCTCCAATGAGAAGTTTTGCATCTCTGTAAACAAAACCCGATGGAAGCATTCTCACACCAAACTTTTTACCATCAAACTCAACCGTATGACCTGCATTTGGCCCAACTCCACCCCTGACGATTATTTTTGGTCTGTCGCTGTATGCAATGTGGGAAATTATCTTTCCCTTGCCCTCATCACCCCAGAAACCACCCACGACAATTGTGGCAGACATGATAATTCCTCCCATCTGTCAAGAGAGTTCATAATTTATAAGCTTTCACATTCTCATTATCACCGACAGATTCAAAAAGAAAGTCTTTAAAAACTCAGAACCCCAGGTGAGAGCAATGAAACTCAGAGGAAGGGCCTGGAAATTTGGCGACGACATATCAACAGATCACATAACTCCCGGCAGATACTACCATTTAAGAAGCAACATGCCAGAACTTGCCAGGCATGTAATGGAAGATGCCGATCCGGAATTTCCAGAGAAGATGAAACCGGGAGACTTCATTGTCGCTGGAAAGAACTTTGGAATGGGGAGCAGCAGAGAACATGCCCCACTGGCAATAAAAATCGCTGGTATTTCTGCAGTAATTGCAAAATCATTTGCAAGGATTTTTTACAGAAATGCAATAAATGTGGGGCTCCCTGTTCTCATAGCGGATACAGACATGATAGATCCCGGAGATGAACTCGAAGTTGATCTCTCGTCAGGAATAATCCTCGATCTGACAAAGGAAATTGAAATCTCATCCAAACCCCTCCCGGAGATCATGATAGGCATTCTTAATGAGGGAGGGCTTGTCGAATACGTGAAAAAGAGAGGTGATCTGATTTTATGACTCACAGAAACATCAGATGTCACGTTTGCAACAACACCGCACATTTTTTAACCACATCTGAAGGAGTGTTCTGTGCCCTGTGCAATACAAAAATATGGAAAAATTACTGATGCCGCCGTAGCTCAGCTGGTCAGAGCGGGTGACTCGTAATCACCAGGCCGCGGGTTCGAATCCCGCCGGCGGCTTTATAAAAGGTCTCAAAATTTATCCCAAGAACATGAAAGCAGAAGAATAGCGGTTGATAGCTGTTGATTTGCAAAACCTGAAACTGTAAGAGAAATGCTATGAAACATTAAATCATAAATACAACTGAAGTCCATTACTGATAGAGGTGGTAGAATGGATCTGGAATTGAAGGACAAGGTTGCCATTGTAACCGGAGGAAGCAGAGGCATAGGTGCGGCGATTGCCATTGAACTTGCCAGAGAGGGAGTTGATGTTGCCATAAACTACAGAAAAAGTGAAGAGCAGGCCAAACATGTTAAGGAAACCATTGAGTCACTTGGAAGAAGATGCCTGCCTATCAAGGCAGACACGTCCAGTTTTCAGGATGCTCAGAACATGGTTAAAAAGGTCTTAGATGAATTCGGAAGGCTTGACATTCTTGTAAACAACGCTGGAGTCAACTGGGATGGAGTGGTGTGGAAGATGAGTGAAGAGCAGTGGGATACTGTGATAAACATAAACCTGAAGGGGTACTT
>WAMS01000138.1 GCA_015522195.1 Geoglobus sp. | reverse complement strand
TAACATCACGAAATTTTGGCGGTTCAACACCAATAAGCCTGAGTGAAGCTTTAAGTGCCAGTTCGACAGATTCCTGACACTGCCTTATGACATATGCAAAATTTCCATCAACGAACGCCTCTTCTGCATGCTTTATCCTCTCTTCTGCCTGTCTCAGATAAGCTCTCGCCATATCTACAATATTCAATTCTTATCACCTCTCCAAATCTGCAGTCAGGTTTAAGATCCAGTACCATCTGTTTCCTGTTTTAATTCTTCTCGAACCCAATCTTTTTAGCTCAGCCCTCAGTCTATCAAGAACCTTCTTAAAAAACTCACCCTGTCATAAACTATAACTGTATGGTTCAATCATAACAGACAAAACTTATCTGAGCAGTATAAATTGATTTCCTGGCCCTTTATCCCAGAGGATGCAAGTTCTCATAGGTCTGATAGCCGAAAGACCTCTTTGAGAGATCATCTGACAGAATGAATGCATTCCAGAAACCGACAATTCGGAAGAGATCTTGCGTGTGATCAATTCCAATAATGTTAAATATTCATTTTTAAACTCCGTGTCATGGATTACCATCTCAGATGCATTGAATGCAATAAAAAATTTCAGAATGATTCCCTTTACACCTGTCCATCATGCGGTGGCCTTCTTGAGGTTGCTGTTGATGTGAGCAGTGCGGATTTCAAATTGGATGGTAAAGAAATAAGGGTGTGGAAATACAGCAGCCTGCTGCCTGTTAAGATAAAACCGGTCACACTCCATGAAGGAGGAACGCCCCTTTACGAGATTGTATCCTCCAAAAAAACCGATCTCTACGTCAAGCATGAGGGATTAAATCCATCCGGCTCGTTCAAGGATAGAGGTATGACTGTCGGCATTTCAAAGGCTGTTGAGCTTGGAAAAAGCATGGTGGCATGTGCTTCAACGGGAAACACTTCAGCTTCAATGGCGATGTACTCTGCAAGGGCCGGATTGAAGGCCTATGTTTTTCTTCCATCGGGGAAGGTCGCTCTTGGAAAGCTCGCACAGGCAATGATGCATGGTGCAAGGGTTATAGCTGTCAGGGGAAACTTTGACACCGCACTCAGAATTGTAAGAGAGATATGCGTGAGAAAAGACATATACCTGATGAACTCCGTAAATCCATTCAGGCTTGAGGGGCAGAAAACAATAGCCTTTGAAATTGTGGATCAGCTCGGATACTGTCCTGAGGCGATTTACGTCCCTGTTGGTAATGCGGGAAACATATCCGCAATTTTCAAGGGTTTTTCTGAGCTGAGAGAGGCTGGATACACTGACACAATTCCAAAAATGATTGGAGTGCAGGCAGAAGGGGCAAACCCGATTTACAGGGCATTTTCTGAAAGAAAGGAAACAATAGAGCCTGTTGAGAACCCGGAGACAATAGCAACAGCAATAAGAATTGGTTCACCTGTTAATGCGAGAAAGGCCCTGAAGGCAATCTATGAATCAGGTGGTAGAGTTATTCAGGTGAGCGATGATGAGATAGTTCAGGCTCAGAAACTGCTTGCAAAACAGGGAATTGGAGTTGAGCCTGCGAGTGCATCGAGCTTTGCCGGGTTCATGAAGGACGATGGAGAGTTCGAGAGCGCTGTTTGTATTGCGACCGGAAACCTCTTGAAGGATCCTGAGGAGGCTGTCATGGTATCTGAAAAACCGGTTGAGGCTGATCCTGACATCGAGGTTATAGAAAGACTTCTCTGAATCTGTTCTGAAATCTAAGAAATCTTTTTCTGCTCTTTTCAAGCTTTTCTATACTCTTCTGGAGGTTCTCTTCAATCGCTCTCTCGTCCACAAGAATTGTTCCATCCCTTGCAGCAAGAAACTCCACCCTCTCTGATGACGCAATCTCAATCACATTTCTCCTTCCAGAGATCACTCCTGATCTTCTGAATCCTGACTCGTTCAGGCATTTAAGGAGCCTGAATGCTATTTCAGCATTTCTGCATGCAACATGAATGATCGGCGGGCTCATGATAAACCATGTCTCCATTCTGCCAGAATTCAATGCTTTTAGAACCTCATGCAACTGTGGTGGATTGTGCCACTTCCCCAGAAAAACAGAGTTTTTCTTGTCTCCAGATTCTGGAATATCTATGATAACTATCCTCCCTGAGCAACTTGAGAGCGTGACAAAATCCTCTGAGGAGTTTATTGTGTCTGTTATTTCCTTAATCCACAAATCAATTGGAGATTTCCTGTATTTTTCAAGGGTTCTTTCTCTGAACACCTTCCAGTCCATTTTCCATCCTTTCCGCAATCTTTCTTATCTCATTCCCATCAACGTCAACATGCTCTCCATGACCCGGCATAACTGCAATTCTGGCCATCTCTGAAAGTCTGTAAAGGGTTTTGGCATACACTTCATTGCTCCAGTTGAAGTTCCGGGATGATGCTCTCACCTCGATTTTTCCGAAAAACAGCATCTTTCTCACAGTTCTCAGCACATCACCGCATATCAGAGCTTTTCCAGACATAATTCCAAGACTCCCGGGAGTGTGTCCAGGCAGGTGAAGAATTTCAAATGACTTAAGATCAAGCTTTGAAATGTTTTCCGGATAAAAGTTTTTCATCTTTCTCAGCTTCTCAAGTCTCTTGACGAAATTTCCAACAAAACCTCTAAACAAGAACTCTTTTTCTCCTGAGAGGTAGGGGTGGTCATCTTCATGTGCGTATATCTCGCAGGAAAAGTGCTTTGAGATCTCATAAGCACTCCCCGCATGATCGTAGTGGGCATGGGTTATTATTATGCCATCAATCCCCTTCACGATCTCTGTCACGTTTTTCAGGTTTCCCGGTATTCCGGTGTCAACAAGAAATGTTCTTCCATCATCCTCAATCAGATATGCATTGCAGCCCTTCAGTCTCAATCTCTTTATCATCAAAAGACATTCTGCATGATGCATTTTATACTTGTGGAAGGCTTATATTCAGATTCTTGCTTGTATGGGTATGTACAGGTTTATCGATCACACAGCAGACATTGCATTTGAGGTTGAGGCTGATAGCCTTGAAGAGCTTGTGTGCGATGCTGCAATCGCCTTCTATTCAGCCTTCACTTACCTTGAGGAGCTTGATGAGTCCGAAAGCATGGAAGTATCACTTTCAGAATCAAATCCCGATGGTCTCCTGTTTTCCTGGTTAAACGAGCTGCTTTTCATCTTCGACACCAACCATTTTGCTGGAAAACACGTTGAGGTGAAAATTAAAGAGAATGACAGAATTGAGCTTCATGGAAAAATTTTTGGTGGAAGACTCAGTCCAGAGAAGGTAAAGCTGGAGCCCAAGGCAATAACACTCCACAACTTCAGGGTTGAAAAAACAGAAAAGGGCTGGAGGGCTTTCGTTGTTGTTGACATCTGATCATTTCATCATTCTCCGGAATATTCTGCCCTGAAGTCCGTGGAAAACCGAAAATCCTTCAGCAAGAGACTGATCAATTCCGAGAGAATCAAATGAAACAAGCTCCTCTCTGTAAAGGGAGTATGGAGAATCTCTTGCCACAGGCATCACATGCCCATCTCCAAGTCTGAGCTTCACCCATCCCGTCACCCTTTCCTGAGTTCTGTCTATGAAAGCATTGAGAGCATCAAAAAGCGGGTCGTTGATCAATCCGTAGTAAACGAGCTCTGCCCACTCCTCCTCAACAAGTCTCTTGAACTTAAGCTCCTTCCTGCTGAGAACGAGCTTCTCAAGGTCTCTGTGGGCGGTGATGAGTATTGTGGCAGCTGGATGCTCGTAGTTCTCTCTCGCCTTCAATCCAAGCACTCTGTCCTCCATCATGTCAGTTCTGCCCACTCCATGCTCCCCGCCAATTCTGTTCAGCCTCTCAATCAGCTCTTTTCCATTCATCCTTTCATCATTCAGTGCAACAGGGATGCCTTTTTCAAAATCGATTTTGATTATCTCCTCTTCTTTCCTCTTCTTTTCTGTCCACTCGTATATCTCCTCAGGTGGAACTGTTGACGGATTTTCAAGCTCTCCACCTTCAACACTTCTGCTCCACAGGTTTTCATCAATGCTCCATGGCTTGTCCTTTGTGACAGGGATGTCAATTCCGTTCTTGATCGCATAATCTATCTCCCACTCCCTTGTCAGGTTCAGCTCCCTCATCGGGGCGATCACTTTGAAATCATACTCGTAGAAGATGTTGTCAAACCTGAGCTGGTCGTTCCCTTTGCCAGTTGCACCATGAGCCACAGCATCGGCATTCTCCTTTACAGCAATCTCGGCAACCTTTCTCGCTATTAGGGGTCTTGCAAGGGCTGTTCCAAGCACATATCCCTCATAATCTCCATTTGCCTTGATGAGCATGAAGAGCATGTCAACAAACTCGTCCACAGCATCAATTGTGTAATGCCTGTCAGCATACTTCTTTCCCCTCTCCTCAGCCTTCTTCAGCTCCTCTTCAGGCTGTCCAACGTTGACCGTAACAGTAATAACTTCCTTGAATCCGTATCTTTCTTTCAGCAGAGGTATGCAGACCGTTGTGTCAAGTCCGCCAGAGTAGCAGAGTACAACCTTGCTCATGAGCT
>WAMS01000137.1 GCA_015522195.1 Geoglobus sp. | reverse complement strand
TGACAGCTCCTGAAGCCCCTCCAAATGCAAAAAGAATCATTGACAGAGCTATAGACGCAAACAACGGGTTTTTCCATGGAAGTTTCATTATCCAGCTGAAGAGTCCATTCCCTCCTCTCAATCTGGCTCCCATCTCCATGGTTGCTGTTACTGTGAAGGCAGTCATGAGACTGGGTATGAACACTGCATAGGTTGTGATTGTGTGAAGATACTTCCATCCAGCCTCTATGCCAGGGTCCATGAACTGGTGATGGAATCCGACTGGAGTTGAGAATAGAATGAACAGGGCGAAGACGACCCTTGCGAGAGTGTCACTGAATATTCTGACATTTAACAGTCTTGGAATGAATGTGTACCAGACAATGTAGGCCGGAAGGAGCCAGAAATAGACCAGAGGGTGACCGAAATACCAGAAGAGATCTCTTGCAAGAAGCGGATCTATTCGCTGAGAAATGCCGAGAGACCATGGTATGAGGAGAAAGAGAGCCTCAGCAGCAACTCCAACTGTGGCGAGAATCCATATGAGCAGTGTGGCTACCAGACCGAAGACGTCAAGAGGGAGTCGCTTACCCTCATTGCCCATTTTCCTCCATTTTCTAACTGTCAGAAGTATGTTGGCGGTATATATCCATGTTCCAACAATGAGAAGGGTTGCGCCAAGGTAGAAAGCCGGATGTGCTTTCATTGGAGGATAAAAGGTGTAGAGAACATTTGCCTTGCCGAGAAGAATTGTAAGTGCAGCCATTGCTGTCCCAAGTGTGGCCAATCCAAATCCGAGAAAATTGAGGATTGGTGAGGTGTTCAACCTGAGAGATCTGTTGATAACAAAGATTCCCAGCGGCATTATGAAGAATGTTGTGAAGACAAGAGCCATCAGAACTCCGTGTCCTGTTAGGGCAAGATAATAGGTTTTCGGCTGAATTATCTTGATTCCAGGCACCCTTTCCCAGACCTGAAGGAAACCAAACACAGCTCCAAGACCTATGGACAGCAGTGATATTGAAAGACCAAGCTTCATGTAAAAGTCATCGTCCTTCATTCTCACACCTCCTTAACAATCAGTTTTGCCTTCATCATATGATGCCCCTGACCGCAGTATTCGTTGCATATGATCCAGTACTCTCCTGGTTCGCTGAATCTTGCAGAGATTACCGTGATATAACCCGGAATAACCATGGTCTGAACACTCGTTCCAACTATATGAAATCCATGAACCACATCAGGACTTGTGATGTAGAAATTGATCCTGGCATCTTTGGGAACCGTGATCTGGTTTGGGATAAACGTCCACATTCTCGAAACGAGATACACATTGTATTCTTCTCCTGGCACAATCTCCTCGATTCTCGGTTTTGAAAATCTCGGATCGCTGGCGAGCTTTGTTGGATCTATTACCTCAACCTTCTGAGGTGGTTGCAGACCTGCTGAGAATCCAAAGTATCCAACCACAGCCAGAAAAACTGCTGTAATCAAAACTCCAAAAGCAATCCATCCCTTCTCATATGTGTTCATGGAACAACCCCTCCCACCTTACTGTTTGCCAGAAAAACGCCGAAGTACATCCATAGCCACATTCCAGCAATCAGCAGAGCAAGCAATACCATCACTGCAAGCGTCCCTTTCGGTGTGAATTCCTCAGGGGTTATGCCCTCCATACCGATTCACCTCCTTGTTAGATACATATCTAACAAGTTAAACACAAAATTTTCAGTATATAACTTTTACCGAAAGGTCTTCCAATTAAAATTCAATAAAAATATAATTAAATTTAAAGTAAATTACCTCCTCTTCAACAGAAGAATTGAAACCAGTACTGCCAGAAAGACCAGTATAATCTCAAAACCTGGTTGACTCTTGGTTTCTACTTCTGTACGTGGAGTTTCTTTTATCCTTTCAGATTTTTCACCAGAGGTATCAGAAACTGACGGAAGCTCATTTGAAAATGATTTAAGATACATGACCACTGAATCGATGTCATCTGAATTCAAGGTCCCCTTCCAGGCTGGCATTGTGCCCTTACCATTTTCAATGACTTCCCTCAGCTCCTCATCTGTTCTTTCTGTCCAGAAATCTGGGTCTGAAAAATCCACACCCATGTTTTTCAATCCATCTCCATTTTCACCATGACAGGAGAGGCAGTAATTACTGTAAATCTCTTTTCCTTTCTCAGCATCTGCACCGCTGACTGGAAGAGTTAGTGCCATGGCAATCATCAAACCTACCAGTAATGTAGTTTTGTTCTGAAACATATTACTGGTTTGATTAGAATCTAATTAATAAATTTTTTCTTTCGGGTTATGCTTGATCAAACCGTAAGATTTTTGTTAAACCAGTTTAAAATACTGAAAATGAAACCTGAAAAATTGCTGAGAGACGAGACAAGAAGAAAAATACTGAACATGACTGCAAAAAATGAGATGACTGTTACAGACCTGGCAAGAGAACTTGGAATCACAAAAGCAACTGTTTCCCATCACCTTAAACTTCTGTCTGAGGCAAACTTGATCAGGGTGGTTAGAACTGAAATTTCAGGAAATTTCATCAGAAAATATTACAGATCGGTTTTTGGAGACGTTGAGCCAGTTGACAGTATTGAGAAGACCATAATTTCTGGATTAAAACAGAATAAAAAGGATGATGACCTGGTCAAGGCCATGTTGAGAGCACTGGGAGTTCTCAATGTTCAGGCCGGTAATGATCTTTTTCTGAGAAAAATTGGTTTCGATATCGGCTACCACATTCTTGCAGACCTGATCCAGGATGACATTGAAGATGGTATTGCAGGTATCTGGGAAAGATTCAGGCTTGGAGATGTTACCGAGTTCTCAAAAAGCAGGTTGGTTGTTGAGAACTGTTACTACTGCAATGGATTGCCTTTTTCCGGATTTACATACTGCAAACAGGATGAAGGGATCATTGAGGGTATTTTCCTGAAAAAGCTCGGTGAAAGATACAGTGTCAGAGAAGTGAATTGCTGGGGAACCGGAAGTGATAAGTGCGTGTTTGAGGTAAGAGGTGGTGACAGAAATTCGGTATAGAAAAGATTCGTTCTCCTGAAAATATTATTGATTTCAAACAACATATGAATGAAATTTGAACAATCCACATGGGAACGATTTTGGAAAGTGTGTGAGATGGGCATGGGATATGAGGTCCAATTCCGTGATCAGAACAGGAGATCAGAGGTGATAATGTGGAGGAAAACATAGTATCCAGTATGTCAATGAAACGACTGAAAAAACTGGGAATTGAAAGAGCGGTCGGTGAAAAATGCTACAGAGTGTTTCACAGCAGGGACGTACCTTCTGAGAACTGTCATTGCTTTATAATGGTAAAAAATGGTCATGAAGAGCCGCTGAAAACGAGATGGAGATTCTTGGAGGAGCATATCTTGTTTCAGTGACTCCGATCTACGACGAGGATGAAGAGCACGATGAATCTCATCTCAAGCGCAATCAAATTTGTGAGAGAAGGAGACAAACCGGAGATCAGAATATATTCTGAGGAAAGATTGGGCTGTGTTAAGATATTTCATCTAAATTCAGGAGATAAGGGAAGTGTCTTCTGGATAGGGCTGGAAAGATGGCAGTTCTGTGAAGATTATTTAATTGAGATTACGGAAATGTGAAAAATTTCAACTTTTACAAACCTATAAATACCCACATAAAGTATGGAATTGAGATGAATGAAGGAGTGACTGAATGAAAATACTGATCGCAGACGATAACCCTGACGCCAGGGATCTGGCAATACGGG
>WAMS01000136.1 GCA_015522195.1 Geoglobus sp. | reverse complement strand
GTATCTGAGACTTCTCTGAGTCTTTCAAGACCGGCTTCAGCATTTGATTTTCTTATTGCTCCTTCAGCTGAAAATGGAAGCGTGACAACAGATATTGTTAAAGCTCCGGCATCCTGAGCTGCCTCAGCCACAATTGGTGCTGCTCCTGTGCCTGTTCCTCCACCAAGACCGCATGTTATGAAAACAAGATCAGATCCTTCAAGAACAGACTTTATCTCCTCCTCATTTTCCCTTGCAGCCTCCTCACCAACCTGAGGGAGGCTTCCAGCTCCAAGACCTCTTGTTCTCTTTTTCCCAATCAGAACTCTTCTGTCTGCTTTGGTGTAGTAAAGATGCTGAACATCTGTGTTTATTGCGATGAGTTCTGCACCTTCAATTCCCTCATCATACATCCTTGAAATTGTGTTGCATCCACTTCCACCAATCCCAACGACTCTGATAATGGTTTTGAGCTCGTGAAGCATCTCCACAATTTCGTCGTCCTCTCCCTCTCTCACAAAAGCCCTTTTCTCCTCATTAGCCCTTTTAATAGCCTCTCTAACTATTGAATCCATAATCCTCTCCTCACTGAGTTTTTTGTTTTAAATTTCCAGAATAGTATTTAAATCTTTGTTCTTGAGAAATTCCGATGAACATTTACGGTAAGATTTTGATGCAGAATAAAATTGTTACGGCAGGAATAAAGATCGAAGATGGCAGAATAGAAAAAATAAGCAAGCAGATAGATGGAAAAAGAATAAAGGGCCTGATAATGCCTGCAGGAATTGACGTTCACGTTCATTTAAGGGATTTTGAGGAGAGTCACAAAGAAACAATAAAAAACGGAACTATCTCCGCCCTTAATGGCGGTATCTGCCTGGTTGTGGATCAGCCAAATACAAGACCGTTTATTGATTCCGAGGACAGATACCTAGAAAGGGTGAGATATGCCAGAAAATTCATCAGTGTTGATTATTCCCTGAACATCGGGCTAACAAGAAAGAACCTGGATGAGATAAATGAGATTGTAAGTGGGCTCAAAAACAGGGGCTTCAATCCGGCCATCGGGGAGATTTTTCTTCAGCACGACAACCCCGAGTACCAGATTCCAGCTGAAAGGTTAAAAGACACTGAACATCTTTCAACAATCCATGCCGAACTTCCTGAGTTTGTTGAGTCAAACAGAATACCTAATTTCAGATTCAGGATGAGAGAAGCAGAGATAAAGGCAGTCGAAATGCTTTCAGGGAAGCATTTTTATTTCTGCCATATATCCACAAAAGATTCGATTGAAATCATTTCAAAAAGTAACTGTTATGCTGAAACAACCCCCCACCACCTGCTTCTGGATGAAAGCCATTATGCTGTTCTCAGAGAGAAAGTTAATGTCAATCCACCGCTGAGAACACCTGAAGACAGGGATTTCATCATGAATAACTTTTTCATGGTGGATGTTGTTGCATCGGATCACGCTCCCCACACACTGATGGAAAAGGAAGCCGGTGCCTCAGGATACCCGGGGGTTGAAACTCTCTATCCTCTCCTTATGGGGCAGGTTTTTTACGGAAAACTCAATATATTCGATGTTGCAGAAAAGATTGCAGAGAATCCTGCAAGAATCTTTGGCTTCAGAGGGTACGGCAGAATTGAAGAGGGGAATTATGCAAACCTTGCTACTTTTGACTTTTCGCATGTTGAAAAAATCAGGGCAGAAAGACTTCATTTCATGCATGAATGGACACCTTTTGAGGGTTTTCCTGGAATTTTTCCTCACACAGTTATCCTCAGAGGAGAGATCGTCAAGGAAGGGGAAAATATTACAGAGTTCAGCGGAAGAGTCTTCTCGAATCTGTGATTCATTCAAGCAGATGGCACTGAGACACATTCAACAGCCCGGAACTCCAGAAATTAAAAAGTCCCGCTACTGCCACATCTGCGCTCCTGTCTCTGAAAAAACAGGAAAGCATTCCTGAAAAATTCATCTCAGATTTAACCATGCGGGGGGTGGGATTCGAACCCACGAAGGCCTGCGCCACTGGACCCTAAATCCAGCGCCTTTGACCGCTCGGCAACCCCCGCTTCCAGATGGATTTTTTCATGTGTATGAATGATGAAACATGTTTCATCTCCCAACAGAGTTAGGTAACATCCTGATAAAAAAATTAAAGGCTGTTTATAACGTTTTCTTTTACGAACCTGCATAATTTCTTCGGAGAACGCATGTTCAGTGGACAGAAGTCTGTGAAGTATAATCATTCGTGGCACTCACAGGTTAATGTTTTTATCATCCAAGCCTCCATCCTACAATGTTAACACCGATAATTTCCAAAAACTCCTGCACATCCAGAGACATATCTCAGAAAAAACAGAAAACTTAATATCGACTGAACGAGCACCTTCATAGCGTTATGGTCTTTCTGATGGTATCATTGGTGTTACTGATTGTATCTGTAGTGGCTTTACTCATCCTGAACTCTTACGAGGAAGAGAGAATCTCCCTTCTCAATCAGTACTGGAACGGTCTCTCCTTAGGAATTGGAATTCTGCTGTTTTTTATAGGTACTGTTTATTTTATTCTGTTTGTAGGACTGGTAATCGCCAAATTTTCTGTTACACTGCCACATCTGATATCCGTCGCTGTTTCTTACGTCCCTGCTGCGATTGCTCTACTTGGATGGCTGGTTTTAAGGATCGGACTGACAGTAGCTCCAACCACGAGGTTTCTGAATATCATGACATACATCTCAGTCTCCTGGATTCTGATGCAGCATGTTGAAATGATTGTTGAACCTGCGGTTTCCTATACAGAGTTTGGATTTATTGCCCTTGTGATTTCCGTGATAATATTCAGTGCCTCCATCTCGATTTTCAAGTACAGAAGCCGTATGAAGGAATATATACTCCTCCCAATGAACCTACTCCCTCTGCTGAATGCCGTGTTCATAACATTCACTTACATCAGCTTAGCTGGGATCTCAGCAAGTTTAGGATTGTTCTTCACTCATGTGCTTTCCTGCATGATCGGTGCTGTTGTGATAATTTATTTTGTCATATCCTTCATTGGCAGCGCACGGGTGTACCTAAGATGATGTCCTTTTCTTCAATCCCCTAATATTTGAAGATTGGCGCGATGGAACATGAAGGGGCTTGAGGTTCAGAAGTGTAAGCCCGTAACCGGGTATTGAGAATTTTTACGTGAATATTCATATCAGGTAAGCGAAAGCTCAACCAGGGATTTTCCGGAACAGCACATGAACAAACGTTAAATTCCCGTCAGTAAAATTCCGTATGTGCTTGCAAGGAAAGTGGCAAGAAATGCAATCTACAACAGCTCTGCAACACTTATCGGCAACATCTCCGGGCTGATAATTACAGTATTTCTGGCAAGAGCTCTTGGTCCTGAAAATTTCGGGATATACTCTCTGAGTATATCCGTTGCATTTCTCGTTCTCGCATTTACAGATCTTGGAGTTAACCAGACGCTCATAAGGTATGTATCTGAGGCTGTTGGCATGGAAAACACTTCCTTGGCAAGAGGATACATCAGAGAGCTCGGAAAGATGAAACTCATGCTGACAACACTGACATCTCTGACCCTATTCCTTCTATCGGACTTTCTCGCAGAGAATGCATTTCACAGTGAGGAGATGGCAACACCTCTGAAAATCGTCTCCATCTTCATATTCTTTTATCCTCTTTCAGGCTTTCTTATCGGAATATTCAACGGTCTGAACGACTTCAGGGCGAACTTCATCAGATCAGCAACTTACGAGCTCTTCAGAGTAACAAGCATAATCGCTTTGGTTTATGCGGGATACTCAGTCATAGGAGCAATCCTCGGATTCGTGATAGCCACTATTGCAGCTCTGTTAGCCTTAACGATCCTTTTCCTTCACTATTACAGACCATACATCTTCGGCTTCGCAGAAAAGATAGAGCTGAAAAGGGTGCTCAGGTTCACTGGTTATCTGACCATAGGGAGCATAGCCTGGACGGTCTTTGCTTACGTCGACTCGGTCATGATCGGCATGTTCATGGCCCCAGAATACGTTGGCTACTACAGGGCAAGTTACAGCATAATAGGTGCCATTGCGGGAATCCTTTCACTGCCTGCAGTCCTCTTTCCGGTTTTCGTGCAGCTTGAGGGAGAAGACCTCAAGAACGCGTTCAACAGAGTGTTCAGATACTCTGCAATGCTTGCCGTGCCTGCATCCTTTGGACTGCCAGCAATATCGAGAGAGGTTGTTCTTGCAGTTTACGGATCCGATTATCTGGCGGCAGTTCCCGTTTTCTGGGTGCTGTCGTTTCTGATACTAAGGAGCGCAGTTGGCTTCTGGGCGATCATATTCAACGCCAAGGAAAAGCCAGAGTATCCTGTGAGAACCACGATCGTGGGAATGGTCCTGAATATCGTTCTGAACTATCTGATGATTCCGGTTTTGGGCATAGTCGGCGCTGCCATAGCCACGCTTACCTCAAACGTGGCGGTGTGGAGCATACTTGCCTTCCTTTCGAGAAGAGAGTTCGGAATCTTTTTTTCACCATCCTACATGGCAAAACCTGCAATTGCGAGCTTAGCTATGCTTGCAGTTCTGATCCACATAACTCCAAGAACAGTATCTGAAGGCATCGCCGCAGTTCTGTTTGGAGTGGTGGTGTACTTCGTCGCTCTTTACCTGATCAGGGGGGTTGGAAGAGAGGATGTGAAATACTTCATGAGAGTTTTCAGTAGATAGCCCGAGTACAGTCGAAGCTGTTTAATATAATCTTTTAAGTTATGACAAAATAAAGAAAGAAATAGAAGATACAGGCTTTATCTGTTTTAGATTACATCACTATGTTCTGAAAGAGGTTCTTGCAAGCCCCCGAAAAGGAGAAAAATGAGGAGGTCTTCTGCAAGGAAGCGAGAGTGATGCACAACAGAATCGTGATTCACATGGCAAAATTACTCACGAGAAATGGAGCCCCCCTGAACTGCCGAAACAGATCTTCTATAGGTCACCACAACAAAAATCTTCGGTACCGCCTTCCACCACAGGATGGGAAGGGTCAGGTATGATCTGGCCCTGAGGCTTCTCGCAGGCAGCATTCCGGCAGTGATCCTCGGAGGATTTTTG
>WAMS01000135.1 GCA_015522195.1 Geoglobus sp. | reverse complement strand
TCATCTCTGAAATACAGGGGATACACCTTCCCTTCAGGAACGTGAACTGAAGTAACCCTCTTGCCGTATACCTCAGCATACCCCTCTATTACAGCATCTGCTTCTCCGAACAAAAGAAGGGTTGTGTCAGGATCGACTTTCATTTCCATTTGTTTCAATGGGCTGAATTATAAATGCTCTCATTTCGGGTTTTGCTGCCACTATCTCAGTAAAATTCATGTCATGCATGTAGGCTATGTTCAGGCTGTCATATTTTGTAACGTTGTAGTAGTCAGTTATGTTGCTTTTGATGAAAAAGATATTCTGCTTGAAGTTTATTGCAACAACCTTGTCGTAACCTCCTGTTCTGTTCACGGCTATCCCCTCAAAATAGAAATCAGCGGCATTTCCAGAGCTTTTGTTCATCTTTATGATCTGCCCTGCATCATCTCCTGTGAGAACTACAATGAAGCTGTAATCGAGATCCGGGATTCTGTCAATATAATCCGCGTAGGTGTTGTTGACTTTCTTATTTTCCGAAATTGAATCAATGTACATCGTAACCGCATCGACAGTTCCGATAGCAATAGGATTCACATTTTCGGCAAACCCGTATCCGTTTTTGATCTTCAGATCCACACCCATATAGTCTCTCTTCTCATCATAGCTGAAGAATACCTTTGACTGTCCAACATCAAACAGGAAAAGATACGGATAGTAACCGAGGGTGGTTGATGGATATTCAACATAAAATACAGAATTGACAGTTGTGAATCTCACAAATCTGAAAACATAATCCTGTGAAAGACTCTGCCAGTAGGTATCGATCAGCTGGATCAAATTCGGATCATGAGTTCTGAGATTCAGGTAATATATTCTGGATGAATCTGATACAAGCTTGATTGACTCCTTCACACCTGTAACCGAATATCTCACTTCCCTTGATGGAGTTGTTGTGCTTCCCCTGAACGCATACGCAAGAACGGATCCAAGCATTATCAAAGCCAGAATCAGAGCCAGGATTTTTGCTGATTTTTTTTCAAGTGGTTTTGCCATGGTAAGAGAAACTGGTGATTGGTTTTTAAAATTTTATCATTCAGCGGGATGAGAAGATCGGAAACTGCGAGATATGTGACCTTCTGAAAGAAACGGGCTAAATAAAATGGAGAAATATGGTTTTACTCTTTAACAAGCTCGATCTCAATTGTTGAAACGTTTACAACTCTTCCCTGCTCACTATCGAGCTCTTCCGTATCTATTCTTATATCCTGTATCTTCACGTTGGGCATGAATCTGTTCCTGACGATCTCAGCAACATCCACGGCCCTGCTTATTGCCTTGCCTCTCGCCTTTATCACAACCCTGCTCACACCCTCATTGAGCTGTGTCAGGGTTGCAAGAACGTAGTTCATCACAGGCTTTGAACCCACAAACACTACTGCATCCTCTGCCATGGCTATCACCTGTTCTGGGGTTGGAAGTGGTCGATATTTAAACTTTATTCAAAGATGATATTATGTTCTCTCGTACAGAAGAATCGGGTCACTCACAGACTTCAATTACCAGCACATGAGACCCGTAACTTTTCATTCTGTAAAGAATACCCTGAAAATCGAGAAAGTCATGTATTTCAGTAAGGGACGGGAACCTCCTGAAATTGGATATAAGGGAGTAGTACAGTTCAAATAATTCAGCTCTTTCAGGCTGAACATCTCTGAACACCTCTGAAAAAACAGCTATCTTTCCATCAAAACCTATCGCATTCAATGCATTTTTCAGTACAGCCCTTATATCAGAGTATTCAAGTACTGAGGAAAGCACAGCAAGGTCGTATTTTTTTGTAAACTCCATTTTGGATTCTGCAAATCCCTGAATGAGTCTCACGCGATCAAGAAGGTTTTTTTCCCTGCAGTTTGACCTTGCAATTCGCAGAAGAGGTCTGGAATAATCTATACCCGTGTAAAATCCATGCTGTCCAACAAGCTCGGAGTAGTAAGCTGGTGAAGCACTACCACATCCGAAATCAATTATTCTTTCCCCTTTTCCAATTCCAGCAATTTCGGATATGGCTCTTCTCGCGTAACTGTATATTCCTGTCTCAAGCCATAGATTCCAGAGATCTGCATCCTTCAAAAAACCAAGAGTTATGTTGGGATGATCCGGATGAATCATGGCAAAGTAGGATGCCTTCTCCATCACATCCGCTATGTCAAGTATTCTTCCGTCCACATCATTTTTCATCATCTCGCATGCCCTGTCTATCAGCGTATCAAAGTCAGTCCTTTCGATAAAAAGCTTCCACTTTTCGAGATAGTCAATGTTGAAGTACTTCTCCGAAAATCTCAGCTTGAAAATATATGCCTTCAGGATCAGATATCCGTAGTAGAAATTCATGTATCTGTCAAGCGTTCTTATGAGAATCTGTGCCATCACATCTCACCGTATACCTTTTTCACGTACTCAACTACCTTCCTGCCAAGTTCAGTGATCCGGTAATACTTGAATCCGTCTCTTTCAACAACCTCCACAAGTCCGAGCTCTATCAGTGAACTTGAGCCATTGTATCTGTTTCCCATTCCTTTTATGCATCCGAGAACGTTTGTGGCATCACTTCTGATCATCTTTGAAATATTTGAAAGATAGTCGGAATTCGGGTATACGTTATAGAGATAAAACAGCACTTTCCTCCTCAGAGCACTCTTGTTTATGCTTCTCAGAATGTGCGGGTCGATTGTTAAAAGATGTGGAGGTAACACGGGATCACCTCTTGAATTGTATAGGACGGTAAGAATATAAAATTATTATGCTAATCATCATGGACATGAAAGTATCCATTTCAAACACCTCCGATATTGAGCAGAGAGGTTATTGTTGTCTGACTAACGTAAGCGCTGATTGCTGCAACCCACATCATACCTACTGTATGCACAAGACCTGCAATGACCTTTCCACCATCCATTATCTTTATTGCCACTGTTGACAGAACCGCATGAATGAGCATTAGGAGAGCTATGAGTCTCGAAACAAACGTGAGGTCCTCAGGAGGAACAACATGAAGAATCGATCCAATCATATCTGTTGGGATCTCAAGACTTGAGTAAAGATTGTTCATCGATTCCACAACACCGAATGAGATGTAGAGTGCAAATGAGATGCCTATTATAACACCGTATGCAATTCCAATAAAAGAACTTGTGGTCTGAGACCTTCTCTTTCTCAGATTGTTGATTGTTATAAAGTTGGAAGACACTATTTCGGCCACGTCAATCGGCTCTGCACCAAGCGATATTGCCTCGACAAACATGTCTGTGAATCTGTATATCAGGTTGCTGTTGGTTGAGATGGCAAATTTTTCCCAGGCCCTTTTTTTGTTGATTCTTGAGCTCAGTCTTCTGTACAGTGCCATAACATCCTCTGTCAGCGCACCGAAATCATGGGCTGTTAGGTACTTCAGGCTTTCAAGTATGTTGCCACCTCTCGCTGATGATGATGCTCCAAGACTCATAATGAATGAGGGGGCGTTTCTGTCCTTTTCAGATATAAGCTTCTCCTCTTTTCTCGCCACAAATCCCGGAATCAGAAATGGAGTTATGGCTATGGCCACAAGAAATGTGAATGGCAGATCTATCAGTTTCAGCACGTAATTTGCGTAAAGCAGGGCTGAAAATAGACCCAGAAATACAAGCAGAGTTATGGTGAAAATTCTGTATATTTTCCGATCTGTAACTGTGTACTCTCCCGAAGTCTGCCATAGCGGATCTTCAGGAACAACCGCCTTAAGATATACAAGAACTCCGGCTTCCGTGATGAAAAAGAATATCATGACCAGATATATTGTGGTTGTGACATTTATCCCGGTCAGAAACGGCATTATTATGGCAAAAGCTGCAAAAAAGCTCAGCGAAAGAACTATTGAAACATATATCTCCTTGAATATGTCAATGCTGTACATTTTACCATTGTACAGAGTGACGTAATCTTCCATCACAACCTTCTGTTCTCTTTTTATGAACTCCTTGAAATCCTCACCACTGTCGAGTTCATGAGCCATCCTGTCAAGGAAATCAGAAAATATCTTGCTGGGGGTTCTTTTGGCTATGAATCTGCAGGCCTGTGCGAGATTTCTTCTCCACTTAGACATCAGCAGAAATATCTTTCTTGTTTCTTCAGCCAGAGCCTTGTACTCTGATCTCTCTGAAAGTATTTTCATCAGCTCTTTTCTGTCAATTTCTGATGTTGAAAGAGTTCCCATATGGGTGATGTAGAAGTGAATGTTGTTGTCTATTTCATTCTTCATTCTCATTTCGATCATCTTTATGTATAGCAGGGCAGGCAGTACAATAAAGATCGGGACAGCAAGAAAGAGAATTCTGAAGGTTCCGAAGGGTTCCAGCATTGAGTAAAGAACAAAATACATGACCACAAACAGAATCAGAGATCCCATCAGGGATGGGAGGAGGATGAATTTCAGGTATCTGTCAACATCGATGCCAAGATGCCGGACGTTCATGGATCTCACATCCTGAAGGGTAAACCTTCAATCCCCTTCTTGTAAAAATTCCAGATCACCTTGGTGACCTGGTAGTAATCCAGAATTTTTTCCTCTATCATTCTGGTGAGAATTCTTGACCTTAGTTCGAGCTCGTTGTAAATCTCTCTCGGATCTTCATATCCCGCTGTCTGGGCAATTTTGTTCTCGAGAACATAGCTGTTGTAGAGCCCTCTGAAAACGTGCTCATCACCAACACTGTCCCATTCAAAAACAGATCTCGTCACAACACCACCTATTTCCTCATAGTAACCCTCAATTTCCTCAATAACAAGACATCTCCTCAAAAATTGTCCCTTTCTGTAAACAGCTTGCTGAATCAGCACCACATTCAGATTGTCAACAAATGTTATCGGCACATTTATGGGATCTCCCGTCAAACGCTGTATCAGCTTTTTAACGCTGCCAGCATGAAACGTTGCCAAAACAGGGTGTCCTGTTTGCATTGCCTGAAACGCAATCGAACCTTCTTTTCCCCTGATCTCACCAACTATTATATAATTGGGTCTGCTTCTAAGTGCAGCTCTCAGCAAATCAAATAAATCTACCTTTCCAGCCTCTCCACGCTCTCTTGTGTTGAGCTGCTGCCATACAGGATGGGGGACCTGAACTTCCGGAGTGTCCTCGGCTGTATACACCTTTGAATCAGGTTTTATAAAGGGTATCATTGCGTTGAGTGTTGTTGTCTTACCGCTTGCGGTTTCACCACTGACCCAGATGCTCATCCCATACTCAAGACAGAGCCAGAGGTAGGCTGCAACCTCTGCGCTTAGCGTTCCCCAGTTTATGAGCTGTGTTATGCTTATCGGAACAGCTGTAAACTTTCTTATGGTGAAAGAAGGGCCCTTCAGGCTTACATCTGTTGAATATATTATGTTAATTCTGCTACCGTCTGGCAGGGAACCGTCCACAATTGGCTCCTTCTCACTTACAGGCCTTCCCATCCTCTCCCCCAGGTTCTTGAGGTACTCGGCCATTCTTAGATCGTTCCCGAAATCCACGTTTGTCGGCATCATGTCAAATATCTTGTGGACAACATGGGTGTTTTTTGAACCTATGACATGGATATCCTCTATGTGGGGGTCCCTTATGAGTGGTTCAAGAGGTCCTGTGCCAAGCACCTCTCTTTTGATAAGATAACGGAAATTGTATGCCTCTTCTTTTGTCAGGGGAATTTTTGATGGTACAAGAGAAAATCTGCTTTTTCCCTTGAACTCCTTTCTGGCTGAGGTGATGGTTGTGACCCTGTCAAACAACCTGTCAATCAGCCTCTCCATTTCGTCATCACTTTCAGGAGATGGCTCATAGGGAGCAAGCTCAAGCATCGCGTCAAGAACTGCATTGAATTTCTTTTCCTCCTCCTTTCCCAGTTTTGGCTCGATGGCTATGTACTTTTTTTTACCATCTCTGTCAGCGTATACGTGAATGAAAACAGGATCGCCCACAGGATAGAGAATATTGGGCCTTGGAAGTGACTTCATATCCCTGGTAAGCTGAACAACAAAGTTAGGTATTGTACCCTCTTTCTTTCTGAAAGTATTCAGGTATCTTCCGAGATGAGGGTTTCTCCTTACTGCAATATCAAGCTTGTCACTTTTCACTGCTCTCATCAGCAGCCACCTCACGCAACTGCGGCAATTTCCACAACCAGTCCGATCTTGGGCTCAACCCTGAAAGCAATCTGTTTCTGATACTGGGCTGGAGCGAGGTTGTACTTCTTTACTGTCATTGTATTTTTTATGTCAGTACCAAATTTGCGGAGTGTGCACTCAGCGAGAAATGTTGACGAAGCTTCTATCTCAAGCAGAGACTCTTCATCAATCTCACCTGTCAGTATTGTGGCTATAACGGAGTTGCCTGCAGCAGTGTATCTTTTCAAAAATGCAACCAGATCAATTGCAGATTCTCTGTTGAGATCAAATTTCAGCAGTGCCGAAAGAGAGTCTATGAAAACAACATCGGACTCAAAGAGATGCTTTGCTGAAATTAGCTTGTTAACGTAATCATACCTTTTTCTTGGAAGGCTGATAAGGGGGTAAACGGGAAAAAACTTCATTAAACCAGATATTATAAATTTCTCAATGGAGTATCCAATACTGGACATCTGCTTTACAAAATCGACAGTTGTGAACTGTGTTGACAGATAGGTGACAGACACGCTGTTTCTCAGAAGTCCAAAAAGCATTCTCTGACATACTATGCTCTTCCCACTTCCACTCTCACCCTTTATCACTCCAAAAGTTCCTTTCGGTATCCCTCCTCCTATTTTCTTGTGAAACTCATCGTTGGGTATCTGAACAGAGTAAAAGGACATGCCATCACCCCTGGAATTCGAAGGATTTTTTCACACCAACATCTGAAATCACGGAAAGCCTTGCGCTGCCGTTTATCTTGGAAGAAAACACCTGAAGCGTCACAGTCTCTCCGGGAGATATGGATAGCCTGTCAGGTACAAATCTCACCACTGCTCCATTCAGAAGGACTGTCAAAGTGTTGTTTGAGGTGTACATGCTCTCTGTTCCTGTATTTTTTATGTAAATTACATAGGCTCCAAGAGTTGAATTGTAAACCACATTTGCCGGATCATTGATTATCTCAAAGTCCGTTCCAACCAGCTTTTTTATGGCTTCCCCCTGTTCGTTGGCCTCGATTGCTACTTTCTGCACTGTCATGAACATGATCGCTGATGCAGATGACGCAAGAACCACGGCTGCGATAAAGAATATCAGATGAGTTGCAACATCTCCGAAACCCATATCAGGTCACCTGATACTCCAAGTAGAGGGAATATCCATTCTCTGCCACAACCTTCAGTCGGTGGGTAGTGTTTATCCCGCCAGGAACATCTGATACGCTGAAATTCACTTCAGTGCCCGGGTAGAGGGGGGTTGTGGAGTATGCGAAATCATATCTCAAACCGTCAATGATTATATCGAATTTTTCCGGATGAAGGGTGGGAGTTCCTGCGTTCTTCAATGTAAAGCTGAGGTTGTGGGTTCCGGTTAAGGGTGTTGTTGTAATACCTGTGATCTCAAGATTTGTGTTTGAGGTATCCTCTATTCTTTCCTTTTTCTCTCCAAGTTCTGCCGAGTATGTTTTTGCAATATCAGCCACGGTAGAGTACATCAGTCCGAAGGCAATCAAGGAGAAAACGAAAATTATTGAGAATGCTGCAACGGTGCTAAACCCCATTTATCTCACTGACCCCCTTCTTTATTCTGTAAACCTGCCTCTCCACCTCATGAAGAAGATCCTTGTTCATTTTCCCAGTTTTCAGTGCCTCTATAAACAGCAGGGACATCAGATGATCGTGCACGTTCATAAACCCTGCCGGCCTCCAGTCAGAGTTCTCATGATAAAGCTTTATTCCCTTCGCATGCCTCAGGATCTCAAACATGACGTCTTCTGAAATCCACCCTATCTCAACATAGTAATCCAAGACATCCTCCAAACCGCTGTATCCGACTCTTTCAATGAGATGTTCAATCCATCTCAGCAGGAACATCATTGAACCCACATTCTTTGGAATTCTATCAAGAAACGTTCTGGAACCTTCTTTTTTGAGGGTATGTGCTATCTGAACTGCCTGTAGTTCGGTCTTTTCCAATTCCCGTGACCTGTCAACTCTCTCCATCACTTCACTTTCCGGATCTTTTTCTGATCTTACCTCACCTTCATCTCTGTTCTTCTTTTCTGCCGATTCTGCACCCTCTGACATGATTGCCTGTCTCAACTGCATTCTGAGAAGCTTCTGAAGTGTTTTTTCAAGCCTGTCTATTTTTGTATAGAGCTCTCCTACATCAACCTCACCGCTGCTTTTCAGTCTCTTTTCAACATTCTTCAAGATTCTCTTCAACTGTTCTTCCGTGAGCTTTCTACCCTTTAAAACCTCATGGAGATCTTTCAGAATGACCGATGGAATTCTGCCACGATAACCTTCAAGTCTGTTTTTGAGCTCACCCTCTGAGAGAAAAGGGGTCTCTTTTCTGTCATCCTGCTCCTGTCCCTCCTCCTTTTCCTGAATCTCATCAAGGTAAATCACATTTCTTATGTCGTCTTCACTCAATTCCGATCACCTCCTCGTAAAGAACTTCATTGATTATCTGTCTCAGATTTAGTGCATTTCTGAAAATCATCCTTATATCCATCTGAATCTCAATTATTATCTCCTCAAATTCCTCAATTTTTTTCTCAAGCTCATCAATCCTTTCAAAGCTCAGTTTTGTTGCCTTTGAACTTCCGACAAATGGGTTGATCTGGGCAGAAACCACCTCGTACAATGCCATCATGTCCTTCATTGATTCCTCGATCTTCTTCATTTCCTCCCTGATTCCGTCTATTTCCTTCTTCAGATTGCTCATGGATATGTCCATTCTTGGGAGCCTGTTCTCAATGTCATTGAGTCTCTCGTTGATCTTCATCACCATGTCATCATCTGCAGAATCCTGTTTTTCAGAGGAGACTTCAGTTTCTTCTTCAATTTCATCTTCAAGAGTTTCTTCATCCTCTTCTTCCACCACCTCCTCTTTTTTAAATTTTTTAAATAAATTCAGTCCCATAAAAATCACCTCAAAAAATAAATAAAAAAATTCTTGAAATTACTGAAGTTCGACGACGTTCTCCGTGTAGGCTGGTGGAGTTGTGAACTCGATTATGCCTGGGGCACCAAACTCGGGTCTGACCTCACCAGATATGGATGTTCTTGGAGACCATCCACCGAAAGCAGCTGTAACGTTTATGGTAAGAATCACTTTATCTCCAGAGTTAATGACTGGGTAATCACCTGAAGTTATGGATCCATCCTCATCCTGCAACACAATTATTCCGAAATCTGTCGAAGTAGACAGATTTGCCCATGCTTTCTGGGTTGTGTCAAATGTGTTGGATATTCCTGATTTCCCATCTGTAAACGCTGCAGTATTTTGAGTGAAGGTAACTGTTTTTGATCCATCGTAGAGCGTTATCTTTGTTGCATTAAGGTCTATATCTTGTCCACCACTATTTACCTCGACATATATTGCCATTAGGTCCACTTTACCATTTGCATTTCTTGGCTGATCTACATGTCCAAGAGCTTTAGCGACCTTAATACCGCTTGAAACCTCCTGGGTTGTCTGTCTTCCAGTAGCCAGTGCCTTCTGCTGCAGGAAACCGACTGTCTGTATCAGCACTGCTGCACTCACTGCCGCCACCAGGACGATGGCGATAAAGACTATCAGTATTTCAATACCGATCGCACCCTTCTCGTCCTTTCTCAAACCCTTTTTCCTAACCACCTTTGCTCACCTCCTCTGACAGTTCTGATTATGATCATGACAATATAAATCAATTTTTTGCATTTAATTCTGTAGTAAACATGGTAAATAATTATGTAGATAAGATTGCATGAAAGCATTTACCTGCATATGCATCTGCACATGTCTTTCAAAACCAGAGACCATCAGGTCTTGATTCTAAGATCTGAATGAATCCAGGATCTCCGTGAAGATCCTCCTCAGTTCACCCCTGTTCTTTTCTCTGAGTCGCTCGATGATCAATTCAGGTGTGCTCTTTCCAATTCTCCCGAAAACTGGCTGTCTCTCCACAACAAGGTTGAGTCTTTCATCAAGGCCTTTCGCTTCAATTCCGTCGATTCTCAGGAAATCGTGTTCCTGGAATTCCTGGCCGAGATGACTGACAACAACCACATGATGTCCTTTCCTGTCTGCAATTTTTAAAAGAGAGCTGAGAATCTTTGCTCCGGCTCCCGGTTCTGTCACTGATTCAAACTCATCGATCAAAATGAGTTTTCTTCCTTGCCCTGATATGGCTTTTGCCATGTTTTTAATTGCCCTTTCAAATGCTCCAGATCCGTAAGCAGATGTTTTTCTCTTGAAATAGAATACCTCATCGTACACCGAGACTCTTGCTGTCTCTGCATTCACGGGAAATCCCATGTGGGCAAGAATAACAATCTGGCAGATAAGTTCCAGTAGACTTGTCTTTCCACCGGAGTTGGCTCCTGTAAGAACAACAACCCTCTCTGAAAGGTTGAAAAAGGATGAATTTCCTATGCAGTAGCTGACAGGCAAGGGATCTGAAATGAACAAGTTTCTGCCATTGATAAACTCAGTTCCATCGCCGAATTCGGGAAAAACAAATCTTTCGTTCTGAAGAGTTCTGTAGAGGTATAAACTTCTGTAATACGAGATCTTCCTATTGATTTCGTTCAGATCCACCCTTTCCACTAATTTCAGACATCTCAGATAAAATTCAAGAGATAAATTTTCTCTCAAACTATCTAACGCTTTTGAAATGGCATCTCTGTCAGTTCTGACAGGATACGTTCTCAAAAACACAGGCTCGTTTATGCCAAACTTCTCAAGCTGTTTTTCATACTCCTCAATTACAGAATTTATTTCTCTCTCAATTTCTCCTGTGATCTCTCTGCTCTCCATGATCTTCAGGAGCTCATCTGCTGTCAGTGTCACCTTTATGTCAGACAGCTTTCTCTCAATTTCAGCATTTATCCTGTCTTCAAGTTCATTGATCATCTTTTTCAGGTTCCTGATTTCTTCAATTCTCCTGTAAAATTTTTCAAGCTCAAGTAGCTCATGAAGAATTTTCATGTATCTGTTGTCTCCAGTTGCGCTCGTTTCAAGTTCAGCAAGGGATCTGAAAGAATCAATGCTGTTTAGAAGCGGATAGATGAACATTTCAGGTGCAAGGTTCTCGGGAGACACATCTCTGACAAAATCGTTAAGAACAATAGGGAAATGAAGTTCATCCCTTTCCCTGACAACCTGACACACTCCAAGTTTTGAAGCTTTTTGGTATTCTTCATGGGTTTCAGCAACAAAAACCCTGTCACTGAGAAACATCTTTTTAACCTTTACTTTCTCAAGCATTCTCACCTTTTGAAAATCAACCCTGCCTGAGATGTCGATCATTTTTTTAACATACCTCTGTCTCTCCTGAATGATTTCAGCGTCTCTGACCGGCACAAATTTTTCAATCTCTTCCCTAAGCTCACTGTATGGACATTTTGAAGTGAAATATCCCTTGATCCGGGAATATATCTTGCCTGCATCACTGCTGAGTTTCAGCATCAACACCTCACAGTATCATGTACTTTTCAAGCTTTTTGATTGCATGGAACGGACTGTCGATTTCCATCACCTTTCTAACCTTTCCGGAAAGCATAAGCACAAGTCTGTCTGAGATCTCAAGCAAATCCTCAATTCTGTCATGAGAGATTAGAGCAATTCCGGATTTTTTTTTCTGTTTTTCCACTGCAGAGATTATTCTTTCTGCATTCTCATCACTCAATCCCTGAAAAGGCTCATCAAGCAAAAGGTATGATGACTCAGAAAGAATCGCCCTTGAGAATACCACCATCTGCCTCTCTCCTCCACTGAGAATTCCTGCCCTTCTCCTGGCAATCTGTCTGAGTTCTGGAAATATATCAACAGCATCCTGAAACCTTCCGGAAATTTCTATGTTTTCCCTCACTGTCAGATCCTCTGCAACCCTCATCTTTTCCGGAGCAAGAACTATTCCGAGTCTGAATCTCATGTGAGGGGGCATGCCATCAAGACCCATGCCATCAAGGCTGACGCTTCCGGTGTAGTCAACAGCACCCATTATTGCTTTGAATAGAGTTGACTTTCCGCTTCCGTTTGGCCCAACAACAAGCACCGACTGCCCTTTTTCAATCTCAAGTGTGATACCTTTCAGCACCTCAAGTCCGTTAAATGTCACCCTTATGTTATCTGCCCTCAGCATAGAGCACACCCTCTTTCAGTTCAATGAATCTTCCGGCAATTTCATGGAGAATTCTTTTTCTGTGAGACGTTATGATCATGGAAACGCCCTTACCCTTCAGGATGTGAAGTCTTTCCCTGAGCATACCTGCATTTTCGACATCAAGACCTGCAAAGGGTTCATCAAGCAGTAAAAGCTCTGCTCCCGTCAGATAGGATCTAAGAATCTCAAGAATTTTCATTTCTCCCTGAGAAAGTCTATCTGAACTTCTTTTCAGAAGATGACCCACACCAAACTCCACAGCAGTCTTTTCCGCCAGATCAAAAGCCTCTTCTACCTCAAGATACCTCATGCATGCTACCGCAAGATTCTCATGAAATGTCATGCTCCTGAAAGGTCTGGGTATCTGAAACGCATACGCCAGGCCAGACTCAACAACATCCCACGGACTGATATTTGTTATTTCCCTCCCTCTGAAAAACACATTTCCGCTATCTGCCCTTTCAAGTCCGGCAATAATTCTGAGAAGAGTGGATTTTCCACTTCCGTTTGGTCCGTAAATACATATCACCTCTCCTTTTTCAACTTCAAAATTTATGTTTCTCAGCAGGAGAACGTTGTCAACCCTTTTCACCAAGTCTTTTACCCTTAACATACACCCACCTCCCTATCTTTGGCGACAGAATCAGAATCAGAGAGTAAACGATTCCCATCAATCCCGGATAAATGGAATTAAGTATTTTTGAAAGATAGACGAGGGCAAAGCTTGAAAAAACAGAAAGAAGTGGATTCCCTGCCCCAACGAGCGATGCTATAAATGGAAAGACAGAAATCTCAATTGAGAATATCTCAGGAGAAATGTGTCCGAACTCAAATCCGTATATAAGCCCTGCACTCCATGCCGGAACACATGACAGCAGGACAGACAGGGCTTTTGTCTTTCTCAAATTTATCCCGACCGCTCTGGATGAGGTTTCATCATCACCTATGGCCTGCATAAAGTATCCGATTCTGGACTTTTCGACGTATCTGTAGAGAACAAAAATCACCACAAGAATCAGAATTGCAGTAATGTGCAATCTGCTCTGGGTTATGGCAGGAAAGCTAAATCCAACCTCACCTCCAGTGAGATACCCATCTTTCTCAAAGACCAGCTTTGGAGATGCCACCCAGACAAATATGGAGAAAACCAGAGTGAGGAAAACAAAGGCGGTTCTACCTGTAAGCTCGGAGAAAAGGTAAAATATCAAAAAGCTGAGGACGCAACCAGCCAGAAACAGCTGGATGAAGAGTTCAGCTGAAAAGGTGTATCCTGCAGCTCCTGCAAAAACAGGAAAACCAAAAAGGAATGAGTGTCCCATGCTGATTCTTCCAATTCTTCTCATGAAAAGCCATGAAATCGTCAGCAAAGCATAGATCGACATCAGAACAAAAAGCCAGCTGTAATACGGTGATACTGATAAAAGAATGCCTGCGGCAGCTATTGATGTAGCCTCTATCAGAATTTTTCTCAGATTAACACCCCCAGAAACCTTACAGATGCAAATGAGACTGCAAGCAGTGTCAGGTAGTGGACTGCTCCAATCTGTCTGAACTGTGCTGTCAGTGCTGATACCATTATACCTGAAAGGAGATAGCCAAAACCTGTTGTTGGACTGATCGCCAGCAAGCCAGAACTAAAAAATCCGGCAAGGACTGCACATGCCGATGTGAGGGATGTTGTTACTGTGAAAACTCTTTTGGTATTCACTCCATAAAGCTCTGCAAGCTCATGATCGCTTTCAACAAATTTCATTTTGAGTCCGTATGGAGAGGTATAGACTGCAAAAATGATAAGATATGCCAGAATCCCAAGAACGACGAGATACGGTGAGTAATCAAAGCTGACAAAGTAGTAGTATGAGCTTCTGTGAATCATCTCAAGAAACCTTTCTATAAGAATTCCTGCACCCAGGCTCAGTATGGTTGCTTCGGTTATGCTTCTGCAAATTCGGGATATGGTTAAAGCCATGAGGAATCCGAAAATCAATCCTGCTATCAGAGCCACAAACGGGCTGGGAGTGAAGTAGGCAATGTATCCTCCGGCAGCAAAAAGACCTCCAAGAGAGAGATTGAGAAACCTGCCAATCCTGAAGTTTAACGAAACGAGAAGAGCCATCAATGCCAGCGTAATAAAAGATATGAGAAAATTCAGGGCCATACAGCATCTGATGTTTTGAATTCCTCGGGGTACAGTATTTCTATTTTTCCATCAAAGTATTCTGCAATAATCCCTCTGAGCTTTTCGCTACCCCAAAGAGCCTGGTGTTCTGAGTTAAATCTGTAAATGCCAGCTGCACCCTCGAACTCTTCACTTTCAAGGGCCTGAATTGTTGATTCTGTGTCCCCTCTCCACGCCTGTGCGGCAATTAAAACGGCATCGTAGGTCAGAATTCCGGCATAGTTGTTTGCCTCCTCCCCATACTTCTCTCTGTAATCTTCAAAATATGCCCCTGTAAACCTTGTTTTTTCTGTATTTTCAAGTGCAGCGCTCTGAAATGCTATGTGATTCACCTTTATTGTCATAAGGGTTTTTGGAAGTGCCAGAACACCTCCAACAGAGTAAACAAGCCCCTCACCTCCAGCCTTTCTGTATGTTTTTACAAACTGGATTGCTGTTGCACCCGGATCTCCAAGTATAACTGCAGTTTCACTGTCTGCTGTCCTCGCCACCTCCTCAGCCTTTATCGCATAGTCGTTGGGACTTGCTCTTGTGCTCCTGTAGTAAACCTCTCCGATTTTGACTGCATTCGTTTTTCCTTCAAACGATTTCAGCATTCCCTGATTGAACGTTCTCAGAGGATCGTATCCAACAAAATAGTACTTCCTGGCACCTGAAAGTTCGAGAAATTCTCCAGCCAGCACTCCCCAGTACGATGTGTTGTAGGCATTTCTGAAAACAAATCTGTTGCCTTCTCTGACAGCCTTTTCAAGTTGAGACGTTGATGCAACACTTGCAATGTATATTTTTCCTGTATCCTTTGCTGCCTCAGCACAGACAACACTCTGATCGCTTGAATAGGCTCCAACAATTATGTCTGCCTGTTTTGCAAGTTCCATAAATGCGGATTTTGCCTGTTCTGGAGTGGAACCTCCATCGGCAACAACTATCTTCACCTCAAATTCTGAGATCCCGTATTTTTTTATGTGCTCTTCAGCCAGATATGCAGCGTTTTTCATTGCTTTTCCGGCTGGAGAGAACAGTCCGGTTTCAGGGACGATAACACCTACGGTAAGGGTTCCCATCTCCTTTTCCTGGGAACATCCCGTTAAAAAAATTGATAGAATGAGCAAAACAATCAGAGGGATCCATTTTAGTCTCATGTTCATCACCTACCGGGAATTGTTTGAACAATGTTTATAAGGGTTGTGAGAATTGCTGACATGCCAAGAATTTTATAGCCCTTTATGGAATTGAGCTCATGGAGCTCGAAAAGCTCAGACACCTTCTGGAACACTGGATTGAACATAATGAAGAACACATCCTCAAATACGTGGAGTGGGCTGAAAAGATTAAAAATGAAAGAAGTGATATTTCCAGAATGATAGAGAGGAGCATAGAACACTTTGAGGCAGGGAATCAGGTTCTGAAAAAAGCTCTGGAGATGCTGAAATGAGCGAGGCTATAAAGATTAATCTGGCAGGAATTGAGATGAGAAATCCCCTCATGCTCTCCAGCGGGATCATGGGTAGCTTTTCCTCTTCCCTCAACAGGCTTTCAGAGCACGCAGGAGCTGTTGTGACAAAGAGCGTCGGACTTGAGCCTGTTGAAGGTTACAAAAATCCTGCCGTGATAAACTACTCTCATGGTCTTATAAACGCTGTTGGACTTGCATCTCCAGGAGCCAGAGCATTTGCAGAGGAGCTGAGAGAGTATGCGTTTTATTCTCCCCTTATTGTTAGCCTTTTTGCATCAACTCCTGAAGAATTTGCAAGGCTGGTTGAGTTCTTCCCATTTGTAGATGGCTTTGAGCTTAATCTGAGCTGCCCTCATGTAGAAGATGCGGGTCTTGCTGTTGGAAGCGATCCGGATCTGGTAAAGGAGATAGTGATGGCTGTTAAAAGATCCACTAACAAGCCGGTGTTTGCAAAACTTTCTCCCAATGTAAAGGACATAGTGGAAATTGGAAAGGCTGCTGAGGAGGGAAGCGCAGATGGTGTTGTCGCCATAAACACCCTGAAGGGAATGAAAATAGACATATTTGCAAGAAAACCCATCCTCAGCAACAAAAGCGGTGGCGTGAGCGGGGAGGGAATAAAGCCGGTAGCGATAAAGTGTGTCTGGGATCTTTATGAGGAGTTAAGCATACCTATTGTTGGTTCGGGAGGGGTTTCAAGCTGGAAGGATGTCATAGAGTTCATGCTGGCAGGTGCAAAAGCTGTTCAGGTTGGCTCTGCTCTTTACTACTCAAACAGGATCTTTTACAGCTTGAAGGAAAGTCTGATAGCCTATGCAAGAATGAAAGAGGAGAGGCTCGAGGACCTGGTGGGTGCTGCCCACAGAAGATAGGCAACATCAACTGACAGCAAATATCATCTGAACTCTCCATTACTCCCTTATCTTCCAGTGAAGCACACCATCAAATTCAACCGAGATCAGACCTGAGTTGTAGAGATAACTGAGATATGCCTTTATCGCAGAGAGCATAAGTGAATATTCGGTGAAACTTTCAGGTTTTATTCCAAACTCTCTGCAGATGTTTTTCATAATTTCCTCGGTTGTTGCTTTTTTATGTGAGACAATCAATTTCTCCACCTGCAAAATCAGACCCAGATTTGTTTCAACAAGATCTGATATATCCTTTACCGGCTCAGCGTGGCAGGGAACGTACATCTCAAAATCAGATCTCTCAAGAAATGAAAGAGTTTCCTTCTGCTTTCCGATATCCATGAAAAGTGGCACCCCATATTTTTCCATTACTCTTTTCGAGAAAACCGAATCAGCGCAGAAAAGAACTCCCTCAGCCTCAACACCTATCTGGGCCGGGGAGTGTCCCGGAAGTGGTACAATTTTCAGATCAAAAGTACCGGGGAACTCAATTTCTGACTGTCCTCCAGCACTGATAACAAAATCAACCCTTGAGGGTCTGGCCATCAGAAACCTGTTCATCAGATCTTTCACCGGATGGGCTGAGAAGAGATAAAAAGGTTCCAAGTACGGGTACTGAATGATTCCCGCTTCAATTTCCGGAGCATAGACCCTGACATCAGCCTTTTTTGTTATGTAACTGTTACCTCCGAAGTGGTCTGCATGGGAGTGGGTGTTTATTACGACTTTAACCTCAAGACCGTTGTTTTCAAGAATCTTCATTATTTTTCTGCCGGATTCCCTGTCAATTCCTGTGTCAATCAGTGCAACCTCCTTTCCAGACCTTACCACTCCAATGTTGGTTGCACCAGTAATGCAGAACACGTTATCTGATATTTCAGCAAGATGCATGATAAACGGAAGTCGGCAATGCTATTTAAATCAATCCAAACCTGTGTACTGAGTACTGATAAAAATTCCTGGCAGGAATTTGAATAATTAAACATCAAAAGAGTTAAATTTGTCCCTTACAGTAAATTACAGTAAATGAGGATTTTTGCCCTGGTTGATGGCGAAAATGGAAGGATACTGTCACAGATATTTGAAGAGCTTGACATTGAGCATGTTGTGGCATCTTCAATTTCATCTCCAGATGCAATACCAGACAGCAGCATTCTGGTGGTGGACTCAGAATTTTTTGAAAGATTGAATGATAAATGGCTATCAAAGCTGAAATCAAAGAACTGTCCTGTGATTTTTATTGGTGGCTCATCAGAGATTGATAATTTAAAACACACCTTTGATGAAGTGTCAGGGCTGAAAAAAGGTGAAATTATACAGGCAATTGAAAGGTGCAAAAAAAGGACTGTTAAAAAAGAGAACACCGGTGAAGCATCGATTTATGACACCCTTTCTCTTGATTTTTCAGGGAAAGCCGGTATCATAATCTTGGACAGAAGGAAAAGGATTGTGGGATTGAGCAAAAATTTTCAAAAGTTCAAAGACACTCTGGAAAGGTACTTCAGAAAATTGGACCTCGGTGATCAGAATGGCAGATCATTCTGCCTTAAGTTAAATTACGCAGGGAAGGACTGCTGTCTCCTTTATTCCATTGCACAAGCTGGTGAGATGCATGTTGGTATTTTGGCAGACATCACAGACTTTGCTCTCGAAACAGATCTGATCAAGCTCAAGAATTCTGTTTTTGAGTCGGCCCTTGATATTTCAGATACACCCGTAGTTGTTCATGAAAACGGCAGGGTCGTATTATGTAACAGATCTGCTGAAAGGTTGTTCGGTGATGAGATTTACGAAACAGATTTTTTTGACTTCTTTACTCCAAAAATGAAAAAATCTGTGATGAGGGGGATCCTGTCCCTACGGTATTCCGGGAGAGATAAATTTGAGATTGAGACTGCAATACACTCAAAAGGTAGAAAAATTGAGGTCAGTCTTTCGACAGTACTTCTGAAGTCAGGAAGCAGATGGCTTTACGTCTCAGTTTTCAGGGATATTACCGAAAAACGTAAAGTCATTAGACTGATAAAATCGTTATTCAAGATATACGATTTTATTTCAATATTCAAAAATAAAAAGTTCATTCTTCAGACTGCGGTCAGTGAGCTTGAAAAAGAATACAGGAAGGTGTTTATAGCAATAAAAAGAAAAAACAGGTATGAGATCATCAAGGGAAAAGATAGCGACACAGAAATCAGCGATGAGTACCGGTGTGTGGACGAGATATTCAGCAGCGGGAACGAACCAGTGGATAAAAAACATGAGAAATTTGTGGAGTGTTTGAAGAGATTCAGTGAAGTTGACTCTGAAATTTTTCTGTCTCCTCTGAAAATGGGAGGAAAAACCACAGGGTATCTTGTGATATTCTCTGAAGATCACTTCGGTGAAGAGGAATCCAGAATACTTGAGGCGATCTCACTCATAATTTCACACGCACATTACAGACATGAGCTTGAAGATATAAAGCATATAGCACTGAAACAGCTTGAAAACAACATAAGAGAGTTCTCCAAGATAATTGACAGGATAAAAAATCCGCTTGCAGTCATAAGTGGATACTGTGAACTTCACGAAGATGTGGATTCCCCGGAAATCATTTTTTCCAAGATAAGAGAGGAAACAAAAAGAATGACCCACCTATTGGAAAACGTGGAAAAGAACTGGGAGACAAGTGAAAAAATCCTGAATAGGATTGAAAAAATAATGGATGGAGAAACTGAAGACCGAAATTAATATAAAGCATCTGAAATATTATTATATTCGGTGAAAAAATGAGAATACTCGTTGTTGATGATGACATAACCATGAGGGAACTTCTCAAACTGATGCTCAAACATCATGAGGTTTACGAGGCAGACAACGGTGAGAAGGCAATATCCATGTATGAGAGATTCAGACCTGATGTTGTACTCATGGACATTCTGATGCCAAAACTCAACGGAATTGAGACAACTAAAAAAATTCTGGAAAAACATCCTGATGCAATCATAATCGGTGTTTCTGCATTTGCATCCAATAAAGGAGATGAGATTCTGGAGGCAGGTGCCAAGGACATTCTTGAAAAACCATTTACCAGAAAAAAGCTCAGAGAGCTCCTGCAAAAACATACCAGCAGGATTTAATGCAACCAACTCATCAGAATAAAATTTTTCTTCCTCTTCATGGGACATTATTTTTGGGACAATAATTTTTAACGAACCGTAACTATAATAAATCCCCGTCAGTGAGATTAAATCGAGTTTTCCTCAGCGGGGGTTGCCGAGTCAGGAAAAGGCGCGGGATTGAGGGTCCCGTCCCGTAGGGGTCCGAGGGTTCAAATCCCTCCCCCCGCATGGTTTTATTTTGAAAATTTCGATGTTATGGGCTGGTTTTAATCAACACTCCTTCCCCCTCCCATCAACTTTGAGAATGTGAATTGTTTTGTTTGCATTATCGAGAAAACAGATCACCCTGAAATCTCCAGAAGTTCATCAAATTTACTTAAAAGGGCTTTTTGCAGATTTTTCATGGATCTCTCCGTATATCTATGGAATTTCCTCAATACGAATGATTTAGCAAGTTTAAACACATCCTCAATAGCAGATCTCACTGGCTTAAACTCCTGCCATCTCTGCAACAAATTCATCAGC
>WAMS01000134.1 GCA_015522195.1 Geoglobus sp. | reverse complement strand
GTTATGACAAGAGTTGTGTTATCTGTATCATTCAGATTGTATGTGATGTCACTTACCGTCAGGGAGATATTGCAGAATGCTGTCAGATTTGTTGAAAAGTACGTGCAGTTGTTGGAAAACTCTGTCGGATTCCATGCAACCTTCAGCGTGTATGTCCCGTCCCCCATATCACCTGTTATTGTTGTACCATTCCACAGTTCAATCTTCCAGGTCCACCAACCGTAAGCAGAAGATTTTGACACATCCAGAACAACCTCACCGGGAGAGGTGAGATTTGCATAAATTATGGACGGTCTTAGAAGAAGGACTGCACTTGGATAAACCACAGTCCTTTTTGTATATTCCATCCTGTGCTCCTCTGACAGGCTGTAGGTACTGCCTCCAGTCTGAAAATAGAGGGTTGTGGCTCCGATACCAAGATACTTCTGATACTTTTCATCGTCGGATTCAATGTAAATGTAGGTGGAGTTGTTCACCTGAGTGAACCCTGCATAAAATTCCCTGTCACCTATTCTGTCAGGCATGTATATGTTTGCCCTCACATATCCATTGCTTGGAGCAATGCTTGCTATGTCAACAAGCTGGGAAGATATCTGTGCAGAGATGTCTGAAAACTGGTTTTCAATTACCTTACCAATCTGAACTTCTTTGAGCTGCTCATTTAGCTGAAGGCTCATAAGTATCACAAAAAATGAGACTATTGAAAGAAGAAGGAGATATTCAACAAGTATTGAGACCCCTTTCTGATTCATATGCACCCCTCCAGTCTGCACAGGGTTGTGTCATTGTACTCAATTCCCCCTCCAATGTATGTGATCCTGACGTTGAAGTATGATACGGTGTTCGTTATGTCTGAAGGATAGCTGGCAAAAACTGCTATCTCAGCGTAGCTACCCTTCTGGGCGTAAAGCAGCCTAATGTCTCTGCTCACGTTGTATGTGAATTCATCGAACTCGTATTTCCTCAACCCCATCTCATTTACAAATTCTGTTTCCGCAATATCACGAAGATTTCTGATTTCCTCTTTCGGAAAAACCATTATGGTTCTCGAGCTCTCCATTCCTGCAAGAAGATTCTGGGCATGTATAACAGAGAGACTTATGATTATTCCGGAAACAAGAAGTGCAAAAAGTATTATTACCTGTCCTCTTTCATTCATGCTCTCCATACTATCAGCCTCACCTCAACAACAACCGGGGTGTAGCTCTTGGCTCCTGATTTGTAGAATGGTGATGATGGATCAAGATCTCCATTTTTCAGCACAACGATTCTGCTTGCAGCAATGGCCTCGGGGGTTGGTCTGTTGTCAACAAGAACCGCCTTTTCAACATTCGAATCATTTACCCAGTATATCTCAAGCCTGTAATTTGCAGGACGGATCAACATCTCCAGAGAATTTATGAAATCCTGATTTGGAGTGAATGAACTGTCAAGTGAGAGCAGCATTCCCTTGAGAGAGTCGTTTAAACTGGAGTTACCATCAAGGATCCTCAAAGAGTCGTATGCCAACTGCTTGAGCTGTGCATCACTGAACTCGCTCCAGAGGGGAGAAATGACAAGCGAGCTCTGGAAAAGTGTGTAGGTTACTAAAATCAGAAGGAGTGCACCCATGATTCCTTCAAGTGTCATCATCTGCCCCCTTACCATACTACCACCACCAGCTTTGCCACAGCCTTTCCTGCAACAATTGTGGGATTTGAGACGTTTGAATAATCGTATATCTGAACAATTCTCTCAAATCTCGCAAGCTGAATTTGAGGTATGTCTTTTCCTGCATCAAGCAGAGGCAATCCTGAAATATCGAGAATGAGCTCTCGAGTGTATGGTGTTGAGTTGACCGTTTCAAGACTGACATGGAAGTCGTAATTGCTGTCAGGTGTTTTCAGTCCCAGAAGCTCCTTCACGCTTTCGTAATCAGAATCTGTTGCATTCTGAAATTCCACAATTTTTTTGTAATCCAGCACACCCGGTCTTACTGCAAGCCCCGGTACAAAATAAACATTGCTCCTGTACCAGTTGTTTTCCCAGTCTGTCCCGTTTTTTGTTCCGTTGCTCCACTTTCCCGTCATTTCTGCAAGAATTACGGCAACCTTATATGATTCATGAGAAAGAGATATTTCACTTCTCACATCACCAAACATTCCGGAAATAAGCTGAGAGATGATTATAAATGACATCAGAAAAATGGACAGCCCTACCAGCAAATCCAGACTGAGCTTTCCTTCCTGAGAAGACCTGGTGTTTTCTATCATTGTTATCATAATGTATTATCGCAGACTTTTAAAAACCTTTCCTATGCGATCATGAAACTGACAGTCTCCTGCAGAATATCACGAAGGGTATATATCGATTCAGTTAAAGATTGTCTGTATGGTGGGAGCATACGAGGATGTTTTGAACGTTGGAGAGATGACAGATGGAATCATCGGACCGGATGTCAGGAAAGCTGGTAAGGTTGCCGATGGTGGAAAAATCATTTTCATCACTCCTCCCGGATGCTGGGGACCGATGATAACTCCAAGCATCAGGGGAGGACATGAGGTTGCAAGGCCCGTTGAGGTTGAGAACGCAGAGGTGGGAGATGCCATTGCAATCTGCATCGAAAAGGTGAAAATCCTCTCCAGAGCCTCCTGTTCTGGAGTTGACAGCCCTGTCGATGGGGCATTCAGTGGAGATCCGTACGTGGCGAAGAGATGTCCCAAATGCGGGAAGGAATGGCCTGAATACAGGGTTGAGGGTACTGGCCAGGAGGCTGTGAGGTGTGCCGAGTGCGGGAGTCCAGCATCTCCTTTCAGGATGGTGCATGGATACACCCTTATAATTGATGGCGGGTTTGGCTTTACAGCTGATGCGTCAGTTGCAAAAACAGTTGCAGAGAAAGCCTACGATTTTTCAGCACTGCCAGAAAACTCAAGGCAGGTTCCAATTCTGATATTCGGGAAATCCGATTTGTCGAGGCTGGTAACAAGAGTGAGGCCCCACCTTGGCCAGCTTGGAACGATTCCAGCTGTGAACATTCCTGATTCTCACAATGCAGGAGACTTTGGGAGCTTTCTGATAAACGCACCGCACAAGTATGGGATAACCATGGAGCAGTATGAGACCGCTTTGACAGATGGACATCTTGATGTCGATTCTGTAAGGGAGGGCTGCATCGTCATCGCACCTGTCAGGGTTAGGGGTGGTGGTGTTTACGCCGGAGATGTGCATGCGATGCAGGGTGATGGAGAGGTTGCCGGTCATACAGCAGATGTTTCTGCCGAAACAACAGTCAGTGTGTCTGTGTTGAAAGGTCTCGAACTTGATGGCCCGCTACTGCTTCCACCTGCTGAGGATCTGCCTCCACTTGCAAAGCCATGGAAAAAGGATGAATGGGAGAGTGCTGAAGAAGCTGCAAGGAAGATGGGGATTGAGATTGAGCCTGTTGCACCGATTCAGATTATTGGATCAGCTCCCACAGTAAATGATGCCGCAGCAAGGGGATTTGAAAGGGCAGCAAGGCTTTTTGATATGAGGCTTGAGGAGGTGTTAAACAGAGTAACGATTACAGGAGCCGTGGAGATAGGAAGACTCCCCGGCATTGTCCAGATTTCAATGCAGGTTCCGTTGAGGATACTCGAAAGAACCGGACTTGACAGCATTGCAGTTGAACACTACAGCTTACCCTACTGATCAGCTGCACCCTTTCTTTTTATCAGGTATTCACAGCTATGTTAAAAACTCTAATACCGCTCTCACCAGAGAATCCATCCTTCCTGTGTAGAAGTGATCTGTCTCAAGCTCAACGATCTGCTTTGGTTCGCTGAGCATTTTCGCAATTTCTCTCGACTCATCAATGCTCACGATATCGTCGTAACCTGCATATATCACGAGCTTCGGAACATGAGAGTCCTTCAGCTCCATCTCATGCAATCTTTTCAGCGGGGAAATCAGGACAAGAGCATCACTCTCACCGGCTATGTTGCTGGCGACAACCGCACCAAAAGAATAGCCGATAACAGCAACAAAGTCATGCCTTTCTTTCAGATATAGCAGCATGTATCTCGCATCTTCAATCTCACCGGTGCCATTTCTGAATGGCTGCCTGTAATCAAACCTGAGCGTTGAAAATCCTGATTTGTTAAGTGCAGAGCTCACCCTTTCCAGTCTTATGTCGAACCTGTTACCTCCCATCAGCGGATGAGGTGGGCAAAGCAGAACCCCCTTCTCACCCCTCACATCATAGCTTGCTCTTATCCCGTTGACGACAATTTCGACCATAACTTCTGTATTCAGGAGAGTATAAATGGCTTCCGTCAGGGTGGGGAGGAGCTTCTGAAGTTCTATGAGCTTCAGAACATCTTTCGAGGCTACAGTTCACCCATCTCGAGAGCATTTCTCAGCCGGTTCCGATGCATGCACACCGAAACTGCAGCAATTTTAACGTTTTTTGCTGAACGTTCGATTAATCCCCCCATATAGAAAACCTTAATATTCTCCCTGCCATTTCTGCGTCTGATGAATTATGCTGATCTCGGACTGAGGGTTGGCATCGAAATCCACCAGCAACTCGATACACGACAAAAACTCTTCTGCAGGTGTCCAACTGAACTCAGAGATGTTGGAGAGGCAGATTTTGAGTTTTTCAGATACCTGAGACTCAAAAAGAGCGAGCTTGGAACGGAGGACAGAGCTGCAAGGGAAGAGGTAATGCGAAGCAGAAAGTTCATCTACAAATTTTACGATACTACATGTCTTGTTGAGGCAGATGAAGAGCCACCAGCAGAGATAAATCGAGAAGCACTTGTAACAGGTATTCAGATTGCCAGGATGCTCAATATGGAGCTGGTGGATGAGCTGCATGTGATGAGAAAGATCGTCATAGATGGCAGTAACACAACAGGCTTCCAGAGGACAGCTCTGCTGGCCTTTGACGGATACATTCAGATTGACGGAAAGAATATTGGAATTGCCACGCTATGCATTGAAGAGGAGGCTGCAAAGAAAATAGAGGAGAGAAAGGGAAAGGCAGTCTACTCTCTTGACAGACTTGGAATTCCACTGGTTGAAATCGGGACGACGCCGGACATTGACTCTCCTGATCTTGCAAAAAAAACGGCAAAGAAACTTGGAATGATTCTGAGAAGTACAGGAAGGGTAAAAAGAGGGCTGGGAACAATAAGACAGGACGTTAACATTTCCATACGTGATGGGGCGAGGGTGGAGATTAAGGGAGTTCAGGATGTGGATATCCTTGATAAGATTGTTGAGTACGAGGTGATCAGACAGGTTAACCTGCTGAGAATCAGGGATGAGCTGGAAAAAAGAGGAGCGAGAGTGTGCAGGGAGGTGTTCGATGTCAAACATGTTTTTGAAAACACCGGGTCCAGGATTTTAAAAAAAGCAAGAGCAATAATGGCAATAAAGCTTGAAAGATTTGCCGGACTTGTCGGGAAGGAGATCCAGCCTGGGAGGAGACTTGGAACTGAATTTTCCGACATTGCCAAGACATTTGGGCTTGGTGGTGTTCTCCACACAGACGAGTTACCTGCGTATGGCATAACTCAGGAAGAGGTTGATGAGCTGAGAAATGCTGTCAGGGCAGGAGAGAATGACGCAGTTGTAGTGGCTTCTGGTGAGGAGCAGAGAGTTAAAAATGCCTTGCTCAGAATAGTTGAGCGAGCTGAATTCTGTTTGAATGGCGTCCCCGAGGAAACCAGAAGGGCCAATGATGATGGAACCACGTCCTACCTGAGACCTCTTCCTGGAGCTGCCAGAATGTATCCCGAGACCGATGTCCCTCCTGTTGTGATTGATGAGAAACTGAAAAGCATTGAGGTACCTGAGCTCATAGAGGAGAGAGCAAAAAGATACACAAAACGATACAAACTTTCAGAGGATCTTGCAATGATTATGGCCGATCCGAAATATGTGGAAATTTTTGAGGAGTTTGCTGACAGCATCGGAGCAAGCATTGTCGCGAGGGTATTGCATCTGATACCTTCACAGCTCAAAAAGGAGGGCTATGACGTTGAAAATCTCGATAGTAATGATCTAAAACTGGTTCTCTCACTGATAAGGGATGGGAAGATAGCCAAGGAGGGGGTAGAAGAGGTGCTGAAAATCCTAACCCGGAAAAAACTTGAAGAGGAGGAAATTCTCGCCAGACTATCTCCTTCACAGGATCTTGACCACTTCATATCAAAACTGGTTGTGGAAAAGAGAGATCTGATAGATGAAAAAGGTGAGCATGCGTTCAAACCACTGATGGGATTGGTAATGAAGGAGTTCAGGGGAAGAATTGACGGAAAGATAATTGCAGAAAAGCTGAAAAACGCCATAAAAAAGGTGATGGAAGGAAATTAGAACAGGACAATCGCCAGAAGAGGTAAAATTACTGATGTGAATATTCCGTTTAAGGCCATACCAAGGCCACTGACGGCACCGCTCACCTCATCGTCGAGAATGATTCTTGCAGTTCCCAGACCGTGTGCCGTTACACCCATGGCAAGCCCTCTTGCGACTCTGTCCCGTATTTTCAGTGCATTCATAACCTCAACCCCTGCAGCGTTTCCCATGATTCCTGTAATTATAACAAGCACTGCAGTCAGCGATGGGATTCCGGAGATCTTCTCACTCACACCTATGGCAATTGCAGTTGTGATGCTTTTTGGGGCTATGCTCCTGGCAACGGTATCATCTCCGCCAAGCAGGGTGATGATGAGAACAGCACTAACAACTGCCACAAGCCCACCTGCAGTAACTCCTGCAAATATCTGTTTTGAGTATCTGTGAATATACTCCCTCTGTCTGTACAGCGGAATAGCCAGGCTCACAACTGCCGGACCGAGCAGGAAAGTGAGTATCCTGGCACTTTCGTTGTAGTAATCGTAGCCTATGCCAAACAGATGCAGGATCAGGACTATGGTCAGAATTGTCAGCATAACAGGGTTCAGAATAAATACTCTCTTTCTTGAGTAGATTTCCGAGAATGTGTAGTACAGACCTATCGTGATGAAAATTCCAAAAGGATTCATCTCAGCACCTCCACCACTTTGCCTGTAACCAGAAGGGTTGCAAAGAAGCTGATGAAGAGTGCAGCAGATATGGGCAGGAGCTCAGTTTTTATGAGACTTAGATACATTACAATTCCAGCTCCCGGAGGGATAAAGAGGACACTCATGTGTCTGACAAAGAACTCGGCCTCTCTCTCGCACCATTCTGGATTCACAACACCCGAGAATAGTGCTATGGTAAGCAGTATCATCCCGATAACGCTCCCCGGAATCATGAGATCTGCAGCATTTGATATGAACTCACCAAGAAAGAAAAAGCCAAATATTATCGCAAGTCCCCTGTACATACCGCCTGGAGATTGTGCTGTGTTTTAATTGTTTTGCATGGATGCATAGTCTGTCAATTCCCTTCTTTTTTAGGCGTGTTAAAGCACAACATTTATAAATCTTTGCTACTGTGTCTCAAACTAACAAGGTGATGTAACATGGAAATAGGAAAGAGAATCAGGCTTGAGAGAATAATAAACAGAAAAAGCGGAAACACAGTGATTGTGCCATTGGATCATGGAGTGAGCATGGGTCCAATAGATGGAATTGTTGATCTGAGAAAAACAATAAACGAGGTAGCTGAAGGTGGAGCAAATGCGGTTGTGGTTCATAAGGGAATTGTTGCTTTCGGCCACAGAGGTTACGGAAAGGATGTCGGACTGATCGTGCATCTTTCAGCATCAACAATGCTTGCTCCTGATCCAAATGAAAAGGTTCTGGTTGCATGTGTTGAGGAGGCGATAAAGCTCGGAGCAGATGCTGTGAGCGTTCACATAAACATAGGCAGTAACACCGAGGCAGAGCAGCTGAGAAAACTTGGCAGGATAAGCAGGGATTGCAGAGAGTGGGGAATGCCACTGCTTGCGATGATGTATCCGAGAGGTAATGGGCTCAATCAGTTTGACGAGAAGGCAGTATCCCTTGCCGTCAGGGTGGGAGCAGAGATCGGGGCAGATATTGTAAAAACAAACTTCACAGGGAGTATTGAATCATTCAAAAAGGTTGTTGAAGGCTCACCGGTTCCTGTTGTTGTGGCAGGAGGTGAGAAAATGGACAGCATTGAGGACATTCTGAAAATGGTTGACATGGCTGTGCAGGCTGGAGCAAATGGAGTTGCAATTGGCAGGAATGTTTTTCAGGCTGAAAATCCAAGAAAAATGACCCAGGCCATTTCAATGATTGTTCATGAAAATGCAGACTGGAAAGAGGCACTTGAGTTTCTGGATTAGATAATTTTATTTAACTAATTCTCCTATTCTGTTTCGGTGATTGATTTGAGGATACCACTCTACATAGATTTCAAAGGGAAAAATGTTCTGATCATCGGAGGAGGAGGAGTGGGGACAAGCAGGGCAAGAAAATTCAGAGAGACCGGAGCCAATGTCAGAGTTCTGAGCCTCAATTTCTCTGAAGAACTTGAGAATATGGATGTTGAGCTTGTTACGGGTGATGCAAGAAATTCTGATTTTCTTGAGGAGCATGTAAAGTGGTGTGACCTTGTAACTGTTGCGATTCCCGATGTGGAAGTGAATGATACTGTGATAGAGCTTGCAAGAAAGCACAGAGCTCTGGTAAATCTTGCCAACGATTCAGAGAGGACAGAGGTGGTTGTGCCATTTGAGGGCGAGATAGAGGGTATAAGATTTGCAGTTACCACCGAAGGAAAAAGCGGAATAGTGGCAAGAGTGGTGAGGGATAGAATTGCTGAAATGCTTGAGAATGATGAAGAAACGATCAACCTTCTCAGGGCAATGGACTTTTTGAAGAGGTACATGAAGGAGAATGAGATTCCGGTGGATGTGAGAATGAAAATGTACTTCGCAATCAGCAGTGATGATAGCTTCAAAAAGCTTGTAAAGGAAGGAAAGATCAGGGAGGCAAAGGATTTTGCACTGAGGTATCTTAACGAGTATCTTGAGGGCAGGAGGGAGATTGGAGATGACGTTGTCAGGATAAATTTCTGAGGTGATTTGATTGGACAGAGAACTTCTTATGAAGGCTCAGTATGAGATGCCCGTCACGGAGACACCTTTTCATGATCTGGCAGAAAAACTTGGCAGATCTCCTGAATACGTTGTTGGAGAGCTTAAAGAGTACCTGAAGCGGGGAGTTGTGAAGAAGGTTGGACCTCAGCTGAATTACAGAGCCTTCCGGGCCATAAGTCACGCGGCACTTGTTGGAGCAGAGGTGGATGATGTAGAAAGGGCTGTAAACATCATAAACAGAGACACAGGTGTCAAGCACAATTTCCTGAGAGAGCACAGTGTTTACAACATCTGGTTTACAATAAAGGCTTCAGACAGAAATGAGCTTGTAGAAAGAGTCAGATCTCTCATGGCTGAATGCGGAATTGAGAACTACCTGATCCTGCCCAGTGTCAGGGTGTACAAGATGGATGTGAAATACGATCTCATCAGAGGTGTTTCCTACAGTCCAAGAATTGAGGCTGAAAAAGATGTTCCAAAGGTTGATGATCTCGGTCTGGATGGTAAAATGCTGAGGGACATGGAAAGGAATTTCAGCGTTGAGGAGAGACCTTTCAGGGTTTTTGCAGAAAAGTACGGATATTCAGAATGTGAACTTGCAGACCTGATTTCCGAGCTGATTGAGAAGAGAATCGTGAGGGATTTCTATGCCGTTCTCAATGGGCACAATGCCGGATTCAGAGAGAACGGAATGAACCTGATAAGAACTGAAGAGCCCGAGAGGATGGCGGACCTTCTTCTGAAAAAAATCCCAGAAATCACACATCTCGTCCAGAGAGACGTACCGGAAAACTGGAAATATCCGATCTACTTCATGGTGCACGCAACAAACAGGGATGCTATAGAGAAAATAGCAGAGAGGGCAAGAAAGGTTAATGGGGTTGAGGAACTGAAGATACTTTACAGCCTGAAAAGCTTCAAAGATTAGCCTATTTGAATCCCTCACTTGCAAGATGGAATTTCATGAGATTTTCAAATCCTTTTAAAAAAGCTAAACCATCAACTGATTTTAGATTTTCGGAAATAGAGAGTGCTCTTTGTTGATTTTCTTTCCATATACTGAACAGCTGTTCTATATAGGGCCCTTACCGAATCACATCTCAGCCAACTTCTGCAACACTTTCTTTTCTCTAAAACCAAGAGCTACAACAATCCCAACTAAAAGGACATTCATAGCTGCAAACTTCAACACAGATCTCATCGTATAGCGATGCAATCTTCTCAATCCGAATGATTTAGCCAGCTTGAACACATCTTCTATAACAGCTCTAACATGTTTGAAATCCACCCATCTTC
>WAMS01000133.1 GCA_015522195.1 Geoglobus sp. | reverse complement strand
TGATGAGGTATCTATTTCAGTTCATCCCATTTTCTTCTTTTCATGTATCCTCTCAAACCTCTGTACCCAAAATAACCTCCAATACCCAGAACGACAAGTCCACCGAGTAGCATACCAATCAGTCTGGTGTTGTTCACAAACCAGGAGGTTATCCCTGAAATGAGATCTTGAGAGTTTTCTCCTGCTGAATCCTCCGGAGTTTTCTCGGGAACTGGCGTTTCATTTTCTTCGGGTGTTGGAGTCGTCTCAAGAGTTGCAGACATCTCTCCTATAATGGAGTTGATTTCAGAAATTTTGGCTGTCGCTGTACTCACAACCTCATCTGCCAGTTTCCGAGCATCATCATACAGAGAATTTCTCCTGAAGTCCTCGGCCTGCGATATTCTTGATTTCAGATCAGAATAGTCTCTCTTGTAGTTTTCCAGCTTTATTTCATAACTTATGGTGCTCTCACCTTTCTTTTTCAGGTTTTGAATCATAATCTCAAGTTCGGTCATTTTTGCAAACATCTCCTCTACTTTTTTGTAAGCTGCATTGATCTTGTAATCGGTCTCAACCTCCTGAGAGAGGTTTGTTGCCTCCTGAAGGAGGGCCTCAGCCTCCAGAAAACTCGAGTCTGCCTTACTGTAATCCTCCTGATCAAAATATCTTTTTCCTTCATCTATTTTTACCCTTGCAGAATTCAACTTAACCTTCACCGGAGCGATTGACACTCCTTTTTTCTCAAGTTCCATGACCTTGTTTTCGAGGGTGCTGTATTTCTCGTCAAGTTCGGTGATGTATGCAGAAAAGAGCTCCTTATTGACAACCCTGATGATCACATTACTCAAAGCCCCATCTTCAGAGTCCTGTACGTGAATGCCAAGAGCCGTGACTTCAGCCACCCTTTCATTCACAGCCGGGACCTTTCCCTTAACTTCAATAAATATCCTTGCCAGACCGTCATCCCAGTCCTTCACATCCGCTTTGATGTAATCTCTGGTTTCATATATTCTAATGGGCCCCGAACCCCCATACTCAACTGTCACCCTCATCCAGGGATTGTCAAGAGTTGTATTGAATTCGTATATCCTGCCGTCTATTATTTTTCCGTCATCTGCTGTTTTGGGCTGGATAGTATAGTTAAAAGAGATTTCAGTTCCAGGCAGAAAGTACTTTACAAGCCTGGGTTCAACAACAGGTTCAGCAAAGTTATCTTCTGTGACGGTTTGAGCTGCATTTACGACCCATATCAGAGTTATGAGCATTAATGGAATCGGGATGATCTTTCTGAACATGTCTAAAAGAGTGAAGGTTGAAATTTAAACTTTGCTAAAGCACATGTAAAATGACCCTTCTCTTTCTCCTTCCCGTATCAAAGTTGATCAGAACTATCTGCTGCCAGGTACCAAGCATGAGCTTTCTGCCTGAGAACGGAACAATTAAAGATGTTCCAACAATCGCTGACTTCACATGTGATGAGCCATTGTCATCATTCCATGTTCTGTGATGGTCGTAGTGATCTGAATAGGGAGCAATCCGATCCATTACCCTTGGAAGGTCCTTTGAAAGTCCTAGCTCGTATTCAAGGGTCGTCACCGCACCTGTTGATCCGACCGAGAATATTAGAACCGCCCCTTCACCTTTATCGCTTTCCCGAACAAATTCCTGCACGTGCCCGGTTATGTCAAGAATCTCATCTCTGTCCATCTCAAACTCAAGAACTTTCATTCAAAATCCCTCCATGACTTTTTCAACAGCCTCTTCCGGACTCTTAACAGCTATTACTCCATCAAGCAGAACTGGTGGCCTGTAGGCAACAACCCTTTTTCCCTCTTTCAGAGCTATTGCCATCTCGGAAACCGTTCCATAGCTTCCTCCAACTGCGATAAGAACGTGGCTTGAGTGAACTATTATCATGTTCCTTGCATGCCCCATATCTGTTGCAATCACATAGTCGCAGTATCTGTTTGCCATTGCCATGTCCTTACCCGGAACTATCCCGATTACCGTGCCACCTTTACTTTTCACACCTTTGCTGACAGCCTCCATAACACCACCGAGACCTCCATTAACCACAGTACACCCGTTTTCCGCAAGAAGCTGGCCTATTCTGAATGCCGCATCACATATGTCTTCGTAACACCTTCCACTTCCTATGACGCCCACCTGCATGATTTCACCTCTTACACTGATTTTCAAAAATTCGGTGATTTAATTATACGGAGGTCTGATTAATTAATAGTATGATTGAGCGCTTCATCGACCCTGACAGAATTGATCCTTCATCGGATTGCATTGAATTGAATTCTGTTTTCTCTGGAGAAAGGGTAAAGGACGGAAAACTGATTCATGGTTTTGAGTTTGTTGAGCCGGGAAAAATTGACAGAGAAGGGGTTGAAATTGTCGGAAAGTTCAGAAAAAAGATGGGTTTTCACGTAATTGCTGAAGGCATAAGTGATGAATCGGCTCAGGCACTGGAAAGTCTGTTTTCAGAAGTTATAAACAGAATGAAGGGTGTAGAGTACAGATTCAGAAAAGATAATGTTGTAATCGCAGTCTCACATGCCTCACTCAAGAATTTCACACCAGAATGTGTTGGTGATGTTATTTTTAGAGCCATAAAATCTGTCAGAACAGTCAGAAAAGTAAAGGTGAGAATTATCTGTGACAGCAATGAGTTTGAAAATTTAAGGGAAAAAGCAGCAAGGGTTCATGCTTTGAGAGAAATAAAGAACAGAAGCCTGAAAGATGAGGATGTGAATGAATTCTATCTTTGTGAGTCCTGCAAGGTTTATCTGCCCTATCACGCATGCATCATAACACCTGAAAGACCATCACCATGCGGAACTGTGTATTCTGAAGCAAAATCAGCGGTGGAACTGGACATCGTTGGATATTATTCTCCCGTTGCCAGGGGCAGATTAATCGATTCCAAGACAGGAGAATACCAGATGTTAAATGAAGAAATGAGAAAAAGGACTGAATCAAGAGTGAATCAGGTGAAAATTCATTCAGTTCTTGATAATCCGCCACTGACAGGAAACTTTGCAGAGGCCATTGTATTTTACATTCCTGAAAGGAATGGTTTCGGAATAGCCGACAGAACTTTTAAGAAAGAAACACCCATTGGATTGAAGTTTGAGGACATCGAAAAATTCATTCTCGGGAGGCAGATCGAGGGTTTTGTCGGGGTAAGTTTTTCATATCTTAGATCAGGGAGCTTCCTTAAAGGAGAGGGTGGGTGGAGAAGGGTGGTTTGGGTGAGCCCGAGGGTATATGAGTACATCAGTGGATTTCTTCCAGAAAGTATTCTGAACGAATTGCGGAAAAAGATGTTCATGGGGTGATGCAATGATAAGAATAGATGGAAGCTTTGGAGAGGGAGGAGGACAGATTCTCAGAACGGCAATTGCCCTCTCATGCATTACAGGTATGGATGTGGAAGTATTCAATATACGAGCCAACCGTCCTAAACCGGGACTCAAAGCACAGCACCTGAAAAGCATTCAGGTTGCTAAGGAGATCTGCAGCGCACAGGTTGAGGGTTTGAGAATGGGATCAACGAAGGTAGTTTTCAGGCCGGGAAAGCTAAAAATCAGAGACATGAACATAGACATTGGCACGGCAGGGAGCATAACCCTGCTGCTTCAGACAATTCTGCCACCAGTTATTCATGCGGAAAAGAGCTGCAGGCTTGAAATAACAGGAGGAACAGATGTCAGCTGGAGCCCAAGTATTGATTATTTCAGATTTGTGACCCTAAGAGCTCTCAAAGAGATGGATGCAGAGATTCAGATCCACATCAAAAGAAGGGGTTACTATCCCAAGGGTGGTGGCAGGGTTGTGGTAGAGGTAAGGGAGTCCCAGCTGAATGGCAGGAAGTTTCAAAAAACACACTGCAGAAAAGTGGAGGGTATAAGCCACTGCTCAAATCTTCCAGAACATGTTGCCAAAAGACAGGCATTCTCGGCATCCAGGTTTCTTGAGAAAATGGGGATTAAATCCGAAATAGAGACAGAGGTGCTGAAGAGTAAATCCACAGGATCTGGGATAACACTATTTTGCAATTACAAAGGGTCTGTGGCACTTGGAGAGAGGGGAAAACCTGCAGAAAAGGTAGGGATGGAAGCTGGAATGGACATTGCCAGAGAAATTACCTCTGACGGTGTTTTTGACAGACATCTTGCAGATCAGATAATGTCGTTTGCCTTCATGGCAAAGACGAGGACAGAGTACACTGCAACCTCGATAACCGACCATGCAAGAAGCAATGCCTACGTTATAAACGCATTTTCAGATGAATCTGTTAAAATTGAAGATCGAAAAATATTTATATTTCCAGGATATTAAATGAGTCAAATTTTAATATCAGTGTAAAACTAAAAGATAGTATTTATATTATTTATTAATTTTTTAAAAATGCGAAAAGATTAAATATAAGAATTTTACGTAAAGTGTACAGATTCGGTATTGTCAAGAATCAATTATGAAAGAATTGTGAGGAGGGGGGAATGTGAAACTGAGCAGGAGGGAGTTTAATAAAGCTCTGACAGCACTTGGAGCGTCTGGATTTCTGCTGTCTTACAGAGCCGAAATTGCAAAAGCACTGGAACAGGCAAAAAACGATGGTGTGAAGCTTGTATGGCTTCAGGGCCAGAGTGATACAGCCTGCACCGTTTCGCTTTTGCAGGCAGCAGATCCAGATCTCTACGACGCTGTGGAGGAGCTCAAGGTTAACATAGCGTTTCACTCAACTGTGATGCCTGCGTTCGGCGACGAAGCAATTGAAGTTCTTGAAACAGTTGATCCAGATATCCTCGTGCTTGAGGGATCGATTCCAACAGGAGATATGGAGGTTGCATGCACTTTTGGAGAGAGAAATGGCAGAGAGGTCACCCTTGTTGAGTGGCTGAACGAACTCATACCAAGAACAAAGGTTGCAGTGGTTGGATTTGGAAGCTGCGCAACGTACGGCGGGATACCATCAGGAAAAGACTTCACGGGAAAAAGCCCGACAAATGCTGTTGGTCTGTATCAGTTTCTTGAGGGTAAAAAGCCTTCTGTGCCGGTGATACTCCTGCCTGGCTGTCCGGGACATCCTGACTGGCTCCTCACAGTGCTTGCTGGAGCCCTGCTGGGAGTGGTTCCGGATCTCGATGATTACTGGAGGCCGAAAACATTCTTCTCAGCTCTCATTCACGACAACTGTGCGAGGAGGGGTTACTACGACGAGGGCTGGTTTGCAGAGAGTTTTGAAAGGAGTGACATGAAATACAACACGTGCCTGTTCAAGCTCGGATGCAGGGGACCGATGACGTTTTCCTCATGCAGCGAAACCAAGTGGAATGGCGGAGTTAACGTATGCATGAACGCAGGTGCACCGTGTATTGGGTGCATGCATCCCGGTTTTCCTGATGAAACAAATCCGTTCTTCAAGGAACAGAGCAGGCTTGAGATAGACGCCACAAAAACGCTTTTCACCACACTCACAGGGACAGTCCTCGTGGGAGCCGGAGCGTACATAGCCACCCACGCGTACAGAGAACACAAGCTGAATAACAAAAAGAACAGGGAGGAGGAGAAAAAATGAACGGAATAAAAAGGTTTGATGTTCACCAGAGATTGCAGCACCTTCTCCTTCTGACGAGCTTCATTTTTCTGGCTGTGACAGGACTGCCGCTTCTCTACAGATATACCGATACGGGAATGGCAATGATAAACGCAATGGGTGGTATAGAGGCTGTAAGGGGGATTCACAGACTTTCCAGCTTTGTCATGATTTTCGCAGGTATTTACCACATAACATGGGCTCTGGTCAAAAGACCCACAGGAATGATCCCGAGAAAAAAGGACTTTCAGGACTTTATCGCAGACCTTAAATTCGTCCTTGGGAAAGCCAGCGATGTTCCCAAGTATCACAAGTTCAACTACGTCCAGAAATTCGAGTACTGGGGTGCGTTCTGGGGAATGGTTATTATGATCCTGACTGGCCTGGTTCTGAGCTATCCGGAATACTTTTCAATCTCCGGTGATTTCTTCGCTGCGGTGAGGGTCGCTCACTGGGAGGAATCCATTCTTGCGGTTGTGTTCATAGCATCATGGCACATGTACTTCAGCCATCTGAGAAGGACGTACTTTCCGGCGAACAAGTCCATTTTTACCGGGTACATAGAACCGGAGAAGGCAAAGGAGGAGCATCCCCTGTGGGTTGAGGAGGTGGTTAAGCGTGGAAGTGGTAATTGATCCCATTACAAGGCTTGAGGGTCATCACGGTGTTAGACTTAAGGTTGAGAATGGAGCAGTCAGCGA
>WAMS01000132.1 GCA_015522195.1 Geoglobus sp. | reverse complement strand
AGAAGAACATTGAGGTGAGAACGATCTTTATTACTGCTGTTGCAGGATTTATTGGCGCATAGATTGCAATTATCTGCCTGCTCTTTCTGCAATCGAAAATCTTAAGTATATTCTTTAATAACTGCCATCTGTAGTCTGTTTGGCAGACTACGAGCGGTATCTGCATTCCCACACCCCGGAGGAGGCATATGCCTCCTCCTACATAACCTTTTCGTTTTATCTTGGTTTGTTTCCTTTACAGAGGGATTTTGTAATGTTTCTTTTGATGGGAAGATTGAGTGATTCTTTGTTGATGATTTAAAGGTGTGAGAGAAGAGATTGAGTTGGAGGTTGTGTAAGGAACCTATTAAGAGAAAGATTTAACATAATCATCGCACGAGCTTATTCAAGGATGGCTGGCTCAAAAGAAACTGAAATTCCAGTGAGAACTCTGAAAGCCTTGGACAATGGAACGAGAGTAGAGATACTGAAGACTCTGGCTAAGAGAAGGTACACAATCTCAGAGCTCTCCAAGATTTTAGGCACTCATAAACAGCTTGTCTATTACCACATGAAAGTCCTTGAAAGCTCTGGGCTGGTAAGGAGGGTTGAAAACGGGAGAAAGTGGATCTACTACGAGCTAACAGATCTGAGCCGTAAAATTCTGAGTTCATGGAAGATCAGAATAATTCTTTCATTCCTCGCCGCATACACATCATTCACTGTACTTCTGAAAGAGGCTCTGAAAAATGATCTCGAGCCAAAACCTCTTGGAGGTTATGATCTCTTCTCAATCATTTTCACAGCAATTCTGCTGATACTGGCTATTGCAGTTTTGCTGCAATTCTTAGTACTGTGGTGGCGCAGAGAGATTTAATGCGGAGTCTTCATTCCGGGGCTGGTAATCTGAAAGATCATAAGCCAGACGAGGGTTGCTATAATTATCGCAATTCCGATCAAAAAAAGAGCTTTGCCCACTCTCCTCTTTCTCAGCATCCACCCGGCAATCGCTGTTGGAATTGCTCCCCAGAACATGTAAGCGTAAATCTTGCCCAGAATGTAAAAAATTAAATCGAGGATCAGATTATCACCTCCTTGCGTCAACCATCAGAACGATCCTGTTTCCAATTTCGTCTTCGCCATAGAATAGCCATGCCGGAATATAGTATTTCTGATCTTTCCCGACATAATATCCGAGTTTAACCTCCGAGATCTTCAAAGTTTTGGGCACAGCTTTCATTCTGTTAAGAACTTCGCCTCTTTTGAGTTTTTCAAACGCGTTTTCTGCTGGCAAGATTGCAGTATCGTTGTTCCTCTCAATTTCATACCACAGCTTCGAATAGTACGTTATGTTCCCTTTTCCTCCAACCAAGATTGCTATTCTGTCTGCTTTGGGACCAGTAACCGGATATCCATTAACAACCTTTCCAAATATCAGATTCACAGCCACTGGGAGCTCTTGGAGCGTGTCGTTTGTCTTTACATTGACCTCTCTCAGTTTCACAACTTCGACAACTTTCGGCGTTAAGCCATCCGGCAACTGCCCTCGTTTCTCAAGAAATTCCAAAGCGAGTCTTCTGGATTCCTCTTCTGATGGAACACTGCCAGATAATTTCATGAAATCCTTAGAGGCATAGCTATCTCTCTCTACATCAACAATCCTGTAAAGTGGAAGCTTTTCTGGAGATTCTGGAAGAGCGACATTAAGCTTAACTTCTGAAAACGATCCCTTTGTCCCCGTTATTATCTTTCCGTCTTGGGTTATCGCATGACTCAAAAACATGGTAAAAATCAGGAGAGTTCCAACGACAAAAACCAGCTTTAAACTCCTATACATTACCACTACCTCTTCATCCTGAACACGTCCATTCTGCATACCATATCGTATCATCATCTGGATATTCGTCCGGAGCAACATACCCCTGGCCCCATAAGTGGTCATTATTGTACTGTTCTAACGTGTCTGCGACAATAACTGCTTTTATGGTGTCTTCATGTCCGCCATATGCTTCAATTGTTGCGTGATAGTATGCTTGAGTGATTGTCCAATCCCAATCTATTGCAGCCCTGAAAAATTCGTCTACAAGTGTTGTGCTTGTATAGGTAGCAGTTGAAAAACCAAGAATCATGTGAGAATATTTTAAAGCACTGCCCCACCTGTTCGGTTCACTCAACACATTACATGCAGATATGAACACCCATTCATTGTTTAAATCCCATTAGTCGGCGACATCATCTAGGCCTATCACGGAACTGGGATTCAATACTGGATGGTGGTCCCATAACGCAAGCCAAGTACCCCCCTGTTAAAGCATTCCTGTATCCATGCCCAAAGTGAAAATGAAAGTCCGCTTCATCTAAACCTTCGTATCCAACGTTCGATGTTCCAAAATCGCTCTTTATTACACTGCCATTTGTATGGTAAACTCTTCAGTCCATCCAACCTTTTGAAGCCAGTTCTTAACGATATTGGATTCCAACGTGCCCCACGGTGTCAAATCTTCAGGTCCTAGATATGTTGAACTGTATTTGTAGTCCTCGACATTTGTTATTGAATACGTGTACGCTGTAGCTACAGATACAACAAAGTATAACACCACCATCACAGCTACAACATACAATTTTAATTTCTCCATGCATAATGAATAAACACAGAGTAACTTAGGATTACTGATTTCGTCAAAAATTCTTTTGACGTTTTCGAAAATCTTAAAAAGATGCTATCTCCACCATTGCTTTTGACATGCTGAAGAAATTGAGTCCTCAAAATACCAAAAAAATTCCATTTACAGCTCGAATTTGGTGAATGCCTAAAAATCGCAGGCTATTGCTATTACAACAGTATCGGTCAATACCAGATTCCAGAGGTTGTCAGGCCTT
>WAMS01000131.1 GCA_015522195.1 Geoglobus sp. | reverse complement strand
TCAATATAGCCTTCGGCAACCATGTAGTAATCCATCTTCCTCTGCCGAAAAGACAACTTTATCAGCAACCTTAGATGCCATTGAGACAGCATTTTTGAAATCGTTGCCCTCAACAACGGTTTCAGCCTTCAGAACATCATTCAGCCTGCTAACGTTTATGCCGATAACACTTTTCCCAGCTTTGAACTCTTCAAAGTCCTCCTTTGGCATGAATATATCTGTAAGGCAAACATTGATATCAACTCCTTCTACTTTCTTTCCCTTTTCTTTTTCATTCAACAACTCAACAAAAAAGACGAAAGCCAAGACATTCGCTGATTCTCTCTGCTTTACAATTTCGGGAAGGCTATCGAGCCATTCCTGAAGTTTTTCTATTGTTTGCTTGTTGTTCTTGTTGTTCACTACAACCTTCCCAGCCAAACCCAACATGAATCAATTGGAAAGAAAAAAGCTTATAGCTTTACACGCCACTCTGAAAGTTATGGTAGGGTATAGAACCAGAAATGAACACGCCGGGGGTGGGATTCGAACCCACGCGGGCAGAGCCCAGTGGCTTAGCAGGCCACCGCCTTACCACTCGGCAACCCCGGCTTTTAAAACGCTAAGTGACTTGCAATTTTTAAACATTTTGATGAAGCAACCGGAAAAAGTCGGTAATGCCGAAAACCCGTCTCACCTTCAGTAATCATCTCACTGCAAAACTGTTTTATCGAATGCAGGAGTACAGTTAATGATGATTAAGGTTGGGTGCTGTGGTTTTCCGGTTGCAATGCAGAAATACGTGAAGACTTTCAGAGTGGTGGAGGTTCAGAAAACATTTTACAAACCTCCTGATCCTGAAACCGCAGAAAGATGGAAGCTGGTTGCCGGTTCTGATTTTGAATTTACTGTTAAAGCTTTTCAGGTCATAACTCACCCTCCGTCTTCTCCAACTTACAGAAAGGCAAGGCTGAGTCTTGATGATGGAGGTTTTTTCAAGCCTGTCAGGGCTGTTTTCCATGCATGGGAAAAGACAAGGGAAATTGCCGACATACTTGGTTCAGATGTTATTGTGTTTCAGACACCAAGATCATTTTCAGAAAGCGGTGAGAACAAGAGAAACATGCGAGAGTTTTTCAGTTCCATCGAGAGAGACAGATTTACTTTCTGCTGGGAACCCAGGGGTTGGAGTGAGGAGGGAATAAAGGAGATATGTGAAAAACTGAACTTGATTCATGTTGTCGATCCATTTTTGGGAAAGAGTGTTTGGGGGGAATTGAAGTATTTCAGACTTCACGGATTTAATTACAGGCATAAATACACACAGGATGAGCTTGAATGGCTTGCTGAAGAGACCGCAAAACACAGAGAATGCTATGTCATGTTCAACAATGTACACATGTTCGATGATGCCCAGAGATTTATGAAACTGTTAAAGCTTTTATAATGAGGAATTTAAATAGCTTTAATGCTTGGAACAGCAATCAATGCAATCTCCATTGTGGTCATGGGGCTTATTGGATACATGGCAGGGAGAAAACTCAGCAGAGAGCTTAAGGAGTATGTCATGAAGGTAATGGGACTGGTGGTGTTTCTGATTGGGATTGAGATGGCAGTGAAAACGTCAAATTTTCCTCTGATTACATTATCTCTGTTGAGCGGTGCTCTCGTTGGACGTGCTGTCGGAATTGAAAGAAGACTGGAAACCCTTGGCGCTGGAGTTGAGAAGAGATTTCAGAATTCTAAGTTCTCGGAGGGATTTGTAACAGGGACTCTGCTTTTCTGTGTTGGATCCATGGCAGTAATAGGTCCGATTCAGGAGGCTCTCACTGGAGACATGTCAGTTCTTATAACAAAATCTGTTCTGGACGGTATTGCGTCAGCTGTCCTTTCATCGGCTCTTGGAATTGGGGTAGTATTTTCCGCCATATCTGTTTTCCTCTATCAGTCCTTTTTTTATCTTGGAGCTGTTGCGGTAAAAAACTATGCTACAGCCCAGCTTGTTAATGAAATAACTTCCCTTGGTGGTGTGCTCATCGCTGCAATCGGACTCAATCTGATGAAAATGGCTGATCTGAGGCCTGCGGACATGCTTCCATCATTCATTTTTGTTCCGATTTACTTGATAGTTCTCTCATTTCTGACAGGAGTGATCTGAATGAGGGTGATGCTCACAGCAGTAATTGATGGTGTCAGAAAGGATACTTTTGACAGGCTGATGAAAAATGGAAAGCTTCCTGTTATGGAGGAACTTTCCAAAAATGCGGTGAAGATAGAGAGGTGCATCTCATCCTTTCCCTCGGCAACTGTGACGGGACATGCATCAATTGCAACATCATCCATGCCATCAAAACATGGAATAGTCGGTCAGGCATGGTTTGACAGGGAAAGGAAAGAATATGTGGGCTATGACTTCGAGCTAACCATGCCGGATAACTGGATTGATGCAAAAACAAATCTGAATGACAGACATCTGATGTGTGATACGTGGTATTACAAGGCTAAAAAGATAGGATTCAGAACATTCAGTGCTGACCTGATCAGAAAGGATGCGGATCTTAAAATGAGCTTCATACTTCCTGGAATTGACAGAGATATGGCGGTTCCGGAAAAGCTGTTCTTTCTCAGGAGATTCTCAAAGCACATCTCGGAAAAGAAATCAGGATTCCTTAAGAAAGTTCTTCTGAAATTAATGCCCTTTCACGTTCTGCAGCATGAAATTGTGTCAGGAAATGTTCTTAAAGCTGTCAGGGCTGGATACAATTTTGGAATTTTCTGGTTCATGGAAACAGATGCTGCAAGCCACATTTACGGACCTGAGACTCTGGAGGGGGAGCATGGAAAACCCTACCTTTATGATTCATTTGAGGATGCAATAAGGGATGCAGATGAGGAAATAGGCAAAATTTTCAATTCTCTCAAAGAACACAGGGTCTATTTCAACATAACCACCGATCACGGGCAGAGCAGGCTTGGTTCAGGAAAGGAGTATCATGTGAGCCTCTCAGCAGAGCTGACAGATCATGGTGTAAATGCCTTCACAAGGATTGACCCGCATGAATACGAGTCGAGAGTCGGTAAAAAAGCTCAGGCTGTTGTTGCACCAAGTGGACCCAGAATGGCACACATTTACCTTCTCGACAGAAACGTATATGACAGGGTTTACGAATATCTTCTTGAAAACAGAGCTGTTGAATTTGTTTTCTGGAAGCATGACGGTAGAATAATGATTTCCGATGGAAAGACATCATGCAGAATTGAGAACTACAACTTCGGAGATGAGTATCCAAAAGCTGTGGAAAGAGTAAGGGGTTTGCTTGAAAACAGCAGGAGCGGTGACTTTGTTGTTACAGCGAAAAAGGGGTATGAGTTTCAGATTTCAGATTACAGGGGGGCACATGGAGGATTGAATGTTGAGGATTCCACCGGCTTCGCCATTATTTACGGACCAGATTACAGGGAGGAGAGCATAGACGAGATAATGATCACAGACGTTTTAAAAATCGCCATTGACAAATTCACTGAGTAACTTTACCAGTTCTTCTGCAAAAACTCCGTAAATCACAGAACTCTCCTTAACCCTTCTTGCAAACTCTGGAACCCATTCCATCATCCTTCTTGCAAATTCCAGGTCTTCAGTCAGTGATAGAAACTCCAGTTCAACACTTATGTGATCCGGGGGCTCTCCCTCAAAGCTGTATTCAAGACCGAATTTTTCATAAAGTTCCCTTACTTCAACACTTGAATTCCCATAAACTGTACCTTCCCTGTAGTATGATTCATATGGGGGACAGTGAAGTCTCGGATGATCGGTTACAAACAGCTTGGTGTATTCTGTCTGAACATCTTCAAGAGGCATTGTCAGGATTCTTTCGGCCATGCTCCTGTAATGTGGAATTTCATCGGCGATGCTTCTTATCTGGGAAAGCGCTTCAATAGAGGGATATGAAAAAACAAGAGAAAAAAATTTGAATTTGTTGTTCATCTCATTCCCTCACCGGCAGCGCCTTCATCAGTGCCAGGAAGGCGAAGGTGATCAGGCCGAAAAATCCCACTGTAATCGCCACCTCAACTGCCGATGGCACGTAGTTCCAGTAGCTTACAAAGATCGGCTGGGGATCGAGCAGTGTCCCTCTCACCTCTCCGAGAGCAATCGGGTATTCCCATTCAAATGATTCACCTGCCATCACAACCGGAACCCTGAAGGGAATCAGGTTGTAGGCTGGCGGGAAAAGTATGTATCTGTGGGCAAGTATTCCTATGTTGAGCAGAAGACTTCCAGTCACAAGCCCTGAGAAGGTATCGTATTTCTTTGCAAGAACTATAATTCCTGCAAGAAGGAAGGAGACTTCAATGGCATGGATGTGGAGATTGTCTTTCAGAACAAGCATAAGTGCATCGTATTCCCTTCCGTTCCCCCACCACTGCCTTACAAGGAAATCATTGTAGTACATGAACAGAAGGACTGCAGCTGAGAATGCTGAAACTTTTGCCAGCAGTCTGTATGTTGGCTTGAGATCTTCTTTGAATCCGTAAATGGCGAGAGAAGCCAGGATGACTACTGCAGGACCTGCTGTGAGAGCTGCTGCGATGAATGTCGGTGCAAGAAGTCCTCCATACCACCACGGTCTCGAAAATTGAGTTGCGAGAACCCATGCAGTTACTGTGTGGATGAGAATTGCAAAGGGTAAAGCTACAGGTGCGAGAAGTTTTGCCCTTCTTTCAGACACTCTTCTCAGCTCTTCAAGCTGTGCTGCTGTTACCTCCTTTTTCATGACTGTTCCTATTAACGGGATGGAGATTCCTCTTTCTGCAATTCTTGGCTGAAGCTGAACGTAGGTGTAAACTGCTGAAAGTATGGCGTACACAGACAGAACCACAAAGTCCCAGAGAATCAGGGAGCTGGGATTTGGGTACTGGAACAGATTGAGAAGTCTGTCAGGTCTTCCTATGTCCGGAAGTGCCATAAGCATTGCAGAGATGGCAAAGATAAACGCTGAAAGTGATGCAACAGGAGCTATTGGTTTCAGCTGCTTTACCCCGAAGATGTTTATGGCTGAAGAAACAACAAGACCGCCTGCTGCCGTACCAACGTAAAACGCCCACATTGAAATGTAAAGTCCCCATGAGAATGGATTTCTCATGTTGGTCACTATGAGCCCCTTCTGAAGCTGGTAGATAAATGCTGCTATTCCCAGCAAGCCGAGCAGTCCAAATATCACCATTGCAATATCATATTTTCTCCCCATACCTAACACCTCCCTTACCCTCCTTTCTTGCTGGAGGGATGTAGAATACCTTTGGCTCTGTTCCAAGGTCTTCGAGAAGTCTGAATGCAGATCTATCTTTCAGCACCTTAGAGATCTCACTGTCTGGATCATCAAGGTCACCGAATATTCTTGCATTTCCTGGACAGCCCCTAACACATGCGGGAGAGATTCCCTGATCAACAAACTGAACACAGAATGTGCATTTTTCCACCACACCTCTCGGTCTTTTGTTTGTATAGACCAGCCTTCCATCCTCAGTTCTGTGGTCGACGGGGTAGCCGTATCTGTACTCTCCATCTGCGTACCAGTTGCTGTCAAATCCTGCCCTCTCAAATCCCTGCCTTACGTTTTCATCGGGATCCTGCCAGTTAAACTGTCTCACTCCATATGGACAGGCTGTGATGCAGTATCTGCAACCGATGCATCTTTCAAAATCCACAAGCACAAGTCCATCCTCTCTCGTCCAGGTTGCACCTACAGGACATACCTTTACACAGGGCGCATTTTCGCAGTGCATGCATGGAACAGGAAGAAAGACCTCAGATAGATTCGGGTATTCACCCACAGGAACCATGTGCTCTTCAGAACCAACAGTTTCCACCCTCTGCCACCATGTTCCCGGAGGCTGAGCATTCACCATTTTGCAGACAACCGCACAGCTCCTGCATCCTATGCACCTGTTGAGGTCTATAACCATACCGTACCTGACCATGTCCAGTCACCTCACAGCTTTCTTACATCACATGCGCATTCGTTCCAGACTGTTGTTGGTTCCCATATCCCCGGTACAAAGTATGCAAGATGAATCGCCTTCACCCACGGATAGGTGAGGGTGTTGTAGGAATCTCCCCGTAGATACCTGCTCCACCATCCCTGTTCAAATATGATAACACTTGGATGTATTCCAGAATCGAGAACAGCGTATCCTCTCACCCTGCCTCTGTCGTTGTAGGCTTCAACAAGATCACCCTGCTTTATCCCCTTCTCCCTTGCAGTTTCAGGACTCATCCATATTCTCGGTCTGAAATCCTGAAGCTCCAGCATTGTGATGTTGTTGCTGTGTGTGGAGTGCACCCTGTAAAGGGCATTTCTGGTGATAAACGCATACCTGTATTTGTTCCTGGATTCTGGATTCCTCTTCCACTCTGTATCCACGAATGGGTCCTTGTGTACCGGAAGTGTCTCACCGAAATCAATGAACACATCCTCATCCTTGTAGAATTCAATTCTCCCGCTCTTTACAAATCTTGCAGTTTTGGGTAGAGGTGCAGGGAATGATGGTGGTGGGAATGGTTTTTTCTCATGGATCTGTTCCCAGAACAGAATCTGTCTTTTGTTTGGCGCAGGCAAATTCAGCCTCACCGCTCCCTCCTTAAGAAGTCTTTCAAGAGTAATGCCTTTCGTCAGGTCGTGCTTACCGAGCATGAGTTCCGTTGCCTTCAGTGATGCCTCATTCGCAATCTCTCTTGCAAGTTTCAGATTCCATGCTCCATTGGCTCTTGCATTTTCCTCCTTTCTGAATAAAGACGGATCTGGGTAGAACTCCTCAATCTGGGCTTTGAGCTCCTGATCGTCCCATCTCTCAACAAGCCTCTTTGCGAGCTCCTTGAATATCCATATCTCCGGCATGCACTCAAACAGCGGTTCAATTGCCGGCTGCTGGAGCTGAACGTATGGATGAAGGATCGTTGCTGTAAGCTCGTATTTTTCATACCAAGCAACTCCTGGCAGGACAACATCTGCCCACTGGGTTGAGGTGGTGCTCTGGAAATCTATCGCAAGAATTAACTCAAGCTCTCCTGATTTTGCCATTTCTTTCAGCTTGTTTGCCATGTTGTGCTGATCAAACGGATTGTTCCATCCAAATACAAATGCCTTGACTCCATTCTTTGGATAGGGTGTCTCTCTGTTGTACTTTTTGAATTCTTCGCTGTTCCTGTATTCCTCATTCATCCAGAGCAGATATGTTACCCAGTTGGGTTTCCTTCCCTTGAAAAGCCACCACATTCCAAGAGGCCATCTGATTTTGAACTGTCCGGCATAGGTTGATATTCCAGCTCCGGGCTTGCCGAGGTTCCCTGTCAGAGCTATGATCAGTGACAGTGCTCTCCCCTTCAGATCTCCATGGAACCACTGATAGTTGCTGGCTCCGTAAACTATGTGTAGTGGTTTTGTTGTTGCCATCTCTCTTGCGATTCTCACAACCATCCGTGCATACTCGGCTTTATCTCTGCCCGGTGGTGTGATTATTTCAGCAACCCTTTCCGGTGTATACTCTGTTGTTACAAGCTCCTTTATCAGCTGGAAAACCGGTTTTACCTTAACTCTCTTTCCGTCAACAAGCTCAACCTCAAACTCTCCCTCAAGTGCAGGTTCAAAATCCCTTTCAAGTGTTTCAGGGTTCACTATACTGAATCCTCTGCTGACGTCGTAGACAACAAAAAGATCTCTGTACTCGGGAATTTCCTTCTTCATTTTTTCAGCTTCGTCTTTAAGAGCCTTCACTTCTTGAGCTCTCAGCTTCTTGTTGTTATCCAGTCTTACAAGGAGCGGCAGATCTGTGTATGTTTTTACGAAATTCTCGTCATATAGCTTTTCACTGATGATCACATTTACTATTCCAAGAGCAAATGCAGCATCAGTTGAGAGGTTTATTTGAATCCATTCGTCAGCCTTTGCTGCAGTTGGTGTGAAGTTCATATCCACCATTATTACCTTTGCACCCCTCTCCCTTGCAATGCTCAGGAACTTTGCATCAGGCAGCCTTGTTACAAGCAGATTGGATCCAAAAACAGCTATGTATTTCGAATTTGTCCATTCGAGCGATTCAAGTTCCTCAGTTTGCACTCCAAAGGTCTGAGACCAGAATGCTGGCAGATCTCCATTCATGGTATACCCATGTAACACACTCCACCCGAACATGCTTGCAAGCCTTATTGCAGCACCCTTGTGGACGTATCCTGTTCCAGGAACCTGTATGGAGAGTGCTATGCTTTCAGGTCCGTATTTTTTCATGATCTCTGTAAGTTTGTCTGCCACATAGTCCAGAGCCTCATCCCAGCTCACCGCCCTGAACTTTCCCTCGCCTCTCTCTCCAGTTCTGATCAGAGGTTTTTTCAGCCTGTCAGGTCCATAAATCAGATTCATCATTGACTGTCCTTTCAGGCAACCTCTTGGGCTGTACTCTGACTCGGGGTAGTCTGAAGCCTGTATGAGTGCAGTTATTCTTCCCTTGTAAACCATTGCATTGTAGGCACAGGCTCCGGTGCAGTTTGGTGAACAGGTGGATCTTACGAATTTTATCTCCGAGGTTTCGGCACCTGAAGTCTGCGACGAAGCTATCTGAAAGTACCTGCTGGAAATCCCTGCCGATACTGCTCCCACAGCACACATCTTCACAAAATCTCTTCTCGTTACGTTCATATTCCACCCCCTGGGCGAATCCGCCCTACATCTGTCATTCAGACAACACAGTTTAAAAAAATTCCGATTTTTTCGTGAATTCAACATTTTAATTACTAAATTATCGGAAAAAATTTAAATACTCTGGGTCTATCTACAATTTCGTGACATGGTCACTTACAGAAAAGGAACTCAAAATCATATCTATTATGAGAAATGGAAAGAAAATGAGTGCGAGAGAGATAAAAAGGGCTCTTGAGAGGGATGGAATCGATCTACCCTATACAACTATCTCATCTATTCTGGAAAAACTTCATTATGAAGGAGTTCTGGAAAGGAAAGAAGTCAGGTCCAGGGGAAGGTATGGAAAGAAATATCTGTATTACATCAGCAGCTCCATATTTTCAGTGGATTCCACCCATCCATTTGCTGAAATGATAAAGAACGTTTTTGTTCCGCGAAATATACTTTACTCCAATGATTCAGTGGCTTTCATAGATAAAAAAGGAGTGATCACATTTCTTTATGGCAATGGGAATATCATTAGTGACGAGAGAATTGTCGGGAGAACAGTCGATGAAATTCACTCAAGTGTTACGGCCAAATTTGTAAAACAGATATTCAATGAGTTAAAAAGCGGAAAGAGAGAGTTTTTCAGGAGGGTTGTTTATTACGAGGGTGTGGATTATGAGAAACACTACTGTGCTATCAGATCCTCAGAAAATGAGTTTCTTGGGGTGATCATACTGACCCGTCCTCTGAAGAGAGAGGAGACATTTCCTGAAGAGGTGCTCTATCTCTGAACAGGGCATCATGAATCCATTCTCAAAAACTATTAATAATCATCCAGAATATGGATGTTGATGCTTGGCTGGGGGGAGCTGGGACTCATACTGATACTTGCGCTCATCCTTCTCGGTCCCGATAACATGGTTGACGTTGCAAGAAAGCTGGGAAGACTTTATGGAGAATACAAAAAGGCGAGAAGAAGACTTGAACTGGAGATAATGTACGGTCTCAGTCCCCCGGATCAGGACATCATAAAGAAGGTTGAGGAAATGAGGGAGAAATCAATAATTGAGTCGGTTAAGGAGAATCTTGAGCCTAAACCTTTAAATAATGTCGATGCTAAAAACAGTAAAGGCGGTGAGGTGAAAACATGATAGGTCCAATCGGTCCAAATGAGCTTCTGCTGATACTGCTGATAGCTGTGCTGCTTTTTGGAGCCAACAAACTGCCTGAGCTTGCAAGGAGTATTGGAAAGGCATCCGGTGAATTTAAAAAAGCTCAGAGAGAAGCTGAAATGGAGCTGAGGGAGTTTGAGGAAAACCTGAGGGAGGGAAAGTATGACAACAAAGAGGAAGAAAAGAGGAAGAAGCTTGAAGACATGGCGAAATCGCTCAACATAGATCCTGAAGGTAAAAGTGACGATGAGCTGCTTGAGGAAATAAAGAAGGCAATTCCGAGAGAAAAAGCAGAGCCATAAACCCCTGCATAATGTTATACAGAATTGTCTGATCCCGAGAGCCTTATGGACTCGCTTCAGATACTGAAAAATCTGATAGAGATAGATACAAGAAACCCCCCCGGAAATACTGAGAACGCTGTTGAATATCTTGAGGGCCTTTTCTCTTCCTACAGAACGAGAGTTGTTGGTGAGGATGGGAAGCTGAACCTTATCGTAGACATTTCGAAGGGAAATCCCCATTTTCTGTTTACCTCCCATCTTGACACAGTTCCGTGTGATGAGTCGATGCTCACACCCAGAATTGAAGATGGCAGGGTTTATGGCAGGGGTAGCTGTGATGCAAAGGGCTGTGTAGCTGCAATTGTCTCTGCATTCCATGGCTTTGAAAGCGAGGCTGGAATAAAGCTTGCATTCACCGCCGATGAAGAGATCGGTGGAAGACTCGGGCTTGGCAGGGTTATGAATCATGTTAACCCCGATTATGTCATCGTAGGTGAGCCATTTGGATGCGATAGAATAGGCGTTGCCCAGGCAACTGTCGTGTCTCTGAATCTGATCGTTCACGGAAGAAGCGGACATACTGCCATTGCAGATATAAAGGAGGGAGCAGTTTACAGAGCTTCAAAACTGATAACAGAACTCGTGGATAAATTTGAAGGGATGAGGGGAAGAAGGGATGAATACCTGAGCAGGCTTGAAAGCCTGGGACTTGAGGTTGAATACAGGGGAAATGGGGATGCTGTTTTCAACCCATCAATTGTGAGGGCAGGGATAAAGAGAAATGTGGTTCCGGAGAGGTGTGTTGTGGAGGCAGATGTCAGGTTTGCACCCTGGATTGATGTCGATTCTGTGAGAGAAAATTTTCATCTTGACAATGTGGATGTCTTCATAACCGGATTCCTGAGAAGCTTTGGGTTCTCCCTTGACAGTGTGCCGTATGAGAGGGACAGGAAGCTGATAGAAATTATGGCGAAAGCAATAAAACAGGAAGGGGTATCCCCGAAGGCTGTTGTAACACTTGGAGTTGGAGATATAAGACATGTGAGAAACAGGGGCATTCCCGCATTTTATCTCGGTCCCGGAGGAGACGGGCTTCATTCAGATGGTGAATTTGTATACATCGATGAGATTTACAGCACCGTCAGAATTTACAGAAACATTGTCACTCTTTCAGAAATATGATGTTTCCCCTTCCTTTCTTTACCTTTTCCACCATGCCACGCTTTTCAAGGTCTGCAATCATCAGGCTTATTTTTGCATCGCTGTACCCTGTTTTTCTTTTAAGCTCTTTCTGTGTCACCCTTCCGCCCTCTTTTTTGATTATCTCAAGAATTTCATTCAGATCTTCGGGCAGGATCTCATGGGTTGTATCATTCTGTTCTCTCTTTCTCAGTGCCAGATACATCCCGAGAGATACAGCTGCCAGAAGCAGTACGGCAATGAAGTAAACGTGGTTAAAACCTGAGCTCTGTGTTTCAGGCTTCTCAGGTGGAGTGCGTTCATCTATTGTGAAGTTTATCTCAGGTATGGTTACATTGAGCTCTTCAATCCGGGGCTGGGCGAGCATATCTATCTGAAATGTTCCGTTGTGCCTTATCTCAACAACCTCAGATGCATGGAGTTTGAGGGAGTCATAGCATACAGCGTCAAGCCGGTATGTGCCTGGAGGAATGCTGAAAGAGTAGGTGCTGTTAACTGCAACGATCTTCTGAATCGGGGTTGAGTTTATGATTACGATGCAGTTTTCTGCAGGATCAAACGTGTTCCATGAGTATATCTTTCCCTGTATGACAGCAGAATTTCCCACAGAGATTGAGGATAGCAGCAGGAGAAGGATCATCACGAATTTCAGCATTGTCACAAATAGGCTCTGAAACTTTAAAGGTTTTTCACTGAAAGAGAAAAAAATCAGATTTCTACATGCTCTCCGGGTTTCAGTATAACTACCCTCACACCCTCAACCCTGTTTTCAGCCTCCTTTTTGAACTCTTCAGGATCTGCCTCTATCACCGGAAATGTGTTGTAGTGCATTGGTATTGCAATCTCTGGCTTCACAAGCTCCACAGCCTTAACTGCCTCTTTCACACCCATGGTGTACCATCCGCCTATGGGCACGAGCATAACATTTGGAGAGTAAAGCTCACCGATCAGCTCCATGTCAAGAAACACATCGGTATCACCGCAGTGGTAGACTCTCTTTCCATCCATCTCAACAACGAAGCCTGCAGGATCCCCTGCTGATATTATCCCCCTCTCGCCCTCGTAGTCTGCAGAATGAAAGGCTTTCACCATGGTTACCGCAACATCCGAAACTGTCGCGGTTCCACCGATGTTCATTCCAACTGCCTCAATCCCCTGTTCACCAAGAATTCTTGATAGTTCGTGAATCGCAACCACCGGACAGTCGTTGTTTCTTGCTATCTCAACGGCATCTCCGAGATGATCTCCGTGTCCGTGGGTTACGAGCACGGCGTCGACCCCCACATCAGAGGGTTTCACCGGAGCAAGGGGATTTCCGGTAAGAAACGGGTCAATTATGATTTTTCTTTTATTCTCCACAAGAAAGCATGCATGTCCGAGCCATCTGATCTTCATGACACATCACCCCACTCTCATGTTTCAGCAAAAGATTAATAAATATTGGTTTTATCCATCCAAAATCCTTAAATAATTGCAATGATGATGATTATCTGGGTGAGAACGTGGTGACAAAAATACTCATTGCAGAGGACGATGACTCGGTTCTTGAGGTTCTGAGACTTATACTGTCAAAGGAGAATTATCAGATTCTCACTGCAAAAAATGGAAGGGAAGCAGTCGATATCTATAGATTTGCGAGGCCAGAACTTGTTTTAATGGATATAGAGCTTCCTGAGGTGGATGGAGTTGCTGCAACTATGGAAATAAAAACCATCGATCCAGATGCAAAGATCATCGGTGTGACGGCGTATGCAAGATCAAGAGGTAAGGAGCTTGCATCGGCGGGAGCTCTCGAAATAATAGAAAAACCCTTCAACAGGAGAAAAATAATTTCAACCATCAAAAAATACATATCATGACATTATTCTTTTAGCTGACTGAATTCCAATTTCAAGAAGTTCTTTAGCCCTCTTCTCGCTCTTTGCTTCAGCAAAAATTCTGGCTATTGGCTCTGTTCCAGAGGGTCTTATCAGCAGCCAGCCATCCTCGAAGTCTATTCTTGCGCCATCGGTGAAGTTTGCGTTCTCAAACTCATCTCTCAAACCCTCGAGCAGCTTCTTTCTGTCCCTGCACTCCACCTTGGTTTTCAGGGTGTGGTATCTTGGAATATCTTTTACAAGCTCTGAAAGAGGTTTGTTCTCTTCAGCCATAAGCTCGAGAACTTTTGCTATGCTCATCCCTCCATCCCTGGCAAGTAGATGCTCCGGGAAGATTAGCCCGCCATTTCCCTCTCCACCGAAGACAGCATTGGTTTCCTTCATCACCTTTGCAACGACAGGCGAGCCCACAGCAGTGTAAACAACCTCACCTCCAGCCTCCACAACTGCATCCTCGACGCATTTGGAGGTGCTTACAGGCGTAACCACAATTCCACTGCCGTTCATTTCCACGTGGTACTTTGCCATGAGTGCCAGCATCACATCCTCGCTGACGAAGTTGCCCTTCTCATCCACAAACGTCGCTCTATCAGCATCGCCATCGTGAGCAACGCCAATGTCTGCCTTCACAGCTTTAACAACCTCCTTCAGCTCAGAAACGTTCTCCT
>WAMS01000130.1 GCA_015522195.1 Geoglobus sp. | reverse complement strand
ACATGGCAAGATATGGCACCACAGACAAACAGCTTGCCCTTGTAGCTGTTAAAAACCACAGAAATGCTGCCAAAAACCCAAAGGCACAGTTCCAGAAGGAGATAAGCCTTGAAAAAGCTGTGAGTTCGAGATACGTTGCCTATCCTCTCAGACTTTTCGACTGCTCCGCCATAACAGATGGATCTTCTGCTGCTGTCATAGCGAGCGAGGAGAAGATAAAGGAGCTTGGAATTGACAATGCTGTCTGGATTGAGGGAGTTGGTTACAGCAGCGACACGGCAAACATGCCAAAGAGAGCTGACTATGCTGGACTCAAAGCTACTGTTGAGGCTTCGAGGATGGCGTACAAGATGGCTGGAATAGAAGAGCCGGTGAAGGATCTGGATGTTGTTGCACTTCATGACTGCTTCACAATAGCAGAGATCATGGCATACGAGGATCTCGGATTCTGCAGGAAGGGTGAGGGAGGGAAATTCATTGAAAACGGCGACTCAGACTTTGGAGGGAAGATTCCTGTAAATACATTTGGAGGTCTGAAGGCAAAGGGTCATCCTCTCGGCGCCACAGGAGTGGCAATGTTCTATGAAATTGTGAAACAACTCAGAGAGGAGGCAAAGGATCTTCAGGTTGATCTCAAGACATATAGGGGATTGACTCACAACATAGGCGGAACGGGGCATTTTGGATGGGTTTTCGTTCTGGGGGTGTGAAAAATGAGCAATGAGAAATTCAAGATGGAGAGCAGAACATTCGTGCTGAAGCATGAGCTGCCTGTTTCAAGAGTCGAGAGATACTGGAAAGGGCTCGAAGATGCTAAGATTTACGGAACAGTCTGCAAATCATGCGGAGCAAAATTCTCCCCGCCTCAGGCTGACTGCAGTTACTGCTACTCAAGCAACATGGAGTGGGTTGAGATTGGCGGAGAAGGAGAGATAGAGTGCTTCACCCAGCTCTACAGCTTCCCGCAGGGCTTTGATTTTGCTGAGAATCCATACATTATTGCTGTTGCCAGATTTGGAGATTTCAAGGTAATGGGATGGTTTGAAGGAGAAGATCTGCCAGAGGTGGGGCAGAAGGTCAGGGCTGAAACAAGGCAGGATGAAAGTGGAGTCTGGAAGGTTTACTTCACTCCCGCATGAGGTGATGGGAGTGAATGTGGATCCGGAGAAGGTTAAATTTGGAGTTGAAGGGCCCAACGCTCCCTGGGAGACGATAAGGGACATAGCAATTTACTCGGAAAAGCTTGGCCTCGACAGCTACTGGATGCCCGATCACACGGTAGCAACTGGAGTGAAAAGATGGGATGCAATAGAAGCGTGGGGAGCGTTGAGCGCCCTTTCAGTTCTCACAGAAAAGATAATGCTTGCAAGCGGTGTAAGCGACACCTACCGCTATCATCCTGCTGTTCTGGCTCAGAAGGCAACGACATGCGACATAATCTCAGGTGGAAGAGCCATCCTTGGAATAGGCATAGGAGAAGCTATGAATCTCGTGCCATTTGGAATAGAGTACGACAAGCCTGTCGGCAGAACAATAGAGGCTCTGAAGGTGATAAGGCTACTCCTAACTCAGGACTTTGTTGACTTTGAGGGCAAGTATTACAGGCTAAATCAGGCGTTCCTCCATCCAAAGCCCGTTCAGAAGCCACATTATCCGATTTATGTTGCCGGAAGCTCTCCCAGAACGATGAGGATGGTTGGGAGATATGGAGACGGCTGGCTTCCCGCAAATCTGTCTGTTGAGAGATACAGGGAAGGCAGAGAAGCTGTGATGAACGCTGCAAAGGAAGCTGGGAGAGATGCTGAAAAAATTGACATGGCTCACTTCATGTATGGTGTCATAGCAAACAGCAGGGATGAGGCGAGGGAGAGAGTGATGCTCCCTGCAAAGATGCTTCTCCTGACAAGGCCCAGAATCCTTGAAGCCATGGGATTCGAGCCGCCAACATACGATTTTGAGATGACATGGAATCTCGTATTTCCAAGAGATGGAAAGAGATGGCTTGAGGCTGCAAAGCAACTGCCAGATGAGGTTGTTGAGAAGTCACCGATTGTCTACGGAACTGCAGATGACTTCATAGAGAGATTCGAGAAATACTACAATGCTGGATGCAGGCACTTTGTCATGAACTTTCAGGTTTCGCCGAAGATTCTGAAAGACTGCCTTGATCTTTACACGAAGGTTGTTGAGTACTTCAGGGAGAGCTACTGAAATATTATTATAAAATTTTATTTTACATCACACACAGCACAAACGCGAGATAAAACCGACTCTAACCAGAGCGCATCTCAACAAGTTTCTGCAAACCCTTAAACCTGAATTCTGGAAATCAGAAAAATTTAGCTGAAATTTAACTGAATTCAAACTGGAGAGGGGACGCTGCAGATAATCTGAAAAACTGGCAAAGATTTTTTATAACCTTTATAACAAGGATTGAGCCAATGGCAGTAAGGATTCTCGATACAACCCTCAGGGATGGGGAGCAAACTCCGGGCGTATCTCTGAGCGTGGAGCAAAAGCTCATGATTGCTGAATCCCTTGACAGGCTTGGTGTTGACATCATTGAAGCAGGAACAGCAATATCCTCACAGGGAGAATTTGATGCAATAAAGGCAATAAGTGAGGCTGGGTTAAAAGCAGAGATTTGTAGCTTTGCCAGAATAAAGTTTGAAGATATTGATGCTGCTGCAGATGCAAATGCCGATTCAATTTTCATGGTTGCTCCATCCTCTGACATTCACATTTCAAGCAAGTTTCCGGGAAAAACAAGAGAGGATATAATAGAGATGTCGGTTCAGGCAATAGAATATGCAAAAGAAAGAGGTTTGATTGTTGAATTTGGGGGAGAAGATGCTTCAAGAGCCGATTTTAATTTTATCGTCGAGCTTTACAGAAATGCAATTTCTGCAAAAACCGATAGACTTGCGTTTACAGATACTGTCGGTGTATTCACACCTGAAAAGGCATTTCAGACCATGAAAGCTCTGAAAGAAAATTTTGATGTGCCTGTTGCATTTCACGGTCATGACGATTTTGGACTTGCAACATCAAATACGATTTATGCTGTTAAAGGTGGCGCTGACGAGATACATGTTGCAATGAACGGTCTTGGAGAGAGAGCCGGAAATGCTGCACTTGAAGAGGTCGTCATGTCCCTTGAATTTCTCTACGGGATGAAGACAAACATAAATAAAGAAATGATTTACCCTGCCTCACAGCTTGTTGAGAAGCTCACAAGAGTTAAAGTACCCCCAAACAAGCCGATCGTTGGAGATAATGCATTTACCCATGAAAGCGGAATCCACACATCTGCACTTTTAAAGAACGCAAAAACGTACGAGCCCATTTCTCCAGACGTTATAGGAAGAAAAAGATCGATAGTGCTTGGAAAGCATGCAGGAAGGGCGAGTGTTGAGGCAATAATGAAGGAAATGGGATACAGAGCAAGCAGAGAACAGATGCAGGAGATCCTTGGCAGAATTAAGGATATGGGAGATAAGGGTAAAAGGGTTACCGATGCAGACATAAGAACAATAATCGAAACGGTTCTCCAGATAAAAAGAGAGAAAAAGGTGGACCTTCTTGATCTTTCAATTGTAAGTGGAGTTCATGTTATGCCAACCGCAAGCGTGAAGCTCAGAATAAATGGTGACGAGGTAATTGAGGCGGGGATCGGACTCGGCCCTGTTGATGCTGCAATAAATGCAATAAAGAGGGCGATACAGGACTATGCCGATATTGAGCTCATGAGCTACCATGTTGATGCAATAACAGGGGGAACAGATGCCCTTGTTGATGTTGTTGTTCAGCTGAAAAAAGGTGACAGGATAGTTACCGCAAGAGGTGCAAGAACGGACATAATAATGGCGAGTGTTGAGGCTTTTATTGAAGGGCTCAATATGCTGATGGATTAGTCAAGGAGAATTACTGCCACCGATCTTCCATCTCCTATTTTCAGACCCATCTTTGAAACATTTATTCCAACAGAAGACAGAGACGGCCTGACTCTATGTGATTTCGGACATTTACCGTTTTTTTCGTAACTGCATTCTGTACAGATATCACATCCTCCAGGAAACAGAGCAAAGGCCATTGGATAATCATACACAAGTCTGCTTTCGATCTGTGGAAGGATATTCTGAAGCTTTATTTTGTCAGCCATGTAGTCTGAAAATCTGTAAATTATGGCTATTGCCCTGCTGTAAGATTCAATAAATTCAACATAATTTTCAGGAACGTTTGGAGGGCAAGAGTATCTTTTTCCAAAATACCCGCACCCAAACCTGCATTTCCATCTTGCCCTTATATCGGGTTTGAGCACACCTGAACCTATCTCATCAATTTTTTCAACTTTAATACCCTCGGAAGACAGCATTTCTCTTACAATCTCATCCACCATGCCCATGACACCCGGAGTTTCCCATAGCTGAAAAATTTGACGGAAAGTATTAATAATTCCCAGATACAAGAAAGTTAGAATGATCGAGGTGAAGGTTGCAGGTGTTTACTTGGCTCCGAGCATATTTGGAGGGACTCCTGTTGTTTTGTTGAAAGATGATGAAGGCAGGTTTCTCCAGATATTCATAGGAATATCCGAAGCATTATCAATTCATTCAGCACTTAAGGGTGTGGTTCCGCCAAGACCGATGACCCATGATCTCTTTGTTGAGGCTTTGAAGAGGCTGAATGCAGAAGTGGAAAAGATTGTTATTGACGACCTAATCGAGAATACATTCTACGCAAGAATCCATATAGTTGCAGATGGCATAGGCCATGAGATTGATGCAAGGCCCAGCGATAGCATAGCACTTGCTGTCAGATTTAATGCTCCTGTTTACGTTGAAAGCGGTGTTTTTGATGAGGCCGGATATCTCGATGACATTCCCGAAGATTATGTCCCTTTTGATGAGATTTCAGTCGAGTGAGAAACATTTTTATCCACTGAACTGAATTTGATTTATGGGACTGAAAGAAAAGGTTGAGGAGGTCGTTGAAAAGGAAATTAGGCCTGCTCTCATGAGAGATGGAGGAAACATAGCTGTTGTTGATGTTGATGAGGAAAATGGAGAAGTTCAGGTGAAACTCCTCGGTGCATGTTTTGGATGCCCCATGTCACAGATGACTCTGAGCATGTTTGTGGAGCAGCAGCTGCGAAGCAGAATACCTGAGGTTAAGAAGGTTATTCCGGTGTAAAATTTATAAATCAGCAAATGTTTTCAAATTTTGATGATAGCCTACCTTGAACCTCTGAAGCTTCTGATTTATGATGAAAGGGCAATTTCCGGAACAGCATCATCTGGATTTGGTGGTTTCTGTGATTGTGGGGGAATGATGTCCCAGAAAACATGGCATCAAAACGATGATCTTAAAATACTGATTTCTGAATGCGAGAACTGCTGGAAAATTGAGGCCACAGTTTTTAAAGGATCTGATGTGATCAGAAGAGACGAGGTCAGGTCGTACAAGAGAAATGAGATCAGAGATTTTCTATCAGCAATCCTCTCTCAGACCGAGCTCGAAGCAGTTATAGACAAATGGAGTCAGAAAGACTACAATTACGCCGCATACAGCAGGGCAAAGAAAAAACTTGAAGAGATGGGGCTTGACATAGAGAGAATCGTGTCTGAGATAATCTTTTAATTTCATTCGATTCGTTCAATCGAGCCCCATTCAACTTTGTTTTTTCTTAAAAAAGCCACGAGTGCAGAGATAGAAGAGATCTGTAGAAGAACTAAATGGAAGATCAGCCCTGCATGAATCCTGAATCCTCTGAACCCATATCTAACAAGAAGAGGTGGCAGGGTTAACACTACTGGCAGGAAGAAGATTGCGGGAAAGTAGGTCAATGTTAGGGAAAGTAGCCACGAAAAGATAAATCTAAAATTTCCTGACCTGATGACTTCTCCCAAATATTTCCATAGTTCAAGTCCACCGTAGTACCATCTTTTCCTCTGAGATACAAGGTCTCCGGCATTGATAGGTGCCTGTTCATGAAGTACTGAATCACACATTTCAGCTCTTAGTCCAATTGCATGCATTCTTGTAGAGAAATCGGCATCCTCTGTCAGGCAGTTTTCATTGAGTCTGTATCTGAAGATGTACTCTGGATTCAGCACACCTATGAGTCCATTGAACTGCCTGAATCCGGATTTTCTGAGCAGGTAGCCTATAAGCTTGTATTCAATGAACACACCTTCAGCTATCAGCGTGAAGGGGTTTATTACTTCCCGCCTTGATGATGAAATGTAAACTCCTCTTTCCAATCTTTCAGCACATTTAATGACGAAATCCCGAGATGGTCGGGAATCAACATCAAAAATTGCAATCGCAGCTGGCCTGTATTTTTTTATAATTTTGAGCCCGTCATTAATCGCTCCTGCCCTTCTGCCCCTGCTCGTGTTCCTTGCAAGCACATCTACACCCAGTTTTTTTAAGGTCAGGACTCTCTCATCCTTTTCCTCTCCATCAAAAACATAAACTATTTTCGGCTCGAAATCTCCATAATCAAGATTGCAGAGATGGGTGGCTGATTTTACAAGGGTTTCAGATGGTTCATAAACGGAGACGGGAATAATGACACCAATTTTTTTCCTCACCACTTTTAAAATTCTGATTTTGTTTTTATTTTTAACTCGGAAAAGCGGGCATGGTGGCTTGAAAACAGTTATATAGCCATCACTGGCTGAATGAGGTGATGGGGAGAAGAGTTGCTATCATTGTCTCTGTTTCTCCATTTGAACCTGAGGATGTTGTTCTTAAATCTGCAGATCATATCAGAAACATTTGCTTCGATGGTCTTGAAACAAAGATAGTTTACGTGATTGATCTGAACGGTAAAGAAGACAGGAGGGGTTTGAAACTGAAAGAGATGGGAGTGGAGGTTTATGAAAGATACCACTCTCGGGGTAGAAAGGCTGGAGCAATAAACGACTGCATCCGTTTTCTTAAAATTTCGGGTTTTGAACCTGACTATGTGGTTTTTTTTGATGTGGATTCCCGACCTTCCCACAATTTTGTGATTGAATGTGTTAGGGCCCTTGAAAAAGAGAAAAATGCGTACATGTCTTCTTCAGAGAGAAGGGTGATTAACCCCGACTCCTTTGTGGCCGAGACCCTTGATATAGAGTACAGAATTTTTAACTACTTTCTGAAGAGGTCATCCTTTAAGAACTTCAACGGACTTATCGGAGCAGTAAAAGGAGATCTGATAATAAAAAATCCACTTGATGAGGGATCATTTGCAGAGGATCTTGAGTTTAACGTGAGAATGCATGCAATGGGGTACAGATCGATTTTTGTTGATGGGTGTCCGGTATATGAGCAGGCTCCGGTAAGATGGATTGATCTATACAGACAGAGAAAAAGATGGTACTACGGTGGAATTCAGCTTTTAAGAAAGGAGTATCTGAGAAAAAATCTGAAGTTCGGTATCTTAATATTTTCAGAGATAGTTGCTGCTCACCTCATAGGTCTCTTCCTTCCATTTATCATACTTGGATCGCCAATAATTTTATACAGATATCGAAAAATTAAAAAATTGAGAATATTAGCTGGACTGGCAGTTTATCTGGCTGTAAACCAGGCAGCAGCTCTGGTATCACTATACAGTTTCTTAAGGAGGAGAGAAATAGAGTGGCAGGGAGTAAAAAGAGTAGGGCGGTAAAGACAGCAAGTATCGGAATCCTCATAAGCTTAGTTACCTCTCTGATAATACTGAAGCTAACTGAAACGAACGTGACATGGGAGGCAGTCAGATCTGCAAATATCTACTATCTGGCTATTGCTGTTGTTCTTCAGGCAATATTCTGGTTTTTCTGGGCATTAAGACTGAAAGAGGTTGTCAACTACCTGAACCACAGCCTGTCATTCAGCTATGCCTTTGAAATGACCCTTGCAAGCATGTTCTTGGCCGCAATAACGCCCTCATCTGCAGGTGGAGAGCCACTGAGGATAAAAATGCTCTCAGACAGGGGGATTAATGTTGGATCGGCAGCTGCGGCGGTTCTTGCAGAGAGAGTCCTTGACTCCATCTTTTTTGCATCGGCACTTCCAGTATTCATACTTGTGTCGGGATTTGCAACAAAATTTGGAATGGAGGTAACGGTTATTTTTGCCACCCTTCTTGGCCTTTTTCTTCTTCTCCTGTATCATCTTTTCAGAAAACCTGAAAGAGTTGAAAAGCTGACCGAATACATTTACAGGCTGTTTAAAAAATTCAGTGAAAAAAAAGCTCACAACCTTCAGGACTACATCAGGAAGGAGCTGTTTGCATTCAGAGACGCGGCAATACAGCTTTCAACTGTATCAAAAAAAAGCCTTTTTGTTCTCTTAACCCTTACTGCTGCACTCTGGACTGTCGGATTCATGATTCCATCTGCCATACTTCTCGCTCTTGGTTCAAAACCATTTTTTCTGCTTTCCTACACCTCCCAGCTCATAATTGTGGTTGTTTCTCTGATTCCACTTACACCCGGAAGCAGTGGAATTGCTGAGGCGAGCATGGCGTACCTCTATTCCCGATTTGTTTCAAGCGATATCCTGGGCGTTCTTGTAGGCATCTGGAGGTTTGTAACCTATGTCCTGAACATAATTGTAGGGATGTTCATCAACATTCGAATACTCAAGTCAAGATACCTCTCAAACAATGAAGAAGGCTAAATTATTCCCTCCATTTCAAGAATCGTCTTCGCCCATTTCAGCTTTTTACCCTTAACACCTCCTGCATTGAACTCAAAGCCATGGAGATGTATTTTTCTTGCGTTGAATCTTTTTGCAATGAGCACTGCCCTGTCTCCATCAGTAAAGCCGCCAAAATTGAATATCCTGTTGAAGGGTACATTCTGGGTTGTACCGACAAACCTTCTCAGCTTTGGTACAACCGATTTTATCCGATCCATGTTATCTCCATGGGCATGAAGGACAAGAACCGTGCCTTTTTTCTCAAGCCAGAGCAAGACGTGATCGGGTTCTTCCATATCTGTTACGTGAACCTCCGGAATTCTGTCTGAAAGGGTTTTCCATTTCAGAACCGCTTTTCCTGCAGTTATTATCACTTCCGAATCAATTTCTGTCCTCACCGCCCCACCTATAACCGTGACATCCCTTCCCTTAATTCTTTCTTCCAAAATATCAGGACCGAGAAGTTTTTCTTTACCAAGCCTGTGCATCAGCTTCGCAGACTCGTGATCTTTTTCGGGGATAAAATTGAAGTCTGTGACTATTTTCTCATAAATTCTCAGCCATTCTTCAACCCTCATATCTCTGAATGCCTATTTTAATCCTCTTTCCATTGATGTCCCACTCCCTGACATATCCCTCTGGTCTGTCGAAGAGCAGTTCTTTCGATCTGGTTTCTTCCATGATGTACTCAACCCATCCTTCAACATCATCTCTCTCAACATCCAATGTGGTTTTTATAAACTCGTCAACTTCGAGATTCATTTCCTTTCTCATTTCCTGAATTCTTCTGACAATCTCCCTTGCAAACGCCTCTCTTTCAAGATCTTCATCAATAACGGTGTGAAGGTAGACGGTTCCTCTTCCAAATTCAGCAGCGGTGTAGGAGTCCTCTATCTCGTACTCAACTTCAAGAGCTTCATCCAAATTCAGGGATATGCCGTCAAACTCGAGTTTTCCGATTTCAATGATTCTTTTCAGCTCATTCTGGCTCAGTGAAGAGATGTACTGAGTGAAGTCTTTCATCCTGTCTTTCAGAATTGGTCCCAGCCTTCTGTAATTCGGCTTAACAACAAGTTTTTTCTCAAATTCACCAACACATTCAACTTCCTTTACATTACACTGATTCCTGACCGTATCCTCAAGATTTTTCACCGCTTCCATTACCTCCACATCTCCCTCAACAACAAGCTTTCTCAGCGGCCACCTGAGCTTTATTCCTGCCTTCTGTCTTGCATTGTAACTTGCCTCGCAGATGTCCCTGATCGTTTCCATGTTCCTTTCGAGTTTTTCGTCGACCCACATCTCCTCAAATTCAGGGAAACATTCAAAGAAAACAGACTCGAGGCCATCTCCAAATTCCCTGATGAAGTTCTGGTACACATACTCCGCAACAAATGGCGCCAGGGAGGCAATTACAAGCACAGTCCTCTTTATTACTCTGAACATCACCGCATATGCCGAGATCTTGGATGGACTGTCTCTCTCTTCCCAGACTCTTCTTCTACTCAGCTGAACATACCATCTGCTGAAGTCCTCTACTATAAAATTTGAAAATTCTCTGACAACTCTGTGAAGCTGATAACTTTCCATTGCATCATTGGCGATCCTGACAAAATTTTCAAGTTTTGAAAGAATCCACCTGTCCTCTGTTTTCAGTTCCACATGTTCAACAGGAATCTCCCTGAAGTCATCAAGATCCATGTACGTATGAGCAAACCTCACTGCGTTCCAGAATATGTTCAGTACCCTCAGATAGTTTTCGGCTTCATTCCAGCTGAATTTCAGATCTTCCCAGAGTGCTGATGATAGAACATAAAGCCTGAAGGCGTCAACACCTATTCTATCTATGACTTCATCGGGCTCAACAACATTTCCAAGACTCTTGCTCATCTTTCTTCCCTTCTCATCCAGTGTAAAGCCATGCATCAGAACCGTTTTGTACGGAGCCCTTCCAAATGCAACAACACTCGTTCCGAGCTGTGAGTAAAACCACCCTCTCGTCTGATCGTGTCCCTCAGTTATGAAATCCGCTGGCCAGAGCTTTTCAAATTCCTCTTTTTCATACGGATAGTTCAGAGTTCCCCAGCTTGCCACACCACTGTCAAACCATACATCAAAAACATCCTCCACCCTCCTCATAATCCCGCCACATTCACACTGGAATGTGACAGCGTCAATCCAGGGTCTGTGGAGGTCCAGATCCCTTTCCCATTTGACCTCATTGATGTTTCCCACAACTCTCTCCTTCCCGCATTTCTCACAGATCCAGACAGGAATTGGTATTCCCCAGTACCTCTGTCTGCTGATACACCAGTCCCTTGCATTGCTGACCCAGTCCTTAAACCTTGACATTCCTGCCCATTCTGGAATCCAGCTAACCCTGTCAATTTCCCTTACCATCTCATCCTTCAGCTGGCTTACCTTCAAAAACCACTGCTCTGTTGCTCGATAAATTATGGGTGTTTTGCATCTCCAGCAGTGACCGTATCTGTGGGTTATTTTCTCGTGAGCGAGAAGGAGTCCCTTGTTTCTTAAATCCTCGATTATGAGATTATTTGCATCCTTCACATGCATTTTCGCGTACTTCCCTGCCTGATCTGTATATATTCCCCGATCATCCACAGGATTGAATATCTCAATGCCGTTGGCCATCCCAAGCTCATAATCCTCAAGTCCATGTCCGGGAGCGACATGAACACAGCCGGTATTTTCTGCTGAAACAAAGTCTGCCATGTATACCTGATGTGGCTTTTGTTTCTGAAGCGGAACTTCATCCGATAATGGGTGCTCATATTCAAGACCGACAAGGTCTTCTCCGAGTCTGGTTTCAATTATCTCCCAGAGCTCGTACTTTCCTTTTTCAAGAACATTTTCTGCAAGTTCCTTTGCCATTATCAGGTACTCAATTCTCCCGTCTTTCATTGCCTTGACCGTTACATATTCTAAGGAAGGGTGAACTGCAACAGCCATATTTGCAGGAAGTGTCCAGGGTGTGGTGGTCCATATCACGATGTACGAGTTTTCCTGGCCCTTCAGCGGGAATTTGACGTATATTGAGGGGTCAGTTTCATCCCAGTACTCAACCTCTGCATCAGCCAGTGCTGTCTCGCATCTGGGACACCAGTTCACAACCATCAGCTTTCTCTCAAGCAAACCCATTTCATGAGCTTTCTTTACAGTCCACCAAGCAGAGTTGATGTACTCTGCATTTACAGTCATGTATGGATTGTTCCAGTCCATCCAAACACCAAGCCTTTTGAACTGCTCTGTCATTGTGTCTCTGTTTTCAACAGAATAACTCATACACCTTTCAACAAATTTATCAATTCCAAAATTCTCAATCTCCTTTTTCTCCTGAATTCCAAGTTCCTGCTCAACCTTAACCTCAATTGGCAAACCATGCATGTCCCATCCGGGTCTGTCAGTAACCCTGTATCCCTTCATTCTTCTGAATCTGAGAACCGTGTCTTTTATCACCTTGTTCCATGCGGTACCGAGATGTATTCTTCCCGTTGTGTATGGGGGCCCATCAACAAAAAAGAAGGGTTCCGATCCCCTGTTCCTGGCTTTTTCATAAATCTGATTTTCTTCCCAGTATTTTCTGACCCAGCTTTCAACCTCCTTGAAAGAGTAAACATTAGCAAATAAAGTCATGCTTCAATGGACAATTATGTGATTAAAATATTTTATGAAGGGTTCTCTGTTTTTAACGTAACTGTATACGGAACCTTCTGCTGTGGTTAGAGTTAAATACTTCCTCAGCATCTTCATTATGCATGGAAATCGATGACTATGCATTTTCTCTTGGTGCGGATGTGTTTGGTGTTGCTGACCTTGATTATCTCAGGGATTACCCCACCTATCCAGATGGTCTGCTTGACGGATTTTCGAGAGGGATTGTTGTTGGTGTCAAAATCAGTGATGCTGTTTTTGATGGACTGCCAGAAACGAGAGCACTTTACGCAAGGCAGTATACTGTCGCCAACGAAATTCTTGACAGAATTGCTTTTAAAATTGTAAGATTTATTGAGAAAAGGGGCTTCAACGCAATTCCGATTCCTGCATCTAAAAAGCTCAAAGACGGTCGCTGGAGCAGTTTTATTTCACACAAGGCTATTGCAAGAGCTGCAGGATTGGGATGGATAGGAAAAAACCTGCTTCTTATCACAAAGGAGTATGGACCGAGAATAAGAATGGCAAGCGTTCTGACAGACATGCCACTTGAAACCGGTGAACCTGTTAAAAGGAGATGCGGTCGCTGTACAGAATGTATTGAAAGCTGCATTGTCAATGCATTAAAAGATGTGGATTTTGTTGATTTTCCAAAAAGAGAGGATGTCTTTGACGTTGACAGGTGTGCAGACAGGCTGAATGAATTTGCTTCAGACCCGGATATCGGGGTCATGGTATGTGGAGTGTGCGTGAAGGTATGTCCCTGGGGGAAGAGAAGGGCCAGAAGCTAATACCCCCACCCCTCTGTTTCCTGTGGAGATTGTGAATCTCCATCCCGTTTTCCCGAAAATGCTGCAGGATTTGGATTGGGCGATTTGAGAAGACTGGCGAATGAAGTGAAAGCGGGTGTTTTCTTCTTAATTCTCTCAAAACTGTAAAATCCTGATGAATGACCGGAGAATAAATTGAAAGCAACTGGAAGACAAGAACAGCGTTATGTATTTTTTGACTCCAAAGACAACTTACATTCAGTACCATCCTCAAATGCTTCAGATATTCTAAATTGCATATAGTGCTCTGAATTCACCATTATCGAAAAGATTTTTTACCTTTCTGCAGAATTGCTCGCAATTCCTACCACATGTCCTGTACGTCCCGTTTCCCGGTGCATCTTGAAAAATTTCAGGTGAAGGTGACGGAGGGGTGCATGATCATGCTTCCCGTAATTTTTTCTTGAGACTTTTAAAATGAAAATATTTAAATTATAGCCAGCTCACTTACACCCCATGAGCGAGATCATGGAAATGCTTGTCAGAAGAGGTTTTATATGGCAATCATTTGAGATTTACGGTGGAATGGCAGGATTCATCGATTACGCTCCTCTTGGAAATGGATTGAGAAGAAAAGTAGAGACCCTCTGGAGAGAGTTTTTTGTGATCAATGAGAGAAGCGTCGAGATCGACACCCCGACAGTTGGAATTGAAGAGGTTTTTATCGCATCAGGCCATGCGGATGGCTTCACAGACGTTGCAATTGAATGCTCCGGCTGTGGAAGGGTTTTCAGAGCCGACCACTATGTGAAAGAGAAGCTAAATCTCGAGGTTGACCCAACTGTGGAGGCTGTGAAGAACGTTATCCAGGAATTCAATCTAAAATGTGAGTGTGGAGGGGATTTCAGGAACCCTGAACACTTTAATCTTATGTTTGTAACCAAAATAGGGCCGGGAAGGGGGAAAAAAGGCTATCTCCGTCCTGAAACCGCTCAGGGAATTTTCATAGCATTCAAAAGGCTCTCCGATTATTTCAGAAACAAGCTACCGTTTGGTGTTGCTCAAATTGGTAGAGCCTACAGAAACGAGATAAGTCCGAGACAGGGAGTAATCAGGCTCAGAGAATTCAATCAAGCTGAACTTGAATTTTTCTGCCATCCAGGGGAGAAAAGACACCCTGAATTTTACAAATATGCTGACGATGTAATCACGCTTGTTGATAAGTTCGATAAAGAGCACAGAATAACTCTGAAAGAGGCTGTTGAAAAGGGAATCATAGCCCATGAGCTTCTTGCCTATTTTGTCGGAAAGACCAGAAGATTTCTTTTAGCTGCTGGAATAAAAGACGAAAAGCTAAGATTCAGACAGCATAAGGATGATGAGAGAGCTCATTACGCTGTTGACTGCTGGGATGCTGAAGTTTTGCTGAGTTACGGATGGATTGAAGTTGTTGGAATTGCAGATAGAAGCGATTACGATCTTTCAAGACATACGCAATTCAGCAGAGAGGATCTGAGCATTTTTGTGCCGTTTGAAGAGCCAGTTAAGGTCAGAAAAAGGAAAGTGGTACCGGATCTATCAAAACTTGGTCCAGCATTCAAGGATAAGGCGAAAAAGATTGCTGAAGAGCTTGAAAGGCTTGAAGATGTAGGAAATGATATAACCGTTGTAGTTGATGATGAGGAGATAACGGTATCTCCGGAATACTATGAGATAAAAGAAGTTGAGGAGGAAATTCATGGAGAAAGGCTCATACCTCACGTCATCGAACCATCCTTCGGTCTTGACAGAATAACCTACGCAATTCTGGAGCATGCATTTGATACTGACACGGTTGATGGAGAGGAGAGAAAGGTCCTTAGGTTGAAGAGGAAGCTTGCACCCGTTCAGGTTGCAGTTCTGCCCCTCCTCTCAAGGGATGTATTTGTTGATGAAGCTGAGAAAATAGCCTCGGAGCTGAGAGAGCATGGCATTTACACTGAGCTTGACGTTACGGGTAGCATAGGGAGAAGATACAGAAGATACGATGAGATAGGCACACCCTTCTGCATAACGATTGATCACCAGACCTTTGAGGATGAAACGGTGACAATCAGAGATAGAGATACAACCACACAGGTTAGAGTTGGAAAAACAGAGCTTGTAGAGGTTCTTGTAGAGTTGTTGAATTCGGAGAAAAGCATTACTGAATTTGGGGAAATTTTCAGGAGTTAACCTTCAAACTCCAAGTTTTTATTTT
>WAMS01000129.1 GCA_015522195.1 Geoglobus sp. | reverse complement strand
GTTTATTATGTAAACATTTGTGTCTCCGGCAGGATAAGGATTGAAAACCCTTGCAATTTCGACCTTCATCCCAGGAAACTTTTTAACTTGATTTATTAACATTACCTCCATGGCACTCTCATCTCTCAAGGAAGTCGTCAGAAAAATCGCAAGATCGCCTACAATTGACAAGCATCTTGTTGATGAGGCTGTTAAGGACATTCAGAGGGCTTTAATCAGAGCCGATGTTAATGTTAGACAGGTCAAGGAGATAACCGATGCCATAAAGAAAAGGGCATTGAGCGAGGAGCCATTGAAGAGCCTGAATCCAAGAGAACACATAATCAGAATTGTTTATGAGGAACTGCTGAAAGGTGTTGGAGAGGGGCTTGAGATCCCCCTTGAGAAGGCAAAAATAATGCTTGTTGGATTGCAGGGGAGCGGTAAAACAACAACAACAGCAAAGCTTGCCAAGTATTTCAAGGATAGGGGAATGAAGACCGCTGTAATAGCTGCCGATACATGGAGACCCGCTGCTTATGAGCAATTAAAGCAACTTGCAGAAAGCATTGATGTGGGATTTTACGGCAGGAAAGATGAGAAAGATGCGGTGAAAATAGTCAAAAAAGGTCTGGAAGAATTGAAGGACTACGACATGATCATAATAGACACTGCAGGAAGACATGCGCTTGAGGATGATCTCATCAAGGAGATGATCGAGATTGAAAAAGCTGCAAAACCCGACTACAAGTTTTTGGTGCTTGACGCAGCCATAGGTCAGCTTGCCTCAAAGCAGGCTAAGGCATTCAGCGATGCAATTGGAATAGATGGAATAGTCATCACCAAATTCGATGGAACAGCAAAGGGTGGTGGAGCGTTATCTGCTGCAAGACTCATTCAGATTCCCATTGCATTCATTGGCTCAGGAGAGAAGATTGAGGACCTCGACAGATTTGACCCTGCAGGATTCATTTCAAGACTTCTCGGAATGGGAGACATAAAGACCCTCCTTGAAAAAATCGAGAGAATAACTCAGGAGGAGGAGCTTGATCCCGAGAAGTTCCTGAAAGGAGAATTCACATTGAAGGATGTTTACAAGCAGATCGAGGCAATGGGCAAGATGGGGCCGATAAGGAAGATTTTCGAGATGCTGCCATTGGGCATGAGCATGAAGGTCGATGACGAGGCAATGGACATGACACAGGAAAAGATGAAGAGGTTCCTTGTCATAATGGACTCAATGACTGAAGAAGAGATGATGAATCCAAAGATAATAGATGGCTCGAGGATAAGAAGGATTGCAATAGGAAGCGGAACATCACCGCAGGAGGTTAAGGAGCTGCTCAAATACTACAACACCATGAAAAGTCTTATGAAGAAAATGAAGAGGGGCAGGCTGCCGGTAAAGGGGATGAAGATGGGGTTCTGATCTCTTTTTTGAGTTTTGATTTTTTGACTCGATGGTGGATTGAAAAAGGGTTTTAACTTCGATTTGCGTAAAAAAAGACAGGAATGTTTTATTTTTAAAACAAGATGGCAATTTTTTATTTTTCCTCTGCGTTAATCTCTGTTGTGAACGGGAAAAGTCTGAATATTTTTTGTTGTGTATTTGATTTGAAAGTTTAAAGAAAAGATTGCGGAGATTGGAGTTAACAGAAAATTTAACACGCTAACCTTTATTTGTAAAATAATAAATGGGAAAAATGAGCAGAAATAGAGAACCCATAAGTGATGGAGATGCGAAAACTCTCATAAATGAACATCTGAAAAAAAAGAAACTAAAGGAACTTGTAGGAGATGAAATATGAAAACTCTACATGAAATAATAAAAATCCTGAGCAAGCACAAAGAAGAGCTGGGAAAGAAGTATAAAATTAAGGAGATAAGGATTTTTGGCTCTTGTGTAAAAGAAGAACAAAAAGAGTCAAGCGACATAGACATGATAGTGGATTTCGAAGAAATTCCCACATTTGTCGAATTGATGAAGATTCAGGAGGAATTGGATAGACTTCTGGATGTGAAAGTTGATCTTCTTACCGAGGAAAGCATAAGCCCGTTTATAAAGCCGTACATAAAAGAGGTTGTAATAATATGAAACTCCCAAAGCCTTATCCTGAACACATCTTGCAGGAAATTCCTATGCTAAAAGAACAGGTTAAGGAAATTATGAAAAAAGAGGGGTGGCGATGAACTTTGAAAACCTGTCAAAGACTTGGAAAGTTGTGAGATTGGGAATGATGGCGGATTTTGGGGGCTTTTGAAAGGACTTCATACATCCGCCCAACGTTTTGCAAAATTGTAAATGCAAAATTGTAAATAGTATGGCCATAAATACACGGGTAAAGAGATGAACAAACATGAAGCTACCAGAATCTGAAAACCTGAACCTGTGGTTGTTTTTTGTAACTGCATTTACCTGGTCATGGTTGTTCTGGATGCCTGAAGTTTTATGGGACTACCGCCTGTATCTTGCTCCGTTCGGTCCTACTGTGGCTGCCTTCCTTCTTACGTACAAAAACGAAGGAATGAATGGGGCAAGAGATCTGCTGAAAAGAGGTCTGGATTTTCGGTTCAGAAAAATCTGGCTTCTTCCAATATTTCTACTGATGCCCGCTATTGTAGGGCTTTCTTTTCTGCTTTCTGTTCTCACTGGCGAGCCTGTGCCTGAGATTGCAGTTTTATCTCAGCCATGGGTTATCATACCAGCATTCTTCTACATTTTCTTTCTCGGCGGCCCTGTGGAGGAGGAATTCGGTTGGAGGGGCTATGCTCTCGATAGGCTGCAAGCGAATTTTAATGCCCTTGTGTCCAGCGCGATAATTGGAATTATGTGGGGAATCTGGCATCTTCCCCTGTTCTTCATGCCCAGACAGGAAATGTACTATAACGTGCCGATCTGGGGCTTCATTCTCGGCACAGTTCTTTTCTCGATAATGTTTACATGGGTCTATAACAACACGGGTGGAAGCATCCTGGCTGTCCTCCTTCTTCATACAACAGGCAATCTGTCGCACTTCATTTTTCCAGTTACCGCAACCAGATTCGGCGGGCTCTACTCACTTGTATTGAACGCAGTTGCTGTGATAATTGTCTTGATAGTATGGGGTCATAAGAGAATGGTTCGTGAGCAACATATTAAAACAACTTTGCCTAATCGCAATACGTCAGGTGAAATGCTTAGGAGGTAAAAATGATGGAGGAACAGATCCACCCAGTGCCAATGAGCATGAAGGGTAAGATGATGGTGGCATTAATGGTGTTAGGGCTTTTAAGCATGTGGATATTTGCAATCTATGCATACCTCACTCTTCCCCAAGAAGTTCCAGCTCACTTTGGATTTGGCGGAGAGCCAACAAGATACGGAGATAAATCCACATTCCTTATTCTTCCTGCAGCATTTAGCATCGGTCCAGCAATCTTTCTTTTGCTGGCGAAATACAGATTCACCCTGATAAACAGACATCCCTACCTGATAAATCTTCCAGCATTCTTCGCCCATATCTCAAAAATACCAAAAGGGAGAAGGGGTTTGTGGGTGAACAGGTATTTTGAGGTTATGCTAAGCTTGGGTGTTGTTCTTACATTTTCTTTGCTGGTGATGGAGATTGGAATATTTCTGGGTGAAATTTACGGAAAGTTACCAGCTTGGCTTATGCCATTTTCGCTTACGATGCCTGTTTGGCTTATTCTGCCTTTCCTGTTCTATTTAAGAAAGATGAATCTGGAGTTAAAAGAGGAGATAAAACATGTGTCAAAATGAAAACACTTTGCCTGACATCAAATATGTTTAAGGTGTTTCCAGCCTTGCTCTCAGGGGATCACTTAACAGGTGGATAATTGCTTCGATCCGTCCAAACTGACTCACCCCGTCAACTTTACACGCCCATAACGCGTTGTCGAGTGCAATAAAAGAGAGTCTTGAGGACAATGATCGATATGCTATCACTTTCAAGAGGGCATTTGGAAGAACATCAGCGCCTTCTCTTTACCATTACAGAGATGGACCGATTGAAACCGCAGAGAATATGGATGAGGTTGTTTTTGGTCTGAGTTTCCCAGCAGTTTCAGGATTATCATTAATTACTGAAGTGGCAGGATGTCGGTTTCACCATGTATGTGGAATGATGCATTTCAGGAGTAAATGGCAGGAGGTTGGCAGATAAGCATTGGAAGCAAACATTTTTCCATCATTGCCTCACATCTTAGGAGAAAATGTGATATTCTGAACAGCCCACTCCATTTCCATGGATGAGTTTGATGATCTGGATCTGCTTGAGGATGTTGAGAGTCTTGAGGTTCAGGGTGAAAAAGAAGCCCATGAAGAATATCCCGCAACAATCGTGCTTGTTGAGGAGCACAAGACTATTAAAAAAGCCATTGACATTCTTGTGAATTCTGTGAAAAATAAAGTCCAGGATGAAAGTCTCTATCTCAATCTTGCAAGGTTTTTTTCAGAGTATGCTGATGCAATACATCACGGTAAGGAGGAGAAAATTCTTTTTGAATATCTAAAAAAGAAAAAAGTTCCCGAACACGTTCTTGAAATTGTAAGGGAACTTGAAAATGACCACGTTAGGGGAAGGGAGCTTGTTGAAAAGATCAGAGAGAATGCTTCTGATGTGGAGTCAATGGGTGATTACGCCTTGGCCTATGCTTCAATGCTGAGGGATCACATACTCAAAGAGGATGAAGGACTGTTTGAAGCCATGCACCCCTATCTGCCAGTGGAAGAGGAGGAGGAGATGGTGAAGGAATTCAGAAAGGTCGATCCATCCTCAAAAAAAGAGCTTGAAATGCTCATTGAAAAGATGAGCTTATGAGTTAGAACTCATACTGAAAATGTATCCCACAGGGAATTCAAAGTTACGGGTGTGTGTAAACTGCCCTTACAGCATCATCTATCTCCTCAATCCTGCAGAAAGCATACCTTTCAAACTGCACAACTCTGTTCACAGCATCCTTTACATTTTCTTCAACCAGTCCATCAATCACCCCCTCTGGAGTGAAAACAGTACATTGCATGGTCTGGGATTCAGGTAGCCAGTGTATGATGTTTCTGCCTCTCTTTGCCTCAACCTGATTTCCGGCATACACTGCCCTTCCACTTTCCTCCAGCCTAATGTTGCAGAACCCCTTCAGCCTGACCTCCTTCCCGATGAAAGTCTCGTAGTCGTCTGAAGTTATGTAAACCACACTTTCACCTCTGAGTTTTCTTGTTCCCATGTCCGTGGAGGGATGTAATGGGAGCTTGACAATCTCCACCTCTTTCAATCCTTCAATCACGATTTTTACAGGGTTCCAGATGAAGAAGTACCTTCCAGCCTTACCATCTATGATCTTTCTGTTTTCAGCATAAAGATTCTTCAGGCTCACGCTCACATCATTCTCTCCAACACCAAGCGAAAGAAAGAATTTCTTCAGGGCTTCCGGCTCAAATCCCCTCCTGCGAAAGGCCATTACGGTGGGTAAAGCCGGATCATCCCACCCAGAGTAAACTCCCCTTTCTATCTTCTTCCCTATGTCACTTGTTGAGAGCTTTCCGAACTCATGGATCTTTATTCTCCCCCACAGCTTCACCACTGGGTATTCCCAGCCAAAGTAGCGATAGACGTATCTCTGTCTCTTTTCAGAGTCAGCAAGATCTTTGCCTCGCAGTATATGGGTCACACCGAGAACGTGATCCTCTATTGCGGACTCAAAATCGAGGGTTGGGTAGACAACATATCTGTCTCCAACAAGGGGATGATCTGAAAATATTATCCTGAATGCTACCCAGTCCCTGACTGCAGGATCCTTGTGGGACATGTCCGTCTTTATTCTGAGCACGGCCTCACCTTCTCTGTAAAATCCACCGAGCATCCTTTCCCAGTCCTCCATACTTTTCTCTTTATTTCCGTCTCTGTGGGGGCATGGTATGCCCGAGTCCCTGTATGCCTTGAATTCCTCTCTGGTGCATTTGCAGACATAGGCGTATCCCATCTCGATCAGCTTCCTTGCATAACCGTAGTACATGTCCATGCGTTTTGATGCATACACAACCGTGTCAGGATTTGCATCAAGCCACTTGCAGTCTTCCAGATACCAATCGTAAGCTTCGAGCAGGGGCCTCTTCGTTCTTGGATCTGTGTCGTCAAATCTCAGGATGAACTTGCCATCATACATCCTGGCATACTCGCTGTTCACAACTATACCTCTCATTGAACCGAGAGTTGGTGGCCCGTTGGGATTCGGAGCAAAGCGCATTACAACATTACCTTTTTCGGCATTTGGCAATGGAGGGAGTCGATATTCTTTTCTTTCTTCCCTCCTTTCCTCAGAATATCTGCCATACAGCTCTTCCCTTTTTGACCGGTCCAGACTTTCGTATTCTGCTATAATCTGTTTGATTCTCTCCAGAACCTCCCTGGCGTTCTTCCTCAATTCCGGATTTTCTGCAAGAACCTTACCAATGACTGCCCTCTCATTGGCTTTCCCGTACTTTCTGGCATTCAAAACCACGTGCTTCCAGATTACCTCGTCCATCAGTAATCCCTCTCAATGAGGTAATCTGCAAGTTCTTTCAGATGAGTTCTGGCTTCATTCTCAGGCAGAACGTCAAGCTGGGATTTTGCCACCTCAACATATTGTCTGGCTTTTTTCCTGGCATAATCCACTGCCCCACAGTCAAAGAGCTTCTTTATGTCTCTCTCAAGATCTCCTCTGCTTGCCTTTCCTTTCCCAAACGTTTCAAGTTCAACACCCTGCTCAAATGCCTTTATGACGATGAGTGTTTTCTTACCCTCAACTATGTCACTGCCCCAGTCCTTTCCTATCCTCTCCTTTCCTGTTATGTCTAAGAGGTCATCGTGAATCTGAAATCCTATGCCGGAGTATATGCCGTAGTTCCAGAGTGCCTTTTCCACTTTCTTATCTTCACCAAAGAGAATAGCTGGAATTGAAGCTGAGATTCCTATCAGCACTCCTGTCTTCTTTCTGACCATTTCCAGATACTCCTCCTCGCTCACGTCACTTCTTTCCTCAAAGCTCATGTCCATGTACTGCCCCTCGCATATCTCAACACAAACTCTTGCGAGGCTGCTCACAGCCCTTACGACATTTTCCGGATCAGCCTCGCAACTGGCAAGGATGTCAAATGCCTCTGCGTAGAGCGTATCACCTGCAAGTATTGCAGTTGGAATGCCGTAAAGTGTGTGGACTGTTCTGACACCTCTCCTCATCTCATCCTCGTCCATGATGTCATCATGGATCAGTGTGAAGTTGTGGATGGTCTCAATCGCGATACCTGCAGGCAGCACCTTTCTGCTGTCCTCTCCAAGAGCTTCGGCAGCAATCAGTGTTATCACCGGCCTCAATCTTTTTCCACCAGCCTTCAAATAGTGTCTTGTTGCACTGTAAAGCCCTTCAGGCTCTTTAACTGAAAGAAGCTTTTTGATTTCCTGATTAATGATGCCTGCTTTCTCTCCAATTACTTCAGAAATCATGAAATCTCCTCCTCGTGAATTCAAACAGGTTGAACTCTCTGAACTCTATCCATTCCTTAAGCAATCCTGAAATAAATATGTGAACTCTGTGAAGATCGTAAACATGCTCGCATCCTGTAAGGAAGAGAGATTTTCTCAGCCCTTCCGTGAAGTACTCTATTCTTCTTTCAACTTCCTCAGGATTTTCTGTAGCAGGTCTGAGAAAGGGGAGCGCAGAGCTTACAATTTTTGCACCGAGAGAGATTGCCTTTGCTGCATCGATTCCGTTCCTTATACCTCCCGTGGCTATCACAGGGAGGATGTCATGACAATCAACAATTGAAAAGGCTGTTGGAATTCCCCAGTTCCAGAAATCCTGTGCAACATCCCTCATTGTGCCTTTCTCAACCCTGTATACCTCAACCCCGCTCCAGCTTGTTCCACCTTTCCCTCCAACATCTATCGCCTTAACCCCTGCCTCTCTAACTGTGAAAGCAACCTCCCTTGATATTCCGGCTCCTGTCTCCTTCACAATTACGGGAACCTTGAGCTCAGATGAGACCTCACGTATGGCAGCAAAACCCCCTTCTGCTTTTCTGTCTCCTTCAGGCTGAACTATCTCCTGAAGAAAATTAAGATGAATGGCAAGGGCATCGGCCTCTATCATCTCAACAGCCCTTTCAGCATATTCCACTCCCTTCTCTATAATTTGTGGGAGACCGATGTTGGCGTAAATGAATGCATTTGGTGCGTATTCTCTGACAACGGAGAACGTATCCACAACGCTTTCATCCTCAATTCCCGCTCTCTGACTGCCCACCCCCATCCCGATGCCAGCGTTTTCAACTGCAATTGCGAGATTTTTGTTTATCTTGTAAGTATCCGGATGCCCGCCGGTCATTGATGCTATGAGAAGTGGCGCTCTCATTTTTTTCCCGAGAAAATCAACCTCAAGGCTGATGTCATCGTAGTTCACTTCAGGAAGAGGGTTGTGAACGAACATAACGTCCTCAAATCCAGTATAACTCGATTCCACTGACTCGCTCAGACAGATATTGATGTGGTCTATTTTTCTTCTGGAAGTTGTCATTGACAATGGATTTGACAGGTGCTTTTTAAAACGTTTCTTTCTTTTCTCAAATTCTGTATCTAACTGGTCTTCTGAAGAAACAACATCGGAAAAATTAACCAGCCCGGGCGGAAGGTTTTTACATCTGAAAATTTAAATAGTGTTCATACAAATTCAGTTCAGGTGAGTGGTCATGAGTCTGGTTGAAAAGCTCTTTGGAAAGCAGGAGAGGGTCAGGGTTGATGAATATGAGGAACTTGATCTCAGTGAATTTGAAGCTGAACTTGAAGGCGAAGGAGAGACCTACATAAAGGTTGCCGAGATAACAAGTCTCAATGAGATACCTGAGGTGAGAAGGCAGGTGTACGATGGCAATATTGTCATTGCAGATGTTGCGTTTTTAAAGCATGATAAGCTTACCTATGACAGAATCCTGAAGGACCTCAGACAGCTTGCAGAGGATGTACATGGGGATATTGTTGGTCTTGGGGAAGAATACATAATAATCACACCAATGGGGATCAAAATAGACAGAAACAAGATAAGAGGAACCAGAAAATGATTTTCTGTCCCGCATGCGGGAAGGAATTGAATGTGATTACTGCCATCTACGACACACCTTATTTTGGGAAAATTCTTCTGACCTCCATAAACTGTCAGTGTGGGTTCAAACATTCCGATTCATTTTCTGCTCAGATAAGAGATCCTGTCAGATTTAAACTTGAAATAAGCAAAAAAACTCTTTTTTCGAAAATAGTGAGATCAGCATCCGGGACCATAAGAATACCTGAACTCGGTCTGGCAATGGAACCGGGACCTGCAAGCCAGGGTTTCATTACAAACGTTGAAGGTGTTCTGATCAGGTTCCAGGAAATTGTCGAGATGGCAAAGAGATGGAATTCTGACAATCAGAAAGCTGTTGAGAGGTGTGAACTCATTCTTGACAGGCTCAAAAACGCCATTGAGGGTAATGAGAATCTCACGCTGATACTTGAAGATCCATACGGTAACAGTGCCATAATCGATGACGGAGTTTTCATGGAGAAACTCGACCATAATGAGATGAAGGAGCTGAAGACAGGATTGACGGTTGTGGAACTTATGGGAGAAGACCACCTGCAAAAGACAATCGAAAATGAATAGATGCGGAATCTCTAACCACTTCTGCCCAGAAGATCAAGCAGAAAAATAAATACAATGGCAATAGAAAGAAGTACGGCAACTCCCGCTGAAAACAGGAGATAAAATGCTCCTATCCATCCCAGCTGAAAGTTGAATGTATGCAGAGCCTCAATGAATGTGGCGGGGATCAGTATTGCAAGGGAGAGCATAACAAGGGGGATTTTCTTAAGTTTTTTTGAGAGAATTATGTTGATGGAAGTGAAGAGGAGGACCGTTAAAAAAACGTAATCCACAACATCAACCATGGTCATTCAGAACAGATTTAATATTTAAAAATGTCCATCTTGCAACATCCCGAACTGAGTAAAGCTTAATAAAATTCACCTGTTTCTGGTTCTTCAATGAGAACGATATTCTGGGAAGACGATGCAGTCAGGCTTGTTGATCAGACAAAGCTTCCGGATCGATTCGAGATTTTAACATGCAGAACGGTTGAAGAGCTTGGGGAGGCAATCAGAACTCTTGCTGTTCGCGGTGCCCCTGCTCTTGAAGCTGCTGGCGGGTATGGTGTTGCTCTTGCCACTTTTGAAAGAGAGTTCGAAAACGGCGAGGAACTTAAAATGCATGTTAAGGAACGGGCAGAATATCTTGCTTCAACGAGACCTACTGCTGTAAATCTGTTTGTTGGAATTGAAAGAGTTGTGAAAAGGGCATTGGAAGGAAGGAACGTGGATGAGATAAGGAAATTTGCTTTGAATGAGGCCCAGAAAATCGCCGATGAGGATGTTGAGAGAAACATGAAAATGGGTCAAATTGGGGCAGATCTGTTTGAAAATGGAGATTCTATACTGACAATATGCAACACAGGAAGTCTTGCAACGGTTTACTGGGGAACGGCTCTGGGGGTTATAAGAAGTGCCGTGAGAAATGGTGTTGAGCTCAAGGTCTTTGCATGCGAGACAAGGCCTCTCAATCAGGGATCACGCCTCACAGCTTGGGAGCTCATGCGTGATGGGATAGATGTAACGCTGATAGCAGACAGCATGGCTGGGATTGTCATGCAGAGGGGCATGGTGAACAAGGTCATCGTAGGGGCTGACAGAATTGTCAGGGATGCGGTTTTCAACAAAATTGGAACATACACACTCTCGGTTCTTGCAAAAGAACACGGCATTCCTTTTTATGTTGCAGCACCAAAAACAACATTTGACTGGAACAGTAAAGCCAGTGACGTGGTTGTTGAGGAAAGGAACAGAGAAGAGCTGGTATACTGCCATACAAAGTGCAGAAAAACACTGATAGCTCCTGAAAATGTTAGGGTTTACAATCCGGCATTCGATTCAACCCCTCTCGAGAACGTGACCGCGATAATAACCGAGCACGGGATCATCTATCCCCCGTACAGCAAAAACGTTCCTGAAATTCTGAATCTCAGCTAACAGCTCCTGCACTGCATTGCTTCGCTTACATCAACAGGATATCTGGCGGTCAGACAGGCGAGACACAGATCCTCTTTTTTCTTCCCCACTGCCTCTATAAGCCCATCCAGGCTGAGATATGCAAGACTGTCTGCGTTTATTTCTTTTCTTATCTCCTCAACTGTTTTGCTTGAAGCTATCAGTTCATCCCTTGTTGACATGTCAATTCCAAAATAGCATGGAGAAATTATTGGTGGACTGCCCACCCTGAAATGTACCTCCTTTGCTCCGGCATTTCTGACCATGTCCACGATCTTCCTGCTTGTTGTCCCTCTAACGATGCTGTCATCTATAAGGACAACCCTCTTGCCTTCAACATTTTTACTTATGGCATTCATCTTTATTTTTACTGAAAGCTCTCTGACAGACTGACCGGGAAGTATGAATGTTCTTCCAACGTATCTGTTCTTTATCAGTGCTTCAAGATACTCCATCCCCGACTCCTTTGAAAATCCAATTGCAGATGTTGTTCCGCTGTCAGGAACAGGAGAAACAATATCTGCCTCAACAGGGGATTCTCTTGCCAGTATTCTTCCTATTCTTTGCCTGACATCGTAGACACTGACTCCATCAATAACAGAATCCGGCCGGGCGAAGTAGATGTATTCAAAAACGCAGAGGGAGCTTCTATCAAACTCCTCTATTTTTATGAACTCAATGCCCCCATCCTTCACAATCACAGCCTCTCCAGGTTTCACATCCCTCACAATCTCCGCACCAACCGCATCCAGAGCACAGCTTTCACTTGCGATTATGTATCCGAAATCACCCTCTCCGAGGATAAGAGGTTTGAAGCCATGAGAATCCCTGAATCCAACAAGAAGATCATTGAATGCGAAAACAAGAGTGTATGATCCCTTTATCTGACCCGACAGGTTCACTATTGCGTTTACCGGATCGTTCGAAATCATCTCCTTTGCCATGAGTTTGGCAATAACCTCCGTGTCAGAGTCCGAGAGAAAAACGGATCCTTCTCTTTCCAGTGCTCTCCTCAGCGATCCATAGTTAACCAGATTGCCGTTGTGGGCTATTGCCATGGCCCCCTGTCTCGTTTTAACAAGAAGTGGCTGTGCGTTCTCCACCCTACTCTCTCCGGTTGTGGAGTATCTAACATGCCCGACAGCAATTTTTCCCTTCATCCCGTCAAGCTTTCTGGAATCAAATATCTCATTGACAAGTCCCATCCCCTTGTGGATGTGTATGTAATCCCCAAAAACAGAAATGCCAGCAGACTCCTGTCCCCGATGCTGAAGAGAGTAGAGAGAAAAGAAGGCAATTTTTGAGGTCAGATCCTCATTTTCACAGTATACTCCTACAACACCACACATCTCAGCATCTGTCCTTTTTCTTCACAACCCAGCTGTGGCCTCTTATTCTCCTGCTTCTTCCAAAACCGCAAGAAGCACAGTATCCCTTTCTCCTGTGGAATGATACCCTTCCACATCTTCTGCATTTAATATGTACTATTTTCCTGCCCTTTTTACCCATCGAAGTTGTACCGTCTGACATGAACCCACCTCACTGAGATGGTGAGACAAAAACAACCGTATCTCCTCTTATCACAACACTTCCGAGTTTCTTAACAACCTCCCCATCCTGTATTTCCTCCGCATTAATAAGAACGAGATTCATGTGTATGTCATATCCATCAAGCACACCCCTGAACTCTCTTCCACCCTTTAGCCTTACAAGCACAGAAGTATTCAGGGATCTGTTCAGAACATCCAGTGGTCTTGCCATTTTTAATCCTCCGTGAATTTTTTAATCCCAGTAAATTTGAGTGTATTTAAAAATATCGGATGAGACCATGAAAAGGCTGAGACTGAGAAAAAAAGAGGCAAAGAGAATTGCAGAGGAAATAAAGGAAAATTTTGAGGTATGCATTTCAGGTGAAATTGAGAGAGTAACCGTAGATGACAGGTCTGTTCTGCTTGTGGATGGTGAACCCGTTTTGCTTGAATACGACAGCAGACATTATTTCACGGTATACGGCATCATCAAATTCAGACCTGAAAAGGGGATGATTATTGTTGATGAGGGGGCTGTCAGATTTGTTATGAATGGCGCTGACATAATGAAACCCGGAATAGTGGAAGCAGATGAAAGCATAGAAGAAGGAGATTTCTGCCATGTGGTTGTGGAAAAGAAATTGACACCTCTTGCTGTGGGAATAGCGCTTGTAAGCGGAAAAGATATGGTGGGGGGGAAAGGGAAAGCAGTTAAAAACATACATCATCTAAACGACAGGATCTGGAAATTCTTTTTTGTAAAAAAATCTAAAAACTGATTTTCTTGCTGGTCGGGATGACTTCAAAAAGGGAAATCCTCAGAGAATCATCCTGCAAGGGAGACCGGGAATGGAGGGCGGCATATGGATAAGGCAGTTGCATTGTGTGGAAAAACTGTTATCAAATAAGACCGAGAAATTCAAGAGCTTCAACAACACCGTCTCCATCCGGCTTTGATGTTACAATATCCGCAACCTTTTTGAGTTTTAAATGGGCGTTTGCCACAGCAATACCAATCCCTGCAACATCAAAGAGCTCAACAT
>WAMS01000128.1 GCA_015522195.1 Geoglobus sp. | reverse complement strand
TCTTAAATGCACAGAGTATCAAAGCGTTCATGAATGCGCTGCTGCTTCCAAGACCGCTTTTCCTTGGAATTTCGGACTTGACTTCAAAAATTCCCCCTTCAATTCCAGAGTTCCTCATGATCTTTTCTGCTATGGAGCTTCTTTCAACCCTCCCATGACTGGAAACGTAAAATCCCCTCTCGTCTCTCTCACTGAATATGACTTCTGTTTCCAGATTGATTCCAAACGCCACTCCTTTGAGTGTTGCGAGAGCATTGACAGCAGTTCCTGCTGCGTAGCTCTTAGCTCTTACCTTCATAAACCCTCAGAATCCTGTAAAGGGTATCTCTCTGAGCCGGAATTCTTCCCGCTGAGAGAATTGATTCCGTGATCTCCTCAACGCTCATGAACTCTCCGCTTGTTGCTCCTGCTGACTTCGAGATGTTTTCCTCCAGCAGCGTTCCTCCAAAGTCGTTTGCTCCTGTGTAGAGAGAGGCCTGAGCGAGCTTTTTCCCCATCTTCACCCACGAAGCCTGAATGTTCTCCACAAGAGGATAAAGGTAGATTCTTGCTATCGCAATTACAAGAAGGTCCTCAAATCCACTTGAGGGCATTGCAAACTCCCCAAGCCTGTTGTTCCTGTTCATGAATGGCAGGGGTATGAACTCTGTAAAGCCTCCAGTCTCCTCCTGAATCTGCTTTAAAAGCTTCAAATGCTGAAGTCTGTGCTCCCACGTATCCACATGTCCGTACATCATGGTTGCTGTGGTGGGGATGCCAAGAGAGTGGGCAGCAGTTATGACATCAACCCATTCCCGGGTTTTAAGCTTGTCAGGGCATATCACATCCCTTATTCTGTCGTCAAGAATTTCCGCAGCCGTCCCTGGCATTGAATCCAGACCTTCCCTTTTCAGCTCCCTAAGGACATCTTCCACATCAACCCCGTCATTTCTTGCTGCATGAAGCACTTCCATGGGTGAAAATGCATGTATGTGTATCTCTCTCGATACATCCCTTACAGCCTTGAGAATTGAGACGTAAAAATCAACACCTGCATTTGGCAGGAGACCTCCCTGTATGCATACCTCGGTGCATCCGTAATCAACAGCCTCTTCAACCTTCCTCCTTATTTCATCGTGACTCAGAACAAACCTCTCCCGATTTCTGTATGAGCAGAAAAGACAGCTGTTTATGCAGACATCTGAAAAGTTTATGTTCCTGTTGACAACGAATGTTACTTTATCGCCATTTGTTTCCTCTCTGAGTCTGTTTGCAAGCTCAAATGTCCTGTAGGGATTTTTTATCATCTCTTTCAGATCTGTTTCGAGCATCTGTATCCCTCTTTATCAGAGTAAGATTCAATCAGATGAGCCAGTTTTTCCCCGTACCATCCCTCCCTTACAAACAGGGGATGGATGGGCAACCTTTCCCTTAGAACGTATCTGCCATTTAAACTCCTTTCGATTTTTTTCAGATCAGGCCATGGATGTTCGGGATTTATGTAGTCGGGAGTTACTTCAGAAATTCCACCTATGTCTCTGGCCCCGGAATCAAGTAATGGCAGAAGGTCTGACACAAGATTTGGAGGAACCTGAACTGCAACTCTTTCAGGCATGATCTTTCTGGCATATCTGACAGCATCAATCATTTCAGCCAAATCCGGCTTTTTCCAGCTCTCCATCTCTGTGCCCTCCTTGGGAGAGAAGTTCTGAATTATGACCTCCTGAATGTGTCCGTAATTATCTGCAAGATCAGCAATCACCTCGAGGGAGTAATACCTGTCCTCCCTGTCTTCTCCAATCCCTATTAGAATCCCCGTTGTGAACGGGATCTCAAGCTTTCCTGCATCCCTTATTGTTCTGATCCTCAGCTCCGGTTTTTTTCCGGGACTCTCAGAGTGGCATTCAAGCTCAACCGCCTGCTCAAGCATCAGACCCATGCTTGCGTTAACATCCCTCAGCATTCTCAGCTCGTCTCTTTCAAGGATTCCAGCATTTGTATGGGGAAGCAGTCCATTTTCAATTGCAAGAAGATTCATGTGGTAGACATACTCAACAAAACTTCCGTATCCTTTACGTTCAAGCCACTCCCTAACTTCCCTGAATTCATCAGGCCTTTCTCCAAACGTAAACAGTGCCTCAGCTGAATTTTTTGCTCTTTTCAAAAGATCTGTGACCTCATTCTTCTCCATAACCCTTCCATCATTCCTCCTGAATCCGCAGTAATGACATGAGTTTCTGCATGTTCTTGTAAGCGGGATGAAGACATTTCTTGAGTATGTGACTATCACAGGCATGATTAGAGCCAGACGATTAAAAATAGTTATCCACTCTGAGATGGGTTTTGATATCGCTGGTGATGTGGTCGAAAACAGATCCCCTGGCTTTGAGGAGTTCAAGCCTTTCTGTAACTTCTTTCCCATCACCCCCAGCATACCCCGATGCTATAACAGCCGCTCCACATGCAGAGATCTTTGCATCCTCTCTGCTCAGGTTGACGACATCATACTCTCTGCCCACGATTTCTGAAACCGCCGGAGCAAACCTTCCTGAAATGTAAACCCTGTCCGCCTTAACAGATGTGTTGACGGCGTTTATCCCTTTAAGAACCCATTCAGAGAAAATCTCAGCATCAAAATCAATACCGGCATCCTCAAAATAGCTTTTAAGGCCACCCATAAACAGAATTTTTTTCTCGATGCTTTTCAAAAGATATGCGAGTTCTCCGTCAATTGCTGAAATGCTCCTGTAAGCAGGAAATCCTGACGTCCCGCCTATGCCGTCAACCACCTTTCCCTCCCTTACAGCAATGAACCCGTTGAACCCGTAACCGAGTTCTGCAAGAACAAATGTTTGATCTATGCCATATTCATAAAGGACGTGAGCAACGGAGCAGACCTTGTCATACGTTCCCATGTCGATTCTGTTTATTTTTCTGTGTTCTGGAACTGTTGGAAGATGAATCACTGCAGGAATCGTGAATAAAGGGATGTTGTACTGTTTTACAGCCTCAATTACTGCTCTCATTCCCATTGCTCTCTCTTTTTCAAAATTCAGGGTCATTTCAAAAAAATCCCTGTTACTGATCTCGGAGAACCTCTTTACAGGAAGACCGTATCCGGATAAGCCCGCTCCAGCATCCATGTCAAGCTCATTCAGGAATTCCACAAATCTTTCAGGGTTCTCTCTCACCCATTCAGACTGGAATTCAAAGTGCTCTTCTGTCTCAAGCAGATAAACCCCATAACTCCCTGTTCCAGCATCAATTCCAACGCTTACCAAGGCTGTCCCTCCAGATGGGCCTTTATTTTATCTGTTGTGCTCCTCATGATCCTTTCAAAGTAAAGCACCGCACCCTTTTCCCTTTTCACGATACTTCTCACCCTGAAATCGACACCCATCTTTCTCAGATGCCTTAGAAATAGCTCCAGTACCTCAATGTCATCGAATCTCAGCTTTATCTTCTCTGAAACCCACTCTCCACTGCTCACATCTTTTATGCTCTCTATCATTGGCCTGAGAATGGACATACCAAGCCTGAGACATCTTTTCCTGAACTCCTCCTCATTTTCTGCAAACTCAAAACTCTGAAATCCTTCCCTGACAATTCTTGAAAACATGAAATCTTTCCCGTATTCATTGAAAAATCTGAAAGCATAGCTTAAATCTCCTGCGTTTGTTTCTGATGTGGTGTATTTCAGTGGCTCAATTTTCATCTCCGGATCTTTCATAACAACACCCTCTCTTCCATCTCTTCCCAGTCTGCAGATCAGCTCCCTGACGGTCTCATGAGCATTTCTGGATTCATATATGCCGAAAAAGGGAACGTGTTTTATACCGTACTCCTCACAGAGCCTCAGCTTTTCATCTATTTTCAGCGGGTTGCTGGTTTCAATTTCTCTCACATCAAAAACAAAAAAATCAAGCTCTCTGATGCCGTAAATTTTCTTGGGAACGAAAGGCGACTCCTCACCAACTGCCTCACAGCAGAGTACAAAGTTGGAAAAGTCTCTAAAAAAATCCACCATCTCCTCCTTCTTTCTCACCTTTTCAGTTGTGTACGGGCAGATATAGCCTCTTCTGGTGAATGCATACAGATTTTTTCCCAGTTTTGCAATTCTGATGTTGTATCCGTTCATTTTCTCTTCAATCGCGACCTCTCTGTCAAAGTGTTTCCTGATTGAGGGATAAAGTGTCAGTGCCCTCCTTATCTTGGGGAAGCCCCTGACAGTTCTGACCCCGTTGATTGTTTTGGCAACAACCGTCCCCTCCTCAATATCCCCAAACTTTCTATCAAATCTCAGAGCCTCAATAATATCGGAAAAGAAGTGATGGGGAATGAAAGCCTCTCTCAGTATGTTCTTTTCCTCGAGGGTTTTGCTGGCATGCCTTGACAGCCCAAGAGCTTCAGAGACAAACATGTCAGCATTTCACAGAGCACAGAAACCTCATCAGATCTCTCTCTGTTATTATGCCCTCAAGTCCATCCTTTGCAACAAGAGCAGCAGCCTGATTTTTCTCTATCATCTTTCTGACAACATCTGAAACGTTCTCCTCAGGCCTGACAACCAGTGGCTCTCTGTATTTAAGGATCTTCTCGTTATTGAGAATGGCTGAAACTGGCTGGGTGAGCACATCATCAGCATTTCCAGTTATGAGCATCTTGAAAGCCTCTCCGGAAAAGTAATGAACGATCGTTGAGCTGGTAAGCATTCCCAGGAGTATTCCATCTCTCACAACCGGTAGCCTTCTGAATTTCTTCTTAACCATCAGCTTCATTGCATTTTCAATCGTCATATCCGGTTCAGCGGTGATCACACCTCTCGTCATGAAATCCCTTACCTGCCCCTCATATCTTGCTCTTGTTGCAAGAAAAACCATTATGTCCCTCTCTGTGATAATTCCGATTACACAGTCTTCTTCATCAACGATGGGGGCTCCACCCACATTGTTGTTGAGCAGAAGCTCCAAAGCATCCTCCCATGAACTTGAGTAATCAACGCTTATAACATCCTTCTCCATTATTTCCCTGACCTCCTCATTCACCGCTGCGATCAGATTTCCACGATACTTTTCCCTGACGAGTCTGTGCTTGTCTCCTCCACCCAGAAAATTCAGAATGTCCATGCTTGTTATTATACCTTCAAGTCTCTTTGTCCCTGCATCAGCAATCGGAACTCTTCTGAAACTGTACTTCACCATTGTTTTCATTGATGTCATTATTGTTGATGTTGGCGGGATTGTTATGACATTCCTGGATGCCAAATCCATGACACTGCCAAATTTGTTGTTGAACTTAGCCATACACTCACCTTTAAAGATCAGATTGTTTCATAACAGTCCTCACAGACCTTCATACCGTCGAAATCATAAAGCTCAGCAATTCTCCCGCATCTTTCACATTTGCCCTCCTCAACCTCCGGAGTTATGTAGTTGGCTTCTCTGACAAGTCCCATGTACTCTCCCAGATCGATTGAATATGATAAGAGGTCTGTGTCTGTGACGATTCCAACAAGTTCATCACCGTTAACAACAGGAAGTCTCCTTATCCCTTTTTTGAGCATGATTCTACCAGCCTCCCTTGCACTTGTTTCGGGAGTGACGCTTATGAGAGGGTAGTTCATTATCTCCTCTGCAGAGACTTCAGATGGTATCCTGTTTCTGGAGACAACCTTGAGAATTATGTCCCTCTCTGTAACAATGCCCACAGGCTTAAAGCTCTCAAGAACAACAACACTTCCAACACCGCATTCAATCATCTTTCTCGAGACGTTGAGAACGCTCTCCTCTTTTGAAACTGTACAGACCTCCCTCGTCATTATTTCCCTTACTGGAATGTCTGCAGTCATTCTGATCACCACTCTTAACTCCCCATAACACGTCAGGTTTTAAAGATTTTTGGAGAGGCAGCAGATTCATGAGAATAACAAATTTTGTATAAAATTTAGATGATTTAACTGAACAATGCCAGCTTTATGCCAAAGGTGACAGACGTAACAATTGCTCCAGCAATGAGGATTCCTGCAAGAATGAAAAGCGAAGCTTTTTTTGAGTCAAGTCCAAGCAGAAACGAGATCAGTGTCCCTGTCCATGCCCCTGTGGCAGGGAGGGGGATAGCAACAAAAACTGTCAGGCCCGGATATCCGTATTTCTCCACAATTCTTTTTCTCTTCTCACCTATTCCAAGAATTCTCACATAAATGCTTCCCAGATATGGTATCCTTCTGAAAAACGGATCAAATTTCTTCAGAATGAAAAGTACAATCGGAACTGGAATGAAGTTTCCTATTACCGAGATTGCATAGGCTTCAGCAGGACTGAGTCCAAGAAGCATCGCATAGGGTATGCTCCCTCTCAGCTCCGAGACAGGTAGCATTGAAACAAAAATTACCTTAACCCATTCCAAGCTCAATTCCTCTCACCAGCTTGAGCAGAATTCTGTTACAGACAGGATCAATTCCAAGTTTTTCTCCAGCCTTCACAAATGCTCCATTTATGAACTCAACTTCCGTTCGCCTTCCTTTTTCAATATCCTGAAGCATGGAAGACCTGTTCTCAGATGTTTTCAATGCCACCTCCCTTACCATCCCAACAACGTCAATTCTGTACCCCATCTCTGCAAGTATTTTCTCACATTCTTTTCCTGTTTTTTCTGCCAGTTCCCATAACTCAGGGATCTCTACAATTTTCCCGTTTTTCACCCTGCATATTGCAGTCAGAGGATTTATAACGGCATTGATCGAGGCCTTTTCCCAGATTTTCTCTTCTATCTTTTCAGAAATCTCGGCCTCAACACCGCAATTCGAAAGGACTTCATGGAAAACCTCCGCATAATCTCCTCTGTAATTTCCAAGAATTGTCCTGCCTTTTCCTGCATAGACCACCTTTCCCGGCTCGGCAATGTTGGCTCCGTAGGTTGTTACACCTCCCACTACATTTTCGAAAAATTCTGCAAGTATTTCCTCGTTACCCACACCATTCTGAAGACTGCACACCGCCCTGAATTTAACGTTTCTGAGCATTCTTGCAGCATTAAGTGTGTCATAGGCCTTAACTGTCAGAAATACAAGATCGGAGTTTTCAGGTTTTTTTACAGCATTAACCCTGAAAGTGCCTTCCTCGATTCCGGTTATTCTGAGACCGTTTTCCTTTAAAGCTTCGTACTGCTTTCCTCTGGCAACAAAAATCACGTCGTATCCACCTTCAAGAAGGAAATAGCCAAAAAGGCATCCAAGGGCTCCGGCACCCATTATCTGAATTCTCATAGCTAAAAGAACTCATCTATTTTTATCTGTCTCTTAAGTTCACTTTCAAAAAGAGATAGCGTTTCAACCTCTATTAGCCTTATCCTCTGCCTTGTATAATTGCTGACCTCAAAGTTCTCCGCCAGCTCCTTCGATATGTTCAGATACTTGGTAATCGACCCCTCGTGGACTGTAAGCGTTAAAGAACCGCCACATCTCTGACATTTTCCTGAGAGGGGAATTCTTCTGTATTTCTGGTTGCAGTTAACACACCTGAACTCCTGTCTTGAAAACGCTCTCAGATTGCCGATTATATCGGGCAGAAAGTGAGATGTTATGACTCTCTCCGCCACATCGTTTTCATCAACAGCAGTGATCTTTCTCGCAAGCTCCATCTGGTACTTTACCTTATCCTGCATGGTTTTTAGCGTTTTGTAGGCACTGCTTTTTACACCCAAAGAAATATCTGCAGTGTCATGGGTAAATCTAAGCCCAAAATATTTCCTTTCTGTCTCAAGTCTGTCCTCCACTCTTTCAATTTTACCAACAAACTCTCTGGGCCTTGCAAATCTCAGGGTTGCCCTGTAAAACTCAACAGGATAGCCATCACAAACATCCATGTTGTGGACTTCAGCATCCACCTCCTTGGGATCGAGAATTACAGTAAGAACGAGAGGTGCATCCATCTGACCTCCTCTCTTGTCTGGTAGGAACTCCCTTGAAAAATTCAGCAGGCCGTCCATGAGAAGCATAACACAGTCCTCATCACCATCGCAGTTTCTTCTTTTTGCTGCATGGAAGTACGGGTGTGCGTATCCACCGTTGACATCTGCAAAGCCAATTATTCTTCCGAGAACACCTGCAGAGGTGTGGGGTGCGAGACCTATAACAAGCTCTCCAATGAGATCTTCAGGTGTTTCCGCATTGTAGAATGGTTCAAGGCCGTAAAATTTCACAAGCAGATCATCTATGAATTTGCTAACCCTGACAAGGTATTCTCCTGCTGATTTTGACAAGATCACATCCTGGGGTTTCAGTTCAACAATCTGATTTCCGTTCCTGAGTTCATTTCCCAGATAATCCACCTCATATCCAAGCTCTTTAAGCCTTTCAACACTGATTCCAATCTCTGCTGGTTTGAAATGAGTTAATGGAAGGTCAGTCGTATCATATCTGGCTGTCCCGTCTTTAAATACGTAAACACCATGTTTTGCCCTCAATATTCCTTTTTCCATCCTTTCTGGGAATTTTTTCTTGGATGTGAGTCCAATGACACCTTTAATAACCCCATTGATGTCTCTTTCATTAAGATTTTCAAGAGCGTTGAAATAGAGGTCCCTCGCGTTAACCCTCCACACCCTGTAACCGTTTGTCTCATCACCACATCTTTCGCACATTTCCGACGTTTTTATCCCGCACCTGGGACACAGATAAACCTGATCTGTCAGAGAGCCACATTCACACCTGAGATAAAAACTCTCCTTACCGCATCTCCTGCATATTCTGTAGGGAAGCTCAACCTCGATTTCTCCTTTGCTTGAATTGTAGCTCTTTGTGAACTCTATCGCCTTTTTCAGATCTCTTGTCTTTCCTCCAGTATGACCAAGAGGAAAAAGAAAGTGAGGTGCTGGGGACATCATCCTTTCCTTTGATTTTTCAGGCCTTCCCATTCTTGCTCCGATCCTTGTTGGAGATCTTGCCCTGACATCTATCCCCGATACCTTTCTGACAAACTCAAGTCCGTCCTTTTCATTTTCAGCATCCTTTATCAGCCTGAGATCAAAATCCAGACCAAGGCACCTTACGAGAACCTTCCACTTTTCAATGACGATCATTCCATCTCTTACCTTGTGTTCAACAAGCAAGGATTCAAGAATTTCCTTTGCCTTTGGATCCTTTCTCATGACGAGGGAACTTTTGCCGTACTTGCCCTCTATCTTTCCATTTTCACGTATGAAGTCCCTGAGATATCTTGCATCATCAGAGGAAATGTCATGCCAGAGATATGTGAAATCAGGATGAAGGGGAATGCTGAACTCATCACACAGCTTTAATGCAGACTCCTCATCAATTCTCTCATAATTTCCCTCGGGAATTTTTTCCCTGACCTCCTGAATCCACCACTCGTAAACGTATCCTGATGGTACAAGAGGGTGGTTGTTTTCCAGAAAATCACCAAAATTGATCAGAATCTCGCCCATATCCAGTATTTTCTCAACCATGCCTTTGAGCCTCAGAGCATCCCCATAGCTGTTAATCCTGATCACATCGCCATTTCTCAGCCTTACAGTTGGCCCTTCAATATCTGTAACTGGCACAACACTCCCTGCCTTTCCGGGCCTTTCAACCTTTAGCTGGGTACCAACTGCTATGAATTCCCCGGCTATCACCATTGTTGCCGGATTCAGGCCAATGGTTGCGAATCCTGAATTCCTTGCCCTTCCGTACCTGAGCCTGAAGCCACCCTTTCTGGATGGATGGCTGAAAACGGGTCTTCCAGCAACAATGTCCGAGAGATACTTGTCCTTCGGTTTTACAGCCTCCTCTCCATCCCTTTCTTTATCTTCCTGCTCCTTTCCAATCAGCCTGTCAAGCCATTCCCAGCCATCCATCCCAATTTTTTCAACAAGCTTTTTCAGCTTGGGAGCCTTCAATGCAATTCCCTCGGCAATAACAAGAGCCATTCCACCTCTCACCCTGTTCGTTTCAACTCTCGGCAGATTTCTGTAACCTGAGACCTCAGCATCCTCTGTTGGCTCTCCATCAATGCAAACTGGGCAGTTTTCCACAATCAACCTTATTTCGTCGTCTGATGGAAGATACTGGAGATTTGCAACCTTCTTGTATAGAGGTATCTCCTCACAGTACCTCAGAACCTCCTCCTCTGTCGGGATGTATCTGCCAATTCCGAGAATTCTCCTGACGTAATCTCCTACAAGAACAGAAATAACCTGTGCAGTCCCTCCTGCACTTCTTATCGGACCTGCATAGTATATTTTAATAAAGCTGCTCCCATCTGGATTTCTGTCAATTTTCACCTTAGCTATTCCTTCTATTGGTGCGGCAACAACACCTTCAGTTTGAATTGCCACCGAACTTCTTATTGCAAGGTCCATTGCCCTTTCTTTATCAAATTCTCCAAACTCACCCCTGACAATATCCTCAGCGATTTTGAAGCAGATTTCGACCCTTGACATACCATTCAGTTCGTAGCTTTCAATTTTTTTTGCCAGACCATCAATACCGAGAAGTTTCTCAACCCTCTCTGCCATGTTCTTTGCAACTGGAATCTCAACGTCAGGCTTCGGATCAAAACCGAGTTTTCTTGCCATTTTAGCCACAGTATAGCATTTTTCAACCTCTTTCAGAAGAGTTTTATGGTATCTTCTTATTTCCAGACTGAATTTCAGTTCAGCATCCGTTTCCTGCCTCTCATCCTCAAAAATGTGGAAGAATCTATCAAGGGTAACTATCATCCTTAACTGATTATTCCGGTTAAAATTTAATTGTTGTGATTGTGGGTATGCAGATCAACAACTTTTATGTTATGGTTGTTTCACTGATACAGGGGACATGAAAATTCTTGTTGCAGGTGTGGGGAATGAGCTGAGAAGGGATGATGGGTTCGGGGCAGCAGTTGTAAACAGAATAGTGGAAAAAGGACTTGACAGACAGCTGAACATTCATGTACAGAATTTTGGACAGAATCTCAATGGGCTTCTTCTGGCTTTGAAAAATTACGATGCAGTGGTGATAGTCGATGCAATTGAAGGCCCAGGCAATCCGGGAGACATATACATAATTGAGCTTTCAGATATCGGACCTGAAAAATCCGTAACATACGATTTCCATGACGCCGACCTGAGAAGGTTTATTGAGTTTGGAAGATCCATTGATGTGGTGCCTGAAAAAACGTACGTTGTTGGATGTCACCCCGGAGATCTGTCCTATGGCATCGGTCTATCCACGAAAACTGCTGAAAAAATCGATATTACTGTGGAATTGATAGCTGAAATTATCAAAAAAATACATAAAAAAACATAAAAAATTTCATCAGTAATTTTGCTTTTCCCACTCCTCCATCAATTCTCTGAGCTCATCGACGACTCTTTCAAGCATGTTCCCGTCAAACTCCACATATATTGTAACACTATCTCCGCTGTATCTGTAGCCAGCTCTGATCTTACCCATGAAGACCAATCCTGCGAATTTGAGCTTTATTCTGTGCTTCAGTGGAAGTTTAAAATTTTTCAGTTTTATCCATCCCTTGGAGGTCAACCTACCTCACCAGTTTCTTCAGAAACTTTGAGATCATCAGGAGAACCTCTCCGTCAACTGGATTGTGCTGCATCGCTCTCCTGAACTCAGACAGGGTTTCTCCGCTCAGTGTGGCTGTAATTTCGGCATCCTTTGTTTTAATCTTCAGGTCAAGCACTTCTCCCTCTATGCTGGCGAGCATCTTGGGCAGATCTATGCCTATAGCAACTTCCAGTGGAACCCCCTTTTCAAAAAGTCTGGCAAGATTCTCAAGTGCCTTCACATCAAAATTGAGCCCTGCCTCAACTCCTCCATAAGATATCTTTATCTCCACTCCTTCCTTGATCATTTCAGAAAATCTGTAGACGTATTTTTCCCATGGATCATCCATAACATAGCTAACACCCATTTCAACCACCTCTGTTATCCTCCAATCACCCTTCTTGTCACTGAATTGCCCTTGTATACCGTCACACCGCAGGCAAGACACGGATCCATGCTCCTGATCGTTCTTACCACATCAACTCCATCCCAGTTTGCTGCATCCCCCTCTTCCGTGATGGGCGTATCGATCAGCGCCTCTTCATAGGGTCCTCTGTTGCCCTCACCATCCCTTGGAGAGGCATTGAAGTTGGAAGGAGTCACAACCTGATACCTGTGAATCTTTCCATCCCTGACAACAATCCAGTGTCCAAGTGCACCTCTTCCAGCCTCAGTCAGACCGACACCCAAACTCCACTTTGGTCTCTCAAACTCATTGAAAACCTGAATTTTTCCCTTTTTCAGGTAATCAAGAACCTTGATTATCTCTCCGAATGCTATGTTTGTCATATAGGCCAGATAGTATATCCTGGCTCTCAGCCTCTCAACAACATTCACACTGTCTGGAATTCTCCACTCAAGCTCCATTTCCCTGTTTAACTCTTCTGAAAGGCCAGCAATATTGGTCTTTGGAAGTGTGAACCTCAAAGAGCTTCCTGTTGACCCTTCAACCTTTTTTGATGCTGCGGTTGTCCACATTCTTGAAATTGGACCAGCCTCAACCACATGAACCTTTCCCTTACTGACCCACCTTGGTGCTGTAACCCAGGAATACCTGCTGTCCCAGTCCATCTTTTCAGGTTTTGGCCTTGTATCCTTGTTCCATGGATGTTTTGGCGGAACTTCATTGCCAAGAGAGTCCTTTTCGACATCTCTCTTATCCCATTCCTCGTAGAATGAATGGGTAACGTATTCCTGGACTCCCAGATGTATTTCAGTCAGCTTGTTTGTCAGAAGCTTTCCATCAATAACAATGCCCGGCGTGACCTCCCTTGCAATTCCCCACTCATCCATATTCTCATATTTCGCATCATAAATCTCTGGGTTCTCCCCTGCACCGTAGCTTATCAGATTTGCTTTTCTCACACCAACTTTCTCATACCCCTTTTCATGAAGAAATCTGAAAACATCCTCTGCAATGAAGACCATCTTCTTTACCCAAGGCACAAGCTCGAGGAATCGGAAGAGCATTTCCTGGGCCCTGCCAATGGTTGTGGATACTGTTATCCCGCCGGGAACAACTGTGGCAAGATGTGGATATTTTCCGGCCACCATAACGAGACACTCCTTTGCAATTCTCTGATAGTTCAGGGATTCGATCCACAGTTTTCCCTCCAGCGGTGTCATCTCCCTCATGATCTCTCCAACAGTTGAAAAACCATGAATATCTCTGTATTCGGTGCTGAAGTCCTCAGCCTCTCTCATCCAGCTTGGATTTCTTTCACTGACTATCGCTGCAGAATAATCTGGACCTGAAAGCTGGAACCAGTGAAGGGTGTGGTCATATATTATTTCAAAGGCATCAGCCAGATTTCTGAGCAAAATAGCCATAGGTGGTGGAGACGTGTTTAACGCCATGTCAAGAGCTTCAGCTGACGCTATTGCATGTGGAGTTGGACAGACGCCACATATTCTCTGGGAAATCCATATGGCATCAGGAGGGTCCCTGCCCTCCATTATTTTTTCAAAACCTCTGAACATGACTCCTGTTGAATGGGCATCCACAACAACCCTCCTTTCAACATCAATGTCAGCCTTAACACCAAGATGCCCTTCTATCCTGGTCATCGGTTCAATAAAAATGGTCTTTGAGGTGCTCATTTTCTTCCACCCTCCTTTTGAAGGGAATATGCCTGGTATATTCCACCAAGTATTCTTTTGATGATAGTCTTTGTCATGATAACTCCGTCAGGTGGTTTAAGGAACGGTGACAGTGGATCATCTGGAAATTCTGGCTCAGTACAGCCAAGACATGGTGCACCGAAAGTCGGGCAGCCTCCAGTTTTGTTGATCCAGCCTCCTGCCGGTGCAGGACAGTATGATATGAGCCCCTTGCATCCCAAACCCACGACACAGTACTGCTCCCCAAACGTCTCGGCGAAGTGCCCTTCGGAGTAATAGCCCGCTCTCGGACAGTTGTCATGGGCAAGTCTTCCAAACAGAAATCTCGGTCTGTGATGTTCATCGAGGTCAGGAACTGCTGCAAATCCCCTTACAGCCAGAACAAGAGCTCCGAGAGTCTGGGTCATCCAGTCGCCTGCCGGAGGGCATCCCGGAATGCAGACCACAGGAAGTCCAAGGGTGCTTTTCCAGTCCCTCCCCAGATGTTCAAGCAGACCGTGTGCACCTGTCGGATTCGGGTGTCCATGGGGCACTCCTCCATATGTTGCGCAGGCTCCAACAGCCACTGCTGCAGCAGCTCTTTCAGCAAGACTGTCTATCCAGTAATTCAGAGTGTAGAGCTGTCCATCATTTTCCCCGACCATGCACCAGAATCCATCCCCTGCTTTCTCCTCATCCGGAATTGCACCTTCCAGAACAAGGACAAAAGGATCATATTTTCCCTTTTTGGCATCATCAAGTACGTCAATTGCCCTTTTTCCCCATGGAGCCATTACTGCCTGATGAAACACGAGATTTATGTTGGAGACCGGCTCCACCACACCAGTCAGAACGTCTATCAGAGAGGGCATTGAGGAGCTGGTAAGCGAAATTGTGCATCCCGTACACCCCTGTCCCTCAAGCCAGATGATGTTTACAGGCTCCGCCACAGCAACCACCCCACACCAAATCTGAGATCTGCAATGATAAGTAATTAACAATATTTAATCTTTTTTGTCAAATTGTTATTTATTAAAATATTATTATATACTTTATTTTTTAATTTCTAAAACACACTCCGAAAAGAACATCTGGAAATCGACCGGGTCAAACATATTTATTCAATAAAAAACCATCAGTAGGTATGCAGCCATCTGAGGATCTTCTCGAAATGATAGCATCTTTCAGCGGAAATCTTGTGGCACTGACAGGAGCAGGAATATCAGCAGACAGCGGAATTCCAACATTCAGGGGAAAGGACGGTCTCTGGAACAGATACCTGCCTGAAGAACTTGCAACACCGCAGGCATTTGCAAGAGATCCGGAGCTTGTCTGGGAGTGGTATGCATGGAGAATGAGGAAGATTTTCAAAGCTGAACCGAATCCTGCCCACATAGCCCTTGCGCTGATGGAGAGGAAGGGATTGATCAAGGCAGTCATAACCCAGAACGTTGACAATCTGCATGAGAGGGCTGGAAGCAGAAATGTGATTCACCTGCATGGCAGAATCGATGAGATGAGATGCACCGAATGCGGGAAGGTCGTTGAGGTGACAGAACCTCCTGAAAGCATTCCACCCCACTGCAGATGTGGAGGCTTGATGAGACCAAATGTGGTATGGTTTGGGGAAGCTCTGCCACAGAAAGAGCTGAATTTGGCAACAGAACTGTGCAGCAGCAATAATGTGGTTGTAATAGGAACATCTGCTTTGGTTCAGCCTGCTGCATCCATGCCATTCTATGCAAAGAGAAACGGGTATCATGTTATAGAGGTGAATCCGAATACCACACCACTGACTGGAATTGCAGATTTGTCAATCAGAGAGAAAGCAGGAAAGGCTTTTGAGGAAGTATGTACTATTTTAAAAGAGGAAGAGATCCGGTGATCCTGTCTATTTTTTCACTTCTTTCCGGACCTATGACAATTGAAGTGATTGTGCCGGGTGGAACTTCGGTCAGGCCAGCATCCCTGATGTATGCAGCAGGAAGTCCGGCTTTTTTTGCTGCCTGGTAGACATTCATAAGCTCCTCAAGGTTTTTCACCTTCAGAACGATCTTTTTCTGACCTTCCATTTTCCATTTCATCCTCATTTCCTTATCTGAAAGCTCATAACCAGAAATGGAAGCGTGAGCAACCTGAACTGCAAGCTTTCCACGAGAAAGCTTCAGGTCCTCCCTGACAACTATTACCTGCTTGTACTCACTCCTGTCCGAATCCATACCTCTCAAGCTCTTCAAGACTCACTGGCTTAGATTTTTCCTCAATCCATTTCTCCCCAACATCCTTTGCCCTCTTTTCATCAAAGTCACTGATCACTAAAAACTCTCCATCCTCCTTCACGGCCTCAAGCGGAACACCAAAGAAATTCCCAGAGCTTTTGATGATCAGATGCCCGTCAAAGATGTCTATGCTTTCCCCGATTTCCCTTCCATCCTTGTGGACAAATCTGCAAATCAGATCCATAGGGGTTTTTGTCAGGTTGAAAAATAAATCATTTGCGGAAACTGGCATGCTCACTGATCGTTCAAAAAAACTATTTACCTCAGGATCAATACCACAGCAAATGAAAGAAAAATACATCACCATCTGTCCTGTTTGCAACAGCCCGGATGTATCTCCTGATTTTTCAATTCCGGCGGCAGTTGCCTATGGAGCACTGTACAATTACAGATGCAATCACTGCGGATATACTGGGCCTGTCTTTCTTGAGATCTCTGAAGAGAATATGCCTGATGTAATGGATCCAGAGGAAATTCCTGGGAAATTCCCAGTTATTGATGTCAGCTATGGGAAAGGGTATTTAATGCTCCTCAAATACCTTTCAGTATTCGGGATGTTTTTCTATCTTGTTCTTTTCATAAGTTACCCTTCACTTTATTTTCTGCTGGGGCTCGCCCTTTTCACGTTCCTGTCAGTGTTCTTATTTTTCATGAAAAGAGAAGTCAGATCTCCACTGATAAAAATTGCAGTTCTGCTAAGTATCGGACTTTATGTTATCGCTTTCAGGATTCTTTGAAGAATTCAGCAAGTTTATTAAACTCTTCCCATACCAGAATCCCAGATGAAAATCTACGTCCCATTCAAACCCGCAAACCCGAAATCAAGACTGTCAGATGTGATGTCTGAAAGGGAGAGAGGGGAGTTTGCGTTTGCACTCCTGATGGATGTTCTGGATGCGTGTGAAGATGCGGTTGTTCTGTCATCCTCTCATGAAAGGAGACTTGAGGGTTTGAAGCATGAAATTGATGACAGGGACCTTGATGCTGCTGTAACTTCAAGGATAAAAAAAGGAGAATGTGCTGTTGTAATGTCTGATCTTCCTCTTATAACAAGAAAAACAGTAAGTGAGTTTTTGAGCCGGGATGGTGATGTTGTCCTCGCTCCAGGAAGAAAAGGTGGAACAAATATGCTGCTGTCAAGAAACAGACGTTTTTACACATCATATCATTATGGAAGCTTTTTCAAACACCTGAAAATTTGTGATGAGCTCGGTATCCCATGTGAAATTTTTGACTCATTCCGTGCCAGCATCGATATTGATGATGAGAGCGATCTCCTTGAGCTGATGCTTCATGGAAAGGGGAAGAGGAGTTATGAATATCTTGAGAGCATTGGATTTTATGTTGACTATCACGAAAAGGACCCAGCACTGAGAAGAGAGTGATTATGTAACACGGCATCGTTTGAAATCTCACCATCTGTCATATTTCTGATCGGGATGGTTGCGTCTGATATTCAAATCCTCTGGTCATAAGAGTTTAGGTGCACCAAAAAATTTAAATAAATTAGGCTCTCCTAAATTAACGGTGTTTGGTGATGATGGAGGCAGCAGGTATAACACTCAGAGAGGCTGTTGAAGCGATACTGGTCATATTCATAATGGCATCCTACGTGGAAAGGATGGGCGAAGGATGGAAGAAGAGGTACATATACTACGGAGCGCTTGCAGCAGTTCTTGCCAGCATTGCAATTGCTCTGCTGCTATCGTCAATCGGTGTGAATGCAGAGAACGAGTTTATAGAAGGTGTGATGTCTTTCATCGCTGCTGTACTGGTTGGGAGCCTGGTTGCATGGATGTGGGTCAAGGCAAAGCACATGAAAAGAGAGATAGAGGAGAAGGTCCAGAAGGCAACTGGATTTTTGGGACTGGTGGCAGTCTCGTTCTTCATGGTTTTCAGGGAAGGAGTCGAGACGGTAATCTTCCTGCAGAGCCTCATTCTGACAGGAGACACACAGCTTCAGAATTTTATAGGGGCGATTCTCGGGATATCTCTTGCCGTAATATTCGGATACGTTTTCATGAGGGGAACCGCAAGGATAAATCTGGCCAGGTTCTTCAGGATAACCTCAGCCGTCCTGGTTCTGCTGGTGGTTCAGCTTGTAGCAAACGGATTCCACGAGTTCTTCGAGATGGGAGTTATTCCAACCAGCGATCAGGTGATGAGCTTCGTAGGGCTTTTGACGAGAGATGATGTCTCTGCAGGTTTCATCGTTCTCATGCTTGCAGCCCTCACATCCTCAGTCCTCTATGATGTCCTCAGGGCAGGCACACCAGATCTGTCAAACCTGAAACCTGCTGAGAGAAGGAAAAAAATGTACGAGCTCCAGAAAGAGAAGTACCTCAAGACAGGTGTTGGGGCAGGGGTTCTTGTGATCATGGCAATCATGTTCTACCCTGTGATTACATCTGCAAACCTCTACGATCCCGAGCCAGTGGAGGTTGAGGCTCAGAATGGGGTGGTTGCTCTGCAGATCCCTCAGGAAAGCGGCTTTTACAAGTTCAGGTATGGGGATGCTGAACTGCTGATGGTTGTGGTTGGAGAGGATGTGTATGTCGCCTTAGATGACTGCTACATATGTCCACCCAAGGGCTACGCCTACGATGGTGAGATGCTTGTCTGCCTGAACTGCAACGCACCCATAGCCCCTGAAACTGTTGGCATTCCGGGAGGCTGCAACCCCATAGCCATAAACTACAGTGTTAAAGGCGACAGCGTGATAATCGATGAAAAGGAGATACTGAACTGGTGGGGCACATGAGCCCCATCTCATTTCTCTTCAGAATGGTCTTCAGGTCTGTGACTGTTCAGCGGTACAGGTTTCTCTCGATGGTCATCACCATCGCCACAGCCTCCACACTTCTTGTTGTGCTCTCGTCCCTCTACCTGAACGCTGAGGCTCAGCTTGCGATGGAGCTGAGCGGTGTTCCAAACATGGTGGTGGAGCCGAAGGGGAGTCTGGTTGAGGTAACATCTCTCAACATCAGCGACGTTCTTGCAATCAAGAAAAAGGAGCACTTCTGGAGGAACAACATAGTCAATGCTGTTCCTGTCCTCCTTCGGGATGGAGAGGCTGAGGGAGTAAATGTGAGTGTGGCAGGAGTCTGGTTTGAGAAAAACCTGCAGATCGAGAATGAGAGCTACACCTTCGGACTTCTGGGGTTTAAGGGATGGAACTACAGCGGTGAATTGCCCGATGAAAATTCAGCAGTTCTTGGCGCGAATATTGCAGAGCAGCTTGCAGGCATGGACTCCATCAGAATAAAAATCGACGGAAAAGAGGCTGAGCTGAAAGTGGCAGGAGTGCTTAAAACAGGCTCCTACTGGGATGATTATGTCTTCATCCCCCTCGAAAAAATCCAGAATCTGACGGGAAAAAATGAGATTGACATGATACTGGTGAGTGCCCTGATAAAGCCTAAAGACGAACTGGCAGTCAAGGCCGAGCTTTACGGAATTGACAGCCTGTCTCCTGAGGAATTCGAAGCCTGGTACTGCTCGCCATACGCCTCGTCAATTTCCTATACCATAGAGGAAGTTGTTCCGCATGGTGACGTGAAAATTCTCAGAAGAGTTACAGAGGTGCAGGAGGGACTGATAAGTGCGTCATCATCTGTCTTTGCCTCAATGTTCGTGCTGACAGCAGGGATTTCTCTGATAGCTATCTTCACTTCTGAGAAGATGTACGTGGAGACGGGAATGAGGTTCTTCGGAATAATGGCTGCCATGGGCATATCGAGGCAGAAGCTCTACCTGCAGGTAATGGCAGAGATCTTCACCGCCTCGCTGATCTCTGCTATTCTCACATACATCGCAAGCATCTATATTGCCGGATTTGTGAGCAGGTCGGTGTTTGGTATCGAGTTTGAGGCTCTCTCCGAGCTTCTCGTGCTGTCCGTGACCGTGCCTGTCCTGATATCTTTCATTGCTCTGGCACTGCTGAGGAAGGGGCTGGAAAAGGACGTGGTGGAGGTTCTGAGGTGATAGAATGCTGATGAAAACCGTGCTCTCCTCAATAAGATACAGGGCAAAGCTCCACATACCCATGATTCTCGCCGTGGCTCTCTCCCTTTCCCTGATCGGAGCCTCAGGAATCCTGCAGAGCAGCTTCGACACGGTAGTTGAGAAGGAAATGAGGAAGTACGGGGCAAACGTGATTCTGAAACCTGAGAATGGAGAGGTGGAGAATGCCGTTTATCCCGGCGATGAATGGATAGCTGTTTACGTAAAAACTGTCAGAATGGATGGATCTGAGATTAGCCTTGCGGTGACGGACGTTGAAAGGCTCATGCAGATAAATCCCGCCTGGGTTTTGAGAGGGGAAGGAGAGGTTATTGTCGGGAGAGAGCTGGCTGAGAGACTTGGAATAGAAAGCGGAGATGCAATCGAAGTGAATGGAGTCAAAGGCAGGGCAGCGATCCTCGATTCCGGAACGGAATTCGACTCTTTTGTGATTCTAAACGGGATGGCTGAGAAGGCCACAATGGTTTTGATAAGGACAGACAATTCGGACAGGTATCGAAGCGGAGATGCAATAATACTTGAAGAGATGGTCAGGACCAAGTTCTCATTCCTGAGAGGCATAGAAAAGCTCCTCCTGTACATAGCAGGAGTCTCTGTAGTGTCGAGCCTGATAACGATAGTGAACCTCTCCAGAGCTGATGCTGGGAAGAGAAGAAAGGAGTTTGGAGTCATGAGAGCTGTTGGTGCAGACGCAAAGATGATTGGAAAGCTGATACTGGCAGAATTCGGAATTCTCGCCGTAATTTCAGCTCTCCTGGGGGCGATCTTCTCAGTAATCCTGTCCTGGGTCATCCTGGCCAAGACTGCAGGTACGCTTCCGGACCTGAGCTTTGAATCGCTTGCAACTCTCATTGCTCTTTCAACTGGCGCGTTTTATGCAGTTTCGCTCATGTATCTGGTGGAATCCTCCAGAAAGGAGGTTGTGAACGAGCTTGGAGGTGAGTAAGGTGATAGATGTTGAGAATGTGGTGAAAAGATATAACGGATTTACGGCTCTGAACGGGGTTACGTTTCAGGTTGGTGAGGCCGAATGGCTGACGATTATGGGGCCTTCGGGAAGCGGAAAGACCACTCTGCTCAACCTGATAGCGGGGCTCGACACGCCCACTTCGGGGAAGGTTGCTGTTTGCAATGAGATCATTTCGGAAATGAGCCACGATGAGAGAGCTAAGTTCAGGAGGGAGAACATAGGAATTGTTTTCCAGCAGTTCCATCTCATCCCTTACCTGACAGCCCTCGAAAACGTGATGCTGGCCCAGTATATCCACAGCATGCCCGACAGGAATGAGGCTTTAGATGCCCTGAGGCTGGTTGGACTGGAAAGCAAGGCTGAGAACTACCCATTCCAGCTCAGCGGAGGGGAGCAGCAGAGGGTTGCGATTGCAAGAGCTATAATAAACGATCCCGCCGTGATCCTTGCAGACGAGCCAACAGGGAATCTGGATGAGGAGAATGAGAGAATTGTTCTCGAGATCTTTGAGAGGCTGAAAAATGAGGGGAAGACGGTAGTTGTTGTCACTCACAATCCAGAGGTTGCTGAGTTCGGAGACAGAACAATTAAAATTCATCATGGAGAGATTGTCAGCGGGAATAACAGCCGGCTAACACACTTCCTGCAAACCGATTGAACCCTCTCTCATGGATTTATCCCGGCAGAAGGCAATCAGAAAACCATTTCTTCAAGCATATCTTTCTCAATTCCAAGCCTTATTTCCCTTGCAATTCTCCTTCCCATGTACATGTTCTCCCCGAACAGGACATACGAATAGGGTGACGCTGGTATGCCCACACTCGATCCCGCAACAATTCTGGCAGATATTTCAAAGTAGTAGATCTCTCCATTCTCGTCTATTATGCTTTCAAGGCAGAACGGCCCAACCATGCCCGGTTCGGCTATCCTCTTTGAATGCCGGTAAACTCTCTCTCCATCTCTGAGAATTCTTGAAAGCAGGCTTTCCCTGACAACAAGAGGGATATTGCCCACAATGGTGTAGGTAGGGATTATCCCGGTCTGAATCTGCTCATCTGCAGGAATTCTTCCAATCCCATCAACATTTGACTCGTATCTTCTATCTACGGCAATGAGCTCCACCCTGTCATTGACAGCAGAATAGAAAAATGAGAAGTACACCGGAACTCCGAGAATGTACTGCTGTATGTGAGCATTCTCAACATCCTCCTCTGATATAACACCTCTTTTAACGAGCTCTTCTGCCTTTCTGTAGAAATCATCTCTGCTGCTGGCTATGAAGTAACCCTTCCCGCCTCTCGCTCCTGGATACTTCACTATTGCCAGGCCATTTATCTCATCCGGTGAGCTGTAAACCTTTGGCAGTTTGAGCCCTGAATTTTCCAGCCATTCCCTCTGCTTCTCCCTCACCGTTTCCCACTCCATGAGAACTCTGTTCCCGAAAACAGGTACATTCAGATTATACAGACTGCCTATGTAAGCATTGTAGCTGCCGTGAGGAATCAGGATTGTGTTTAGATCGATCAGTTTCCTCTGAACATCCTCAAGGAGAAGATCTCTGAAATTCTCAACCTGAATTATGTGATCTGCAACACCAAAATTTTCGTAAACGAATCTCTCCTTTTCCCTGCATATGCATACAGTCTCAAAGCCCTCATCCCTGGCTCCTTTCAGAATATTCAGAGCTGAATGGCTTCCTATGGTACCTATTCTTATCCCATTCTTTCTGTATGTCTGTAGAATCCTGAGAATTCTGTCACGCATGAAAAAGAGTATGGGTCAGTTTAATAATACTTTTCCGAAATCGCATATCTCCTTTCAGATTTCGATCTCATCCTTTCCATCGCCCACTCAAGTGCAGCCTGATGTTCGGAAACGACCGCTCCTCTCTCCTCGGACATTCTTTCAGCAAGCCTGAATACATCAATCAATCTTTCACCAATACCCTCAATCTCCCTTTTCAGCCTTTCCTCATCAATTTCACCGTAAATGTATTCATTTGCAACGGTGATAAGGCCACCGGCATTTATTATGAAATCAGGAGCATAAAGGATTCCCCTCTCCGCCAAGATCCTTCCGGCAGTATCATCTTTCAGCTGATTGTTTGCTGAACCGGCCACGATCTTACATCTGAGAATTCTGGCGGTTCTCTGATCTATAACTCCTCCAAGAGCGCAGGGAGAGAAGATGTCGCACTCGACACTGTATATCTCCTCAGGCTCTACACACTCCGCTCCAAACGATCTGCATGCCTCGAGCCTCTTACTGCTGAGATCCGAGACCGTAACTTTTGCTCCATTATCGATCAAAAGTCTTGCAAGTTCCATTCCAACCTTTCCAACTCCCTGAATCGCAACATGAACACCTTCGACAGATTCATCGCCGTAAACATGTTTAAGACATGCCCTCATTCCATGAAAAACCCCGTAGGCCGTGAATGGGGATGGATCGTAATTCACACCTGTTAGGTGATCACAGTAATTTCTCATGAATCTGACATCCTCATTTGTGATCCCAACGTCCTCTCCGGTTATAAATTTTCCGTCAAGAGACTGAATGAATTCTGCATAGCTCTTTAAAAGCTCCTTGGACTTATCTTTTTCTGGATCCCCAGCGATTACAGCCTTTCCACCACCAAAATCAATTCCAGCACCTATGCATTTGAGTGTCATTGCTCTTGCAAGTGACATCACATCACTCACGGCTTCACTGAATGAGGCATATTCCCACATCCTGGTTCCTCCAGTTGCAGAGCCGTTTAATGTGGTGTGTATCGCCACAATTGCCTTCAGCCCTGAATTCCTGTCATGATAAACAACAACCTCCTCAAACCCATCCCTTTCCATTTCTGCAAATAGATCAACCATCTCTGATCACCATGTAAAGCTTTAATTGAGATTAATCGTTGAAAAATAAGAGATTTTCGTGAGAATATGACACAGAATCACAATATAGCAAATCAGACTGGATACTTTTCTTCGTTTCTTTTTATCTTATCCTGAAGAGCTTTTTCAATATCAATACCGCATTCATGGGCAAGTGTGAGCAGATAAATAAGAACATCACTTATCTCCTCGCCAACACACCTTTTGAATTCTTCATCTTTCAGAAGTTCGTTAATCTCCAAATCGCCTTTCCACTGAAAGAGCTCAAGCAACTCTCCAACCTCAACAGCGATAGAAACAGCCAGATTCTTTGGTGTGTGGTATTTTTTCCAGTTTCTTTTATTTCTGAATTCAATCAGAATTTCTGTTATCTCCTCCAGCTTCATAATTGATCTCCCAGCTCATCAAGGTAAATTTTTTGGAGGATTATTTCACGGTCAAGGCTGTTGATTGAACAGATGCAGATTGCATCAATTTCATTACTGAACGATCCCGTCACAGCAACCAAGAAATAAAAAACAAGATTGAAAACTCAATCAGAAAGACTGAAATAAAGCACCACAAGCTGCACAACATCATTCAGTATTTGCTGTTTTTCCGTTTGATTCTGAGCTCCGAAGTACTGAATTACAGCATTTATCACAGCCTGCATAACATCATTCTTTGATGGAGTTTCTGTTTTCCAGTCAAAAGATGGATTGTATTTGCTTACAAGCTGTTCAAGAGTGTCGTCTATGCTGTCAGGAACTGTTTCTCCGGCTGAAATCTCTATGGTTGTATCCCCACCTATCTGCTGGATCTGCTGTCCCAGTGCCTGATAACTTCCGCTAAATGAATAGACACCTTCATCAGATGGAGCCTGCAGAATGTAGATTACTGTGAAACCGTCTGCTGCAATATCTGTCACTGTGAATGTCAGCTGATTTCCGTTTTGCTGGAATGTGACACTGTTCGCTCCTGAAGCTGAGTAGTTTATGAATGTGAAGCCTGCTGGAATTGTTTCTGTTATCTGCATTCCTATGGCTGATGCTGTTGAGGTTAGTGTAACATTGAATATGGAGTCTGGTTCAGCAGAAGATGGGAGGGATCTTGTCACTAATGAGGATGGAGCTGGTGATTGTGATGAAACTGTAATCTGCTGGGATGTTGATGCCTGCAATCCATCACTGTCTGTTACAGTTAAAGTTACGGTGTAATTGCCGGGTTGGGAGTATGTATGCTGGACTGTCATGCCTGAGGCTGTTGAGCCATCTCCGAAGTTCCATTGATAGCTAAGGATTGTTCCGTCAGGATCCTGGCTTGATGATCCGTTGAAGGTGATTTGCTGATTTACTTCTGGAAATAGAGGAGAGAAAGTGAAGGAGGCGATAGGAGGATTGTTTGAAATATTGATCACTGTCTGCACCCACATGTAGCCTCCAAAGGTGTCCCAGGCAAATGCCCTGACAATAAACTCTCCTGAATGGAAAGCAAAAGAATGAAGGGATATGTTGCTTCCTGCTCCCGCTGGATCCATTCTGAATGATGATGTGTTCTCTGAAACGTATCTTCCATTCTCATCCAGAAGTAATCTAACAGCCATTATCTCGCTTTCACCTGCTGAAACATCCTGAACATCCATGCCTGTCCAGTAATCAATTATGCGCTCAGGCTGATTTGTTGTTTCATTAAACAGAATAAGAACTGGCTCCCATTCAGAGCTCGGATTTGATCTGAAATACCCATAAACAATCGGGTAATCACCTTCATAGCCCTGGATGTATGAAACGGTGACGTTTTCACAAACGGTCCCGTTGCATATCTTAAAATAACTTCCATTCCACAATCCTGCCCAGAGTGAGAGAGAATACCAGCCATTTCTCCCGCTGAAATTGAGCACCTCCGCAACGATCCAGCCTGTCCTGTTCTGAATTATTTCAAAAGAAACTGAATCCAGATTCAGATCATGGACATTGACATAGAATTCCAGCGGATTTGATGTGCTGACATTGATTGGGGAGGTATGGTTCACCACCACCGGTGGAACCAGAAGCAGGGCTTCTGTTCCATTAACGAGACCGCTACCATAATGGTTATCCTTTCCGATTTGGCCGAGATCCAAAGCTGAGAGTTCCAGCAGCTGTTTTATCTCTGAAACATTTAAGTTTGGATATGCACTCAGGAGCAATGCAGCAACACCTGCAACGTGGGGAGTTGCTGCTGAGGTGCCATAAAACGACCCGTTATAGCTGACAGAGCTTACACCATCGGGTGCAACAACGTCTGGCTTTGTGAGGTTGTAAACTCCAATATAGGGATTGAAAGCGGGGCCAATCGAGCTAAAAGATTCAATTTCAAATGGATTGAAAAATGGCACAGCGCCTACAGTAACAACATCTGGATGATCTGCTGGAGGAGAGATGCTACCAGCTTCAACAATGGGACTGTATGACGGATCGCTGAAATTCCAAAACTCCACATCTCCCTCCCACCATATATCAAAGAACATTGAACTGGCATCAGGAGCATCAAACTTCACTATTTCTAAAAAACAGTAATAATCATCATTCGTTGGTGGGGTATAGTTGATATATTCCAATGGTTCTTGACCAAACGTACCATTTTGAAACTCTTCAGAAAATGCAGCCAGCTCCCAGTTACCTGAAATGTTGCAATAGAGATAGACGTCAAAATCATTTACCGGATATGAAGCTGGATAATTGTAGTCAGTCCATCTTACCCGCGCCTTAAATTCGGAGCCATTTTTTATAACAAGCTGAATCCCCTCTCTATCGAATTCGTCGATTGAACTGTTTTGACCATTTTTGTATATGTCAAGAATACCATCACCATCTGCATCCCTCCAGTAGCCTTCCCAGTGAGCATCTCTGTAATTTCCGGCAGAATTTACCCAGGTGATGTTATGCGATATAGCATAGTCAATTATCACGTAAGTGTCCCAGAACTCTTGAACTCCATCTCCATCGCTGTCAAAGTAAGATGGTCCCCATCCAAACCAAGCAACTGAATGGGACACAACTCTCACGCCATTTTCAATGAACCATTTAACTGCATTGTAAGCATCAATCGTGTAGTTTCCCTCATTTGCAAGATAGATGCCATCAACACCCGGAGCAACGTCATATACGATCTCAGCACACGCTGTTCCGTGAACACCAGATCCTTCCCCATTGGGAGCATACAGGTATGTATTAACCGGGAGTTCTCCAGTATTGCGAAGTTCATCCCATCTTTCAAAACCCAGATCGAGAATTCCTGCTTTGACTCCCTCCCCTTTCATTCCCATATCCCAGACTCCAGATGCGTTGATGATCTCAACACCTTCGCTGGTTGTCTCAGGAC
>WAMS01000127.1 GCA_015522195.1 Geoglobus sp. | reverse complement strand
GTATCCTTTTCATCAAACTCTCCTGCGATGGTGTATGCCTCGCTGATTTTGTCCCTGTACACCTCAAAGGGAATCACATGAACTAAGGAAAAAGCAATAAAGGATCTGAACTCAAATTCTTCGGAGTATCTCTCAAGTTTGCTTTTGTGTTTTTTGAATTCAAACAGACCTTCTTCTGGAAAGTAAAGATCAGGATCATAATTTCTGATGATTTCAAAGGCTTTTGAGTTCTCTCCTGATACAACAATCGAGAAGAGGATGCTGCTGTCAACACCAGCTTCATCCAATCAGGCCTTCTTCAGCATATCTCTTTTTGATTTCGGACCATGCTTCGCTTCTTGTGATGTCAAACTCTCTGAAGGATTTTTCTGGATCGAGATTCATTCCGGATTTCAGAACATCCAGGGCAAGCTTTCTGAAAAGTTCCCTTCCCATACCTTCCGCTATCCAGAATTTGAGTTTTTTCTCATCTACACCTTCCGGAATTTCAACCACAACCCTTGGCATATACAGTAGAATTACTGCATCAGGTTGTATTTAAATAATGCTCTGGAAACATTACACTCAATTTTTGTTTTGTGATCTATAAACATATTCAGAAGTTGCAGAACCTGCAAACTTCTGTGTTGAGGACTTCATGAAGATTCTCAGCAAAAAGAGGGTGATCGTGATAAATTGAGATGAAAGAGAGCTGGAAAAGGAGATTAAGAATGCAAATAGTTTCTGATGCCTCTTTCTGATTGTTCTTAAGAATGGACAATTCAGGCTATAACAACAAAACCTCCCAGGTAACCTTTATCAACCTGTGAATCAAATACAGAATAATGAAGTTCAAGGTTATCCTTGAAGAAGTTGAAGAAGGCGGATACGTCGTTTATGTTCCTTCTCTTCCGGGATGCGTATCTCAGGGCGAAACAAGGGATGAAGCACTGGATAATATCAGGGAATCGATAGAGGTTTATCTGGATATTGACGATGCCGAAATAGAGTCAGAGATCAGAGGAAGAAGACGTAAGGTTTACCTTCAGTACCCTCATACCTGAAAACAGGCACTGGTTTGAAGCTGACAAGCTTTTCAACGAAGATTGTTTCCTCAACCTCAATCTCAGATCTTCCTCAAGAACTTCCTTCCTGACTGTTTTAACAGGAACTCTTTTTTAACGGGTGCGAGGATTTAGAATGCCCTTGAGCCCTTCTTTATCTTCCTGCCACACTTCTCCCACTGCCTGAAGCTTCTCGCATCTCACAACAACACACATCTGCATCACATAAGCCATCTTTTTCACCTCCTGTCTCAATGGGATGGCAGGAGAGAGAAGGAGGCTGAATTTCAAACGGTTCAATCAATCTCTGTAAAACCGGTCAGCACAGCAGAAACCAGAACCAAAACCTTAAGTATACATTCTAATAAAATGTAATTGTGAAGATGGTGACGACATCTGTGAGACTACCAGAGGATGTAATTCAGGAAATTGAAAAAATGAGCAGAGAAGAAGGTATAGAGAAGGGAACTCTGATAAGAAAACTTCTGACAGAATCGCTCAGAGAGTACAGGATTAAAAAGGCCATGGAGATGTACAGGGAAGGCAAGACCTCTCTCTGGAAAGCTGCCGAAATTGCAGGCATCACATACAGGGAAGCTCTGGAGGAGCTTAAAAAGAGAAGCATTCCGTTCAGGTACGATCTGGAAGACCTGGAGATAGATATGGAATGGGCAGTGAGATGAGAGCTGTCAGCAACGCAGGACCCCTGATACATCTCACAAAAATAGGCAGACTCAGAATTCTCGGAAACATCTTTGATGAAGTTATTATTCCGCAAACTGTTAAGGTGGAAGTGGTGGACAGGGGGAAGGAAAAGGGTGAGCCAAGCGCATTCCTGATTGAGGATGCTGAATGGATAAGGGTTGCTGAAGACCCACCTCAGGCTGATGAGCTTGCTGAGAGAGCAGGGATACACCGGGGGGAGGCTTGTGCGATTCTACTTGCCATATCTCTCAACATTCCTGTTTTGCTGGACGATTCAGATGCAAGGAAATTTGCCATTGGATTTGGAGTTGAGGTTGTGGGTTCAATCGGTCTGATTATGAAAGCGGTTAAAATGGGACTGATTGCAAGAGATGAGGGACTTAAAGATCTGGAGAAACTTGCAGGTGTTATGTGGCTGAGTATTGACGTTTATGAAAGGGCAAGGAGGATTGTGGAGAGTCTGTAAGCTTTACTCAGATAATCGTGAGCGATATTCGGCAAATTAGTTCTTTATCATTTCCCTGAACGCCAACAGGAATTTATACCACCTTGACCACATTTATCACTATGCCTACAAAATCCATAAAGTTGAGCGAGGAAACATACAGAGAGCTTGTGGAACTTGCAGGGAAACTTCAGGCAGAGTTCAAAAAGCCTGTTTCAATTGAAGAAGCTATAAAGTATCTTCTGAGAAGAAAAATAAGCGATCTGGCAGGTTCGTGGGATATCAGCGATGGAGAGGTGAGGGAAATCAAAGAATCTCTCAGCAAGGGGTGGAGGACTTGGAAATCTGCTTAGACACAGATGTTCTCATTGACTTTCTGAGAGGGAAAAGAAAGATTGTGGAAGCCATTAAAACGCTGGAAGAAAAGCATAAACTTCTAACCACTTCAATAAACATATTCGAACTTTATTACGGCGCTTACAGAACAGGAAAAAGCGGAAATGTAAAAGCTGTTGATGAACTGGCTGAGAGACTCGAAATCTTAAAACTCACAGAGCAATCTGCAAAAATTTCAGGAGAGATTCTGGCAGAGCTCGAATCCGATGGAAGAGCGATAAACCTTAGAGACATCCTTATTGCAGGCATAGCTATTAAAAATGATGTCACGCTTTTTACAGGAAATAAAAGGCACTTTCAGAGAGTGAAGGGGCTGAAACTCTTTGAGAGTTGGGGATGAGTTGTGGATTACATTCGATTGCAATGTTTTTGGTGTTGAGGGGAGGCTGGATTAAATTAAAACAATCTATGTTACAATTTCTAAAGTACCGCATGATGGCTTTTTAAAAAAGGTCAAAAAATAGATATTGTCCAGAACGATCTTATCGTTTCACCGCAGAAGGGGTAGACTGATTTTTCAGGTTCGCCTTTGTATGTTATGAGCCTTGGAACCACGAGTTTTCCGCAATCAGGACATCTGACCCTGTCTTCACCCTCAAACTTTTCGATTATTTCAACCTGAAGTGCTCTCAGGCCCTTGCTGGTTTTGACCGGTTTGAATGCAACCCTGTCCTTGTTTTTTGGAATCTCAACTCCAACAACGTCACTCACATGAAGGCAGACAGGCCTGCCATCGATCCTCCTTTCCATAATGGGTGGAAATGCCAGCCCTGCAATGTTCTCGCAGTCAGAGTCGGAGTACTTGGTGATGACATCATCAAGAATTCTTCTCTGCAATCTGATACTTTTTTCGAGCTGATTCCAGGCGAACATACCCAGTAACTGCAAATATCAATGAAGATGCTTGATGCAACCTCCGTCACCTTTCTGCATCCGAGCTTTTCCGCAAGCCTGTTGACGAGGGTTGTCTTGCCTGAACCTGAAAATCCTGAGAAGCCGATGAGCCACTTTGCTTCATCTGGCATTTCTGTCCTCACCTCCCTCCACTGTTTCCACAATGTAGACAATAGCGAGAATCTCTGATGGTTCTCTTTGTTTTGCTGTCTCTGGAAGAAAATTCAGCCAGTCTATGAGTTTTTCCTTGGATGTGATTCCTACCAGATAGGGTTTTCTCTCAACCGCAATCATGATTGAAAAAAGGAAAGAAAAAGCTTGTATCTGTAGAGAATAGATTGAAAGTCATGGTAGGGATTAGAACCAGAAGTAAAAACGCCCGGGCCGGGATTTGAACCCGAGGCGCGGGCTCGACAGGCCCGCATGTTAGGCCTGGCTACACCACCCGGGCATCAGAGCAGAAACTCCGAGACTTTCAGGGTTTTTAAGCATTTTGGTAAGTCTTTGGAAAGCATTATAAATTGCGTTGCAGAGCTAAGAATGTGATAGAGCTCCAGATAAAGACAAAGCTTCCTGAAAACTGTGCTATTGGTCTTCTACTTGAAATGCAGGATATAATGGCGAGAGTAGAGGGGATAACAGATGTCGGTGAGACCATAAAAGGACTTTTTCAGGTTAAGGGAAGGGATGTGGATTCCCTTGTTAATAGACTAC
>WAMS01000126.1 GCA_015522195.1 Geoglobus sp. | reverse complement strand
TCAAATTCATCCTGGCTGAATGCTGTTATTGCAATCCAGCCGTCTCTGCATCTGAAAAGATCTGAGGGACATACGGCAAGATCCCTGTTTCCAGCTCTCTCTCTGTTCTTTCCCGTAACATGCACATAAAGCCAGGTCCAGTCCATGAATCTTGTGACATTCTCCACCTGGGAGTAATCGATGAACTGCCCTTCTCCGCTAATTTCTCTGTAATTGAGGGCTGCAACAATTGCCAGAGCACTCATTAAAGCTGTAATCCAGTCTGCAATCCAGACTCCTGATTTTACCGGCATTCTGCCTCCAAATCCAGTTATGTACGACAAACCCCCTTCACTCTGGGCTATTGCGTCGTAGCTTGTTCTTCCTGTAAATGGACCCCAGCTACCGAATCCTGAAACATGAAGCTGGATTATCTTTGGATTGATTTCTCTCAGCTGTTTGTAGCTTATACCCCACTTTGAAAGCCTGCCAGGAGTTAGGTTGTCTATCACAACATCGCTCCTCTTTACAAAATCGTAGAATATCTTCCTTGCCTTCGGATGACTGAAATGCATCCCTACCCAGTACTTGTTGTGATTCTGCTCCAGCAAGCCCGGAGAGAGATTTTTCCAGTAATAGGCAAATGGTGTAACATACCTCATCTGATCCCCTCGCCTTGCCTCAAACTTTATCACCTCTGCACCAAATTCTGCAAGTATATCTGCTGTTGCAGGCCCAAGAACAACCGAGCAGACTTCAAGAACCCTGACACCTTTCAGAGGTTCATCCTTTTCAAACAGATCACCACCGAGCAAATTTTCTGTAAATTCTGAGAAACTCTTCAGAGTACCACCTCCTCCTGAAATTTAATGATTATTGCTTATAAAATTTTAGCCGGTTAATGCTGTATGCTTTTTGCCTGTAGCTCAACTCGGCTCTACAGTGAGGAAGATTCTCGTTGTTTTTCAGTCGTCAAAAATATCAGTAAATTTGAGAGAATCAGAAAAGAAAAACCATGGGCGTTTAATTGAAGAGATGATTCAGCCTATTTAATGCATATCACGGGAATGTCTGTGTTCAGTATCACCCTCTGAGCAACACTTCCAAAGAGCAATTTTCCAACAGGAGATCTCTTCCTGACACCCATCACGATGAGCTCTGCATTGTTTTCCTCGCTGAATGTGATAATGTCGTCAGCAGGCTCTAAACCTCTTACAAGCAAATGGGTTTCTGCCTCAACTCCGTATTCTCTGGCAACTTTTTCAGCTCTCTCCAGCAATTCTCTTGCCTTTTCAACATCCTTCTCTCCCGTTCTGTCGCCGCCATACAGCGAGTGAATTATGTTCAGCATCTTCCCCCTCAGTTTTGCCTCTTCTGCTGCAAAACTGACAATTTTCTCCATTCTGTCCTCATCATCGACTGCAGCAACAATCATCTGAAAGCACCTCCTTGGGGATTTTATAATCAAACTCTTTAATCAAGTTTTCGTATATTTTGCCATCCCCTGAGGATGTGCTCAAAAGTCTGAACAATTGAGAATAATTCGGTGAAAAAATGTCAGTCTAATCATCGAACCCCTCATCACCAACAAGAGGGACGAATCTCACAGCTCCCCAGTTTTTTCTGTGAATCTGACCATATTCATCTTTTTCTACTATGTAGAGATTCTGGATAAAATCTCCTACAGGAATCAGAAGCTTTCCAAAAGGCTTAAGCTGGAAAAGGAGGCTATCCGGTATCTTAGGAGCGCTGGCAGTGACGTAGATTCTGTCGTAAGGAGATTCCCTTTCATATCCTCTGCTTCCATCTCCAACGATCACCTCTATGTTGTCGTAACCAAGATCCCCGTATATTTTCCTCGCTTTCTCTGCAAGCTCGGGAATCCTCTCTACAGTGATTACCATTCCTCTATCGCCAACAATCCTTGAAACAACTGCCGCATGATACCCAGTACCCGTTCCAATCTCAAGAACCTTCATATCCTCGTCAAGATCCAGGAGGTTGCACATTATTGCAACCATGTGGGGGGCGCTTATTGTCTGACCATGACCTATGGGCAGGGGGTAATCGTTGTAGGCCTCGTTTCCGTAAAATGGAGGAACGAATAGATGTCTTGGAACCTCAATCATCGCTTTTACAACTTTTTCATTCAGATTGAACTCATATTTCAGCTTTTCAACAAGCTTTTTCCTCCTCTCATAGTATTCATCCATTTTCTGCTCTCCTCAGATCTTCTGGTGTGTCTATGTTTATTATGTCTCTCTCATCAATAATGAACTTTTCCTCTGACTGCTCCCCCAGAACCGGATCGAAGATGTTTATACCCACATGTCTTCCGTTTCTGTAAACGCACGACATTGATGGCATGGGGGATCTCATGTAGGCATTGATGAACTCGGAAACTATCCCGCTTTTTGCAATGTAAAGATCGGAGTTGATGCTCATTACAGGATCAGCTATTTCCAGTTCCTTTACTGCAAGAAAGAGGTCGTCCATGTACCCCTTCCCCTTACCCCTGAAAACCTCCATCCCCAGCTCGTAAAGGTATTTTTCCGTTTCCGGTGTGTGTGGTGAGGTTATGTATATGGCATCAACTTTTGCATTTTTGATCTCCTGTATTGCAAAATCAATCAGCTTTCTGCCCCGAACCACAAGGACAGGTTTTTCAACCCATCCCATTCTGCTACCCTTTCCTCCAGCCATCACTAAGGCAAGCAAGCCCACACCCCCACAACACCTGCAAAAATCAGGCAGTTGAGGGCCCCCACCATGTCACCGTTTATTCCGCCAAAGACTTTACGAACGTACTCGGAGAAGAAGAACAGGAGAATGAGATACACTGTCACAGATCCAAGTGCCTTGTACGGATTGATAACGCTCGAAATTAAGACAGCTAAGGCGGTGAAAAGGTATGATGCATAATCCTTCCTTCTTTTGAATCTGGTGAACTCGGACAGAATTCCCTCCCATACCGGATTGAATTTAAGCATCAGATGAAGCATGCCCTGTTTTGCCATAACCTGAGCCAGAATTATTCCGACAGCAGCTTCCAGAATATTCATTTTTGAAAAAAAGAATGCAAGAGTTACAATATAGGTCGAAACAGCCATATATCCTCCACTTCCCGTGTTCAGATCTTTCAGGGCTTCAAGCTTTCTCTGCGGAGGGGCGAAAACAGCATCAAAAAAATCAGCCAGGCCATCGATGTGGTTTATTCCCTCAACTGCAACATAGGCCAGTATGATCAGAAAACCTGAATTCAGTTCTATTAAAGCAATGGCAGGAATTGATATCAGAATTCCGATAAAGGCACCTACAGCAGGAATCACAATAAGATTTTTTCTCAGACTGTCAAAATCTCCACCAGCCCTGAGTGTTGTGAAAAAGCTTACGCCAGCCCTGAGTGCATCCACACCTGAAAATGGATTCAGGACTTTTAAATTTCTTGCGCAACGGTTTAATAAAACATGATGGAGTTATATTTATGCTGTCGGGGAACATGCTGAGAGTACTTCAGATGCTTTCAGAGGAGGACATGACTCTTGAAAGAGTGAGGAAGTCAACAAGACTTTCAGAGAGGGTGCTTGAAAGTGTGATTACTGCTCTCGTGGAAAAGGGTTATATCTCTCTGGATGGCGATCTTGCAAAAATAACGGAGCATGGAAAAGAAGTGGTAAAGAAAACACAGCTATGATTACTGAGTACGATGCCGGGAATGAGAAGGTATTTCTGATAAGAAGACTCATAGAGGTCAGATTCAGAAAGGAAACGTATGAGGAGCTTCTAAAAAAGTATTCGAAGGAACAGGTAATTCAGTTTGCTGAAGAGAAGAGGGTTCTTCATCATGCCACCAAAAGGAATCTCCACTACATAAGCCGGGAGAGTCAGATCCCTCTTCTGGGACACGCCGCATTTGGTCTGATCGATAGGGGCACAAATCTCATCCAGGTAAGACCGTTGACAGGGTGTAATCTGTGCTGCATATTCTGCAGTGTTGATGAGGGCAGGGAAAGCAGAACAAAGAAAAATGACTACATAGTCGATCCTGACTACCTTCTTGAGGAATACAGGAAAATTGCAGAGTTCAAGGGAGGAGGTATCGAGGCTCACATAGATGGACAGGCTGAACCTTTTCTTTATCCATATATCGAGGAACTGGTCCATGGACTCAAAAATATCAGAGAAACGGAGGTCGTTTCAATTCAGACAAACGGTACTGTTATAAGCAGGGACATGATTGACAGTCTCGAGAAATCACTTGACAGAGTTAATCTCAGCATAAGTGCCCTTGATGGTGCACTGGCTGACAGGATATATGGGGTGAAATACCCCCTGAGAAAGGTTCTGGAAACTGCTGAATACATAGCCAACAGCAGAATTGATCTGCTCATTGCTCCCGTATGGCTTCCAGGAATAAACGACCATGAAATTCCAAAAATAATAGAATTCGCCCTTGAAATTGGAGCTGGAAAAAGATGGCCTGCTCTTGGAATACAGAAATACATTCCTTACAGAGGAGGTAGAAAGCTCAGGCATGTCATGTCTTTCAGATCCTTTTACTCAAAGCTCAGAGAATGGGAGCAAGAATACGGGGTAAAGCTTTTGCTCAGTCCGAAAGACTTTGGAATAGAAAAAAGAAGAAGATTGCCATCTCTCCTACGGAAAGGTGAGGTTTATTTTGCAAGAATAGCCATGGATGGACGGGGTTATGGAGAGAGAATTGCTGTTGTTAAGGGCAGAGCTGTCACGGTTATTACCGGGAAAAAACCGGGAAGTGGAGTGAGATTTGTGATAACAAGAGTGAAGGATGGGATATATCTCGGCGAAGAAATATGAAGCATCTCGAATTCAGAAGAAAGTATCTTGATCTTCTCATATCCGGAAAAAAGAGGTCAACTATCAGGAAACGAGCATATGTAATTCCTGGAGAAACCGTATTTGTTCACTGCGGCGGAATGATTATTGGAAAGGCGAAAATAACCTCTGTTAGAAAAATAAGTCTGGAGAATATTGATGACAAAATAGCAGAGATGGATGGATTTTCATCCGTTCATGAGCTTTTGGATGAGATTAACAGCTACTACTGCAACTCGGATCTGTATCTGATCGAGTTTGAATTGGAGAAATTCTGCAAACCTGTCACTCCCCATGAAATGTATTATGAGGGCGAAAATCTTATGGAGATTGCAAGAAGGGCTCTGAAATCTTCAGCACTCACTCAGGAGGAAAAAGAAATCATTGATCTCTTTTTAAAAACCGGAAGCATAAGGAAAACAGCACTCAAACTGGGAGGAATTTCAAAAAGAGGTTTGGTCAGAAAAGTAATGAGAAAAGCATTCAGGGTGGTGAGGGAACTTGAGCATAAATGAAAAATCGGTGAGTTGATCAAATGGCAGGAAAAATCAAAAAGCTTTAGTAGTTGCTGAAAGAAGCCTGAGCATGAACCTGATACTTCTTGGCCCTCCAGGAGCTGGAAAAGGTACTCAGGCAAAGAGAATTGTAGAGAGATACGGAATTCCCCAGATATCCACAGGTGACATGTTCAGGGAGGCTGTTTCAAAGGGCACAGAACTTGGAAGGAAGGCAAAGGAATACATGGACAGGGGCGAGCTCGTTCCTGATGAGGTTGTAATAGGGATTGTCAGGGAAAGACTTTCTCAGGATGACTGTGCAGATGGGTTCATTCTTGATGGATTTCCGAGAACGATAAAGCAGGCTGAAGCACTTGATGAAATGCTTGATGACATGAGCAGGAGTATAGATGCCGTGATCAACATATCAGTTCCGGATGAAGAAATAATCAGAAGAATAGTCTTCAGGAGAACATGCAAGAGCTGCGGAGCAGTTTACAATGTAATCTACAGCCCGCCAAAGGTTGAGGGCAGATGTGATAGATGTGGTGGAGAGCTGTATCAGAGGGATGATGATAAAGAAGAGACGGTAAGGGAAAGGCTCAGAGTTTACAGAGAACAGACTGAGCCATTAATTCAGTATTACAGCCAGAAAGGGGTTGTCAGAGACATAGACGGAACAAAAAGCATAGATGAGGTCTGGAAACAGATTGAGGGAGTTCTGGAAAGCATCAGATCCTGATTGACTCAACTCCCTCTCCTTCCCTCCTTTCAGAAACCCAGCTGAAAGCAAGTTCGATTATTTTTCTGTTTCTCCTCAAAAAGTGGTCTCCGTTCTCAACCCTGACAAATTTTTTTGGTGGCTTTGATTTTTCGTAAATTTTCAGTCCGTGAGAAATCGGAACAACATCGTCCTCAGCTCCATGAACGACAAGAACATTTTTTCTGGGATTGACTGATGAGGGACAGATGATCTCAAACTCATCCAGCAGTTTTCTCCTGAAGATCTCGTAATCTTTGATTCCTTTCAGTGTTCTCTTTAATATTGCGTTGGAGTAAATACCTCTGATCGATTCCTCTGTGAAGAGACTCAGATCGAATGGGGTGGAGACTACTGAATAACTCTCAGCACCCTCAATTCCATAAGCAACTGCCCCACCCATGCTGAAGCCAACCAGATGAAATCTGTCAAAATTTTCAGCAATCAGTTCCAAGTCCTCATACCACTTTAAAAGACTGAAATCACCTCTGCTTTTCCCTGTTCCTGTAAAGTCAAAAACCAAAGCTGGAACCCCTCTTTTCGAAAAAAATTCAGCGATAAAATCGTAGCTTTTATCAATGGCAGAACCGGGTTCGTAGGGGAGGCCATGGCATATTATAACAGCCTCATCAACATTGAGCCTTGTAAAGTTTCTCCCGATGCTCAGGTCAACCTTCATTTGAGTCCCACGAGCTTTTCAAGCTCTTCAAGCTCTTTTTCAAGCTTGTTAAGCTCTTCTCTCTTTCTTTCAACAAGCTCCTTCACGATCTCCCTTATATCGAGAGAGAGCTTGTAGCTTTTAAGAGGTCTTCCCTTTCCTTTCTTTTTAATTTCCTTTTCCTTTATCCAGCCAAGAGTTTTAAGATCTTTCATGGCGAGACTGACTTCTGGCTGTCTGAGATTTGCTTCCCTTTCTATATCTCTTGAAACAGCCTCACCAACTTTTGAGAGATAAACAATGACCCTGGCGATATTCCTGTTTAAACCTGCTTCTGCAAGTAGATCGATGAATCTTTCATCCTTAGGATCGAGCTCCATAATATCACCTCATTATTATTTAGCTCAATGATATAAATATTTTACTATTTATTGAATTATTCAAAAATGCCTCAATACACCATTCGAAACATTTTTTTTCAGGTAAATTAATTCAAGAAGGATGAAGGTTATTGCCCTTGGAGGTTCGGTTCTTTTCGGAGATTTTGACACCGATACCCTGAAAAAATTTGCGGAAGTCATTAACCAGTATTCAGGAAAATTGGCCATTGTTGTTGGCGGTGGAAGAGTTGCAAGAAAATACATTGAAAGTGCAAGGTCACTTGGAGCAGACGAAGTCACCTGCGATATGATCGGAATAGCTGTAACAAGAATAAACGCATCCATACTGGCCGTAGCTGTTGAAAACTGTCCGGTAATGGTTCCTGAAGATTTCGTAACAGCAAAGGAGATTCTGGAAAGGTATGGGAGGGTTATTATGGGGGGAACATTTCCTGGCCATACAACAGATGCGGTTTCTGCCCTTCTTGCAGAGTTTCTCAAGGCTGATGAACTTCTCATTGCCACATCTGCTGATGGAGTTTACACAAAAGACCCCAGGTTCCACAGGGATGCAGAAAAAATAGAAAAACTGACTTCAGATGAGCTTGTTGAGATAGTTTCAGTAAACAGCACTGAAGCAGGAGGGAGCAGCGTTGTTGACTTGCTCGCCTCCAAGATAATTCAGAGGAGCAGAATCAGGACGAGAATATTCTATGGAACTCCTGAAAATCTGAGAAAAGCTCTGAATGGGGAAAAAATTGGGAGTATTGTTGTCAGCTAAATGTTCCACCCACCCTTTTTCTCCTCCTCAGACTCTTCCTCTTCTTCTTCATCTTTCTTTCTGGAAGTCCATATGAACAGCACAATTCCAGCTCCGATCAGCGCCACACCAACGACGAGAGGCAAGTTCAATTTCTGATCTTCACCCATCACAGGTGGGCTCTGAATCTGCTGTGGTATCTCTGCATCAAGTGAGTATGTCCCTTCAGAAAGGTTTTCAGCTTTAAGGACGTTAAAAACTATGCCCCGTTCGTTGGTGATCTGGGTTTCCTGCTGGAATCCCTTCGGAGGAGTTATGCTTATCTGGTCAGGATAGATGATTCGTATTACATCTGATGGATAATCCACAATTAACTGGATCTGGTTTCCTGGAGAATAAAGGTATGCTAAGGGAAACATTGTTCCCGGTGGAACTGTGGCGTTTTTAATTATGATCTTCCCGCTTTCCAGAATCATTCTATCGTAAATAACTCCAGATTGAGCAAGAGTTTCCTCATCAACGGCAGTATTGGCCGCACCTACAGGAATCTGTTTGACTATGTCTCCATGGTAGTAGACTTCTGCGGTGTTTACAAAATTAACGACTTCCATCACCGAAAATCCGCCCTGCTGTAAATTCAGTATGAAATGTATGTTGTTGACCTTGAGTACTCCGGGATCATCTGTTTCACTGAAATCAATTTTCAATGAGCTGTTTTCAGGAATTGAGATTGTGGAAACGTACTGTTTCTGTCCGTATATGACAACAACGTGGTAGCTACC
>WAMS01000125.1 GCA_015522195.1 Geoglobus sp. | reverse complement strand
GTATTATATTATCAACCATCATCTGTCAGGTTATGACCCCTGTTATAGTTGACGGTGTTCGAACACCTGTTGGAAGGTTTGGAAGCTCACTGAAGGATCTGCGGGCTTACGAGCTCGGAGCTATTGCAATAAGGGCCCTGATGAGGAAAGCTGGAGTTAAGCCCCTCGCAACGAAGGACTCATACGACTTCTATCCATCAAAGCTGCCGAAGGGCAGGATTGAGCTTGAAGGATATTATGAGTTCGATGGCGTTGAGGTGGAGATTGAAGAGGTAATAATGGGCAACGTTCTGCAGGCAGCGCAGGGCCAGAATCCTGCAAGGCAGGCAGGAATCTATTCGGGCATTCCAAAGGAGATTTCTGCATACACACTCAACAAGGTGTGCGGAAGCGGTCTGAAGGCTGTTGTGGCTGCGGCTCAGTCAATAAGCGATGGGGCAAAGGCAGTAATTGCAGGTGGAATGGAGAGCATGAGCAACGCCCCCTATGCGATGAGAAAGGCGAGGTGGGGCTACAGGATGAGCATAAACGCCACTGATGAGGTTGTGGATGTAATGGTTTATGATGGCCTTTGGGAGAAGTTCTACGGCTATCACATGGGGAACACGGCAGAGAACATTGCAGAGCTCTACGGCATAAGCAGGGAGGAGCAGGACGAATTAGCTTACGAGAGCCACATGAGGGCTGTGAAGGCGATAGATAACGGCATCTTTGCTCAGGAGATTGAGCCTGTCATCATCAAGACCAAGAAGGGCGAGGTTGTTGTCGATACGGACGAGCATCCAAGAAGGGACACAAGCCCTGAAAAGCTTGCAAAACTGCCTCCAGTTTTCAAGAAGGGTGGAACTGTTACAGCGGGGAACGCGAGCGGAGTGAATGACGGGGCAGCAGCGCTACTCTTAATGGATGAGAAGTATGCCGAGGAGCTCGGACTCGAAGCCAAGGTGAGGGTTGTGAGCCACGCATCAGCAGGAATTGACCCTGCATACATGGGTCTCGGACCGATTCCAGCGATCCAGAAGGCTGTTAAAAGGGCTGGAATCAGTTTGGATGACATCGAGCTCATAGAGCTGAATGAAGCCTTCGCAGCTCAGGCTTTAGCTGTGATAAAGGAGCTGAACCTTGATCTGGAGAAGGTGAATGTCCACGGCAGCGGAATAAGCCTTGGCCATCCGATTGGAGCGACAGGAGCGAGGATAACGGTTACGCTCATCCACGAGATGGAGAGGAGAAAGGCAGATTACGGACTGGCGTCGCTCTGCATAGGCGGTGGAATGGGAATTGCAGCGGTGTTTGAGAGGGTTTGAAGTTATAAATTACTTCATGTCCTTTTAAAGTTTTTTAATGATACGGAAAATTCGCTAAATCCGGTTTTCTGCATGATGTCTGGATTATCCCCAGACTAAAATATTCGCGAAAAACCATATAAGCGTCTTTGGAAAAATAGAGATGGTGGTTCAAATGTCTGAAGGCCCCAAGGTTTTGAAGCTGAAAGATATGATAGACTACCAGGAAGGCTCAATCGTAAGCAAAACGATAATAGACAGGGAAACCGGGACCGTAACGCTGTTCGCCTTTGACGAGGGACAGGGACTGAGCGAGCACACAGCTCCATACGATGCCATGGTTTACGCAATCGAGGGAGATGTGGAGATCACAATCTCGGGAAAGCCTTATCACCTGAAGGAAGGGGACATGATCGTCATGCCGGCAAACGAACCTCACGCTCTGAAGGCTCTGAGCAGATTCAAGATGCTGCTGGTGATGGTGAGGGGGTAATAACTCACGAGATCAAGAATTCTCAATTTATACAAGCGGTTCGAAATACTGTCTGAAAAAAATCCAGGCAATTGTTAATGCACGTTATGGGGATTTACAGGAGCTGGAAAGTGTGGAACGGTTGATTTTACGTTCAGAACGAAATGAAAATTCGTGCAGTATGATTCAGTGCAGCGGTGATGTGCAGATGACATGATTACAGAGTCGGTGAGTGGTTGTTTTTCATGTAATCAGAAAGGAAATCGATAAATACGAATGGAGTACGGAAGTGATCGTGTTCAGGGGCCTTATTGCTTTCAGCAGTAAAATATTCTGCAGAAGAATGAGATTTTTTAAACCCATCGAAACCTTTAAAACTTGCACTCTTGCACAAGAATGCAATGTTTCGCAAGATTCTGGTTGCCAACAGAGGTGAGATTGCCGTAAGAGTTATGAGGGCATGCAAAGAACTTGGAATCAGAACGGTTGCTGTTTATTCTCTCGTGGATAAAAGGGCTTTTCACAGAGTTTATGCTGATGAATGTTATTTGATCGGAGATGCTGAACCCTCAAAGAGCTACCTGAACATGGATGCAATACTTGACGCAGCAAAGAAGAGCGGGGCTGAAGCTATACATCCTGGCTATGGATTTCTGGCTGAAAACCCTGAGTTTGCAAGAAAATGTGAGGAGGAGGGGATTGTTTTCATAGGACCTTCTCACAGAGTTATTTCTGCAATGGGATCCAAGATAAATGCAAGAATGCTTATGAGGGAAGCAGGAGTTCCTGTTGTTCCGGGGAAGGAGAACATTGAGTCTGAAGACGAGGCAGTTGAGGTTGCTGAGAAAATTGGTTACCCTGTGGCAATAAAGGCCAGCGGTGGTGGAGGGGGAATAGGGATCTCCATAGCCAGAAATGAGAAGGAGATCAGGGAAGGGTTTGAAAAAAGCAAAAAGCTTGGTGAGAGATATTTCAGAGATCCATCAGTTTACATTGAAAGATACCTCGAGAGGCCGAGGCACATCGAATTTCAGATACTGTCCGATGGCAGAAAGGTGATCCATCTCGGAGAGAGGGAGTGCAGCATTCAGAGAAGGCATCAGAAACTCATAGAGGAGGCCCCATCTCCTGCTTTCACCGAGGAGATGAGGGAGAGATTTGGAAAAATAGCTGTTAAAGGAGCAAAGCACATAGGATACACAAATGCGGGAACAATGGAATTTCTTTACCAGGATGGAGAGCTTTACTTTTTGGAAATGAACACCCGACTTCAGGTCGAGCATACAATAACCGAAATGGTTACGGGGATTGACATTGTAAAGGAACAGATAAGAATTGCATCGGAAGTGGGTATGACGGTGGATCAGGAAGATGTGAGAATAAGGGGGCATGCGATTGAGGCAAGAATAAACGCTGAAGATCCTGTCAATTTTCTCCCGAGAACTGGAAAAATAGTCCACTACCGCTCTCCCGGAGGACCCGGAATAAGAGTTGACAGCGGGATACACATGGGATATGAGATAACCCCATACTACGATTCCATGATCTCAAAACTTGTGGCCTGGGGAAAAACAAGAATGGAGGCAATTGCAAGGATGAGAAGGGCTCTTTATGAGTACATAATCGAGGGTGTTGAGACGAACATTCCGTTTCACATGGTTGTTGTTGAGGATGAGGAGTTTGTTAAGGGCAATACCCATACAAAGTTCATTGAGGAGAGACACATTCCCGAGAGAGTTCTCTCGTCAATCAAGAGCATAAAACATCTGAAAACGAGACTTGACGAGATATTCACGAGAGATCACATTGAAAAATCGGATTGGGATGAAATTGTGTTCGTTGCAGTATCTGCTGTTATGGCATGCATAGACAGCAGAGAGACTGAAGGACTGGTAGAAACAAGAACAAGCCAGTCATGGAAGGTTTACAGCAGATTGAAAAACATGGGGTGGCTTTAATGCCAGATGAAAAGCTCGCAAGAGCCCTGAGAGCAAGAGTGAGAAGGGACATGATCAGAGAGATAATGAAAAACGGAAAAATGAGTGTAAATGAGGTTGCAAAAAGACTTGATATATCTGAATATTCAGCATCAAGACATTTAAAGCTTCTTTATGACCTTGGCATTCTTGATTTTGAGTTAAAACCCCCTGAAAAATACTATTACTGCAGGCTGAAAAGTCTGAAAGAACTCCTCAATGCCTTTGACAGGGCAGTAGAGGAGCTGAAGGAGGTTGGTTAGATGAAGGCTGTCATCTTGATGGGATCCGGAAGTGATATGGATTATGCAAGAAAGATAGCTGAAAAGCTGGGGTATTTTGGCATTGAGAGCGTTCTGAGAGTTGCTTCAGCTCACAAAACTCCCGAAAAAGCACTCAGAATTCTGGAAGAATATGAAAATGAGGACGTTGTGTTTGTGACTGTTGCAGGAAGGAGCAATGCACTGAGCGGTTTTGCTGACGCCAACACGTCCAAGCCAGTTATAGCCTCTCCACCTGTAAGCGATAAGTTTGCAGGCATGGATCTGCTTTCAAGTGTAAACATGCCTTCCGGAGTGGCCCCTATGCTCGTCATCTATGCAGAAAATGCTGCGCTTGCAGTTGCGAAGATATTCTCTCTGAAAAATGAGGAAGTGAAAAAGAAGGTCATGGAGTACCAGAAGGCAAAGAAGGAAGAGGTCTACAGAGCAGATGAAAGGGCAAAAAGTTTATAATCTAATCTGCCAAGCGGTGATTTCAGATGGGTAGCGTTAAAGATCTTGAAATAATAAAACATCCTTCCGATAAAACCGGCATTGGCAGATTCCATTTTTCTGATCGCTATTCTGTCTTTGACTATGGTGAGATGCCGGATTTGCTGGAAAACAAGGGCAAGGCTCTGTGCATCCTCTCAGCTCACTTTTTCGAGGTTCTGGAAAAGGAAGGCATCGGTACACACTACATCGGTCTCGTGGAGGAGGGAGTTGTGAGGGGGCTGGATGAGCTCAGCGAGCCGGTTAATGTGATGGAAGTCAGACTCGTAAACGTCTACCGGCCTGAGAAGACCGAAACGGGATATGATTATTCCATCTTTCAGAAGCTTAAGGGCAATTTCCTGATTCCCCTGGAGATAATTTACAGGAACTCCCTTCCTGAAGGAAGCAGCGTTTTCAGAAGGTTTAAAAAGGGGGAGCTAAGGCCTGAAGATCTTGGTCTAAATGCCATGCCGGAACCGGGACAGAAACTCCAAACACCGATAGTGGATTTTTCAACAAAACTGGAAGATGTGGATCGATACCTGAGCAGAGAAGAGGCAAAAAGGATTTCAGGGCTGAGTGAGGAGGAATTCAGCAGGATTGTTGAGCTAACGCTGACGGTTGACAGTCTGATAACGAGAGAAGTGGAGAAAGCAAAAATCTCCAATGAGGACGGCAAGATAGAGGTTGCATTCAATGAGAGAAGAGAATTCATGGTTGTTGATGCAATCGGCACACCTGATGAGTGCAGGTTCAGTTTCAATGGAATTGAAATGAGCAAGGAAGTGCTGAGGAGGTACTACAGAAAAACAGACTGGTACAGGAGGGTGGAAAAGGTTAGAGGTGAAGAAGACTGGAGAAAAACTGCTGGAAAACCTCCAAAGCTGCCTGAGGAGTTGAAAAGAGCGGTTGAGGAGATGTACATGTCTGCATGCAACGAAATCACAGGCAGAAAGTTCTTTGACTCTCCAAAGCTTAAAGAGGTGATGAATAAAATTTCCGGTTTTATGGAGGTGTACGATGGTTAAGGCTTATCTTGCACTTGAAGATGGGACTGTTGTTGAGGGCAGAGCTTTTGGTGCTGAAAGAGACGCAGAGGGTGAGCTGGTTTTCAACACAGCAATGACAGGATATGTCGAAGCTCTAACAGATCCGAGCTATAAGGGTCAGATTCTGATGATGACCTATCCACTCATCGGAAACTATGGAGTGTGCAGAGAGGATTTTGAGAGTGATGGTGTCAAGGTTGAGGGTTTTGTTGTCAGGGAGCTCTGCAAACATCCAAGCAACTGGAGGAACGAGATGAGTGTTGATGATCTGCTTAAGGAGAATGATGTTCCGGGCATTGAGGGTGTTGACACGAGAATGCTTACCAAAAAGACAAGGATTTACGGGGCCATGAAGGCAGTTATAGCAGTTGGTGATGCTATTGATGCGGAAGAGCTGGTGGAAAGGGCAAAAAACCAGCCATCAATAACAGAACTGGATCTTGTGGACAGGGTTTGCGTCAGGGAACCAAAAAGGATTGAGGCCGAGAAATCGAAATTTGAAGTTGCATTGATAGACCATGGAATAAAGATGAGCATAGTCAGACAGCTTCTGCTGAGGAGGGTTAGCGTTACACTTGTTCCCTACTTCTATCCTGCAGAGAAGATTCTTGAAGAGGATTACGACGGGGTTTTTGTATCCAACGGACCGGGCGATCCGGCGAGAGTTCAGGAAAGCGTAGAGTCGATACGGAAGCTGGCAGGAAAGGTTCCACTGGCAGGGATATGTCTGGGTCACCAGCTTGTTGCCAGAGCATTCAATGCCAGAACCTTTAAGCTTAAGTTCGGGCATCATGGTGCAAATCAGCCTGTGAAGGATTTTGAGACGGGCAGAGTGTTTATATCCAGTCAGAATCATGGTTTTGCTGTTGACGAGAAAACCCTCCCGAAAGAAATTGATGTGACCCAGATAAATCTGAACGACAGAACGGTTGAGGGTATAAGGCATAAGGAGATCCCGCTTACAAGCGTTCAGTACCATCCCGAGGCAGGCCCAGGACCACATGACACATACTTCTTTTTCGACGAGTTTGTGGAGATGCTTGGGGAGTATTAGGTGGTGCAATGCCGAGAAGGGAAGACATTGGGAAGATCATGGTCATAGGAAGTGGGCCAATAGTCATTGGACAGGCTGCAGAGTTCGATTACTCGGGCAGTCAGGCGTGCAAAGCTCTGAGGGAGGAGGGCTATGAGGTTGTGCTTGTAAACTCAAATCCCGCCACGATAATGACCGACCCAGAAATGGCAGACAGGACATACATAGAACCGATAACTGCAGATGTAGTTGCAGGGATAATCGAAAGGGAACTGCCGGATGCTCTTCTGCCAACTCTCGGTGGGCAAACAGGCCTTAATGTGGCTGTTGAGCTTCACGAAATGGGCATTCTGGAAAGGTACGGGGTAAGGCTAATAGGTGCAAACATTGAGGCGATAAAGAAGGCTGAGGACAGAGACCTTTTCAGAAAAGCTATGGAAAATGTCGGAATTGAAATTCCAGGCAGTGAGATTGCCAGCAGTGTTAGGGAGGCTCTGGACATTGCTGATGGGCTCGGGTACCCTGTTGTTGTCAGACCGGCATTTACTCTCGGTGGTACTGGAGGGGGAATCGCATACAATCGTGAGGAACTTATGGAAATTGCAAAAAAAGGAATAGAGATGTCCCTGATAAATCAGGTGCTTATCGAGGAGAGTGTAATCGGCTGGAAGGAATTTGAGCTTGAGGTTATGAGGGACAGAGCTGACAATGTGGTGATAATATGTTCCATAGAGAATTTTGATCCAATGGGTGTGCATACCGGGGACAGCATAACTGTCGCTCCTGCTCAAACCCTTACCGATTTCGAGTATCAGCAGCTGAGAGATTATGCAATAAAGATCATAAGGGAAATTGGAGTTGAGACGGGAGGAAGTAATATCCAGTTTGCAGTCCATCCTGAGAACGGCAGGATCCTTGCCATTGAGATGAATCCGAGAGTGAGCAGGAGCTCTGCTCTTGCATCGAAAGCAACTGGGTTTCCCATAGCAAAGATTGCAGCGAAGCTTGCGGTTGGATACACCTTGGATGAAATTCCAAATGATATAACAAAGGAGACTCCCGCGAGCTTCGAGCCAACAATAGACTATGTTGTTGTGAAAATTCCCAGATTTGCCTTCGACAAATTCCCCACTGCAGACAAAACCCTTGGTACTCAGATGAAAAGTGTTGGGGAAGTGATGGCAATAGGCAGAACTTTCGAGGAGGCTTTGCAGAAGGCAATAAGAAGCCTTGAAATTGGTAGATTTGGACTTGGGGCAGACGGAAAGGACAGGAAGCCAGGAAGGGACGAAATCATTCAGAAGCTGATAACTCCAAATCACCAGAGGATCTTTTACATAAAGTACGCACTTGAAAATGGTTTCTCTGTGAAGGAAGTTGCGGATCTGACCAGAATAGACCCGTGGTTCATAGAAAAGATCGCAAACATTATCAGATTGGAGAGGAGGCTTAAGGAATATGCGAAAACCCACACAATCGAAACACTGCCTGTCGAGATCTTCAGAAAGGTCAAACAGTATGGTTTCAGCGATTACCAGCTTGCCAGGATATTCAGCACAAGCGAAACGGAGGTCAGAAAAGCAAGGAAGAGAAAGGGTCTGATCTCCACTTTCAAGATGGTTGATACATGTGCAGCAGAATTTGAGGCGAAGACTCCCTATTATTATTCCAGTTACGAGATCGAAAATGACGCAGCCAGGACTGATAAAAAGAAGGTAATGATTCTTGGAAGCGGACCCAACAGGATCGGGCAGGGAATAGAGTTCGACTACTGCTGCGTGCACGCAGTCATCAGTGCCAAGGAAGAGGGGTACGAGACAATAATGGTGAACAACAACCCTGAAACTGTTTCCACAGACTATGACACCTCTGACAGACTTTACTTTGAACCAATAACCCACGAGGATGTGATGGATATTTATGAAAACGAAAAGCCTGAGGGCATCTTTGTTCAGTTTGGGGGACAGACACCATTGAACATTGCAAAACAGCTTGAGGAGAGCGGTGCGAGAATTCTTGGCACCTCTGTTGATTCAATAGATCTTGCAGAAGACAGAGAGAAGTTTGCGGATATATGCAGGAAACTCGGGATACCTCAGCCGGAAAACGGCATCGCATTCAGCACAGAGGAGGCGAAGGAAATTGCAGGAAAAATTGGGTATCCGGTTATTGTCAGACCAAGCTACGTTCTTGGTGGAAGGGCAATGGAAATAATCTATGACGAGGAGACGCTTGAAAAATACATTGAGGAGGCAATTGAGGTAAGTCCTGAAAAGCCCATACTCATAGACCGCTTTTTGGAAGATGCCATTGAGGTAGAGGTTGACGCTCTATGTGATGGAGACGATGTTTTTATCGGGGGGATTATGGAACACATTGAGGAGGCTGGCATTCACAGCGGCGACTCTGCGTGCGTTTTACCACCTCAAACAGTTCCTGAAGAGGTGATTGATGTTATTGTGGATTACACAAAAAGACTTGCCCTTGAAATGAATGTGAAGGGCCTCATAAACATTCAGTACGCTGTAAAGGATGGAGTGGTTTACATTCTTGAAGCAAATCCAAGGGCAAGCAGAACTGTTCCCTTTGTGAGCAAGGTTACAGGCATTCCTCTTGCAAAAATTGCAGCCAAGATAATGCTTGGGAAAAAGCTGAAAGATTTCAATTTAAAGGAGAGAATATTTCCCCAACACGTTGCAGTCAAGGAAGTTGTCTTTCCATTTATAAAGCTTCCCGGAGTCGATCCCGTTCTCGGTCCTGAGATGAAGAGCACCGGGGAGGTCATGGGGATAGATTACAATTTCGGCATAGCATACTACAAGGCACAGCTTGCAGGAGGAATGAGACTGCCTCTGAGCGGGACCGTGTTTGTGAGTCTGAGAAGATCAGACAGGGAAAAGCTGCTCCATGCGGTTAAGAAGTTAAATGACATGGGATTCAGGATTCTGGCAACAGACGGAACATCCGAGTTTCTGAAAGAGAAAGGCATTGATTCAGAAATAGTGCTGAAAGTCAGTCAGGGAAGGCCCAATGTGATTGACAAGATAATCAACAGGGAAATTGATTTTATAATCAACACCCCAAGCGGGAAGCGGGGGAAGACAGAGGGTTACATGATCAGGAGGGCAGCTGTGGATTATGGCATACCCTACATTACAACAGTCAGCGGTGCAATTGCTGCTGTAAAGGGGATCGAAGCAATGAAAAACTCCATAATGACGATAAAAAGCATACAGGAATATCACGGTGAGATGAATGAAAGAAGATGATGTTGAGGAGTTTCTGAAAAGGCTCAGTGGCAGGGACATTTCAAAGCTGTTTCTCCAGAAAATATCGGAAAATCTGATTATTGACATATCACGTCACAAGAGAGCTGGAAAACCAGAGGCTGTTTTTTCTGAATTTAAAACAAAGGATGAGATTGTTGAAATAGCAAAAAAATCTATTGAGAAAAAATTCCCAATTCTTTTCACAAGATTGAGGGATGAACACATGGAAGAGCTTGAAAAAATTGGTATGAGCGTCAATCGAAGGGCAAGGACCGCACGATTCCTGAATCTGGATGAGAAGTCGGGAAGAGTTGCAGTATTCTCTGCAGGAAGCTCGGATATTGGTGTTGCAGAGGAGGCAAGGGAGACAGCCGAATTCCTCGGTCTGGATGTTCTGAAGTTTTATGATGTTGGTGTTGCCGGAATACACAGGCTGATTGAGCCACTTGAAAAGATTAAAAATGAGGATGTAGACTCTGTGATTGTTGTTGCAGGAATGGAAGGAGCGCTACCCTCTGTTATTGCTGGACTCGTTGATGCTCCTGTGATTGCTGTTCCAACCTCTGTTGGATACGGAACGAGTCTTTCAGGATTCACTGCTCTTTTTTCAATGCTTCAAAGCTGCTCATCGGGAATTGCTGTGGTGAACATCGACAACGGTTTTGGTGCTGCTGTATTTGCCTACATGATATCAAAAAGAATAAGAAAGAAATCAAACTGATTCTTCAATAACTTTTCTGGCAATTTCAACTGACTCGCTGTCGTAAATAACGAGCATCACATCCTCAAGGTTCTTCGCCTTTCTGGAGAAATTATCCAACGCTTTCAGGAGGGTTTTAACCACGTTTTCAAGAGGACAGCCATATATCCCGGCACTGACGGCAGGAAATGCAACAGATTTTATTCCGAGCTCCTCTGCCCTATCAAGAACACCTGAAAATGCAAGATAAAGTTTTCTTTCAAGTTCCTCGTTCCATTTACCACTGCATACCGGTCCCACCGTGTGTATGACATACTTCGTTCCCCTCTCTTCGAGCCTGATTGCTGGAGTCACAACAACCTCTCCATGCTCGATGTGGTCTCTCCCTGTCTGCTCTTTCATCGCCTTTTTGCTTATTCTGGTATACTCCTCGGCACTTCCTGCACAGGCTTTGGCTATTGCGTAGGCAACTCCACCACCATGCTCAAGTTTTCTGTTAGCTGCATTTACAATGGCCTCAGCTCCACACACGGTTATGTCTCCCTCTGCAAGTCTGAATGAAATGTTTCCAATTGTTTTTTCCAGAACCATCCTCATGGTATGAATTTGAATCAACAAAATTTAACCTTCTCGATTCAGGTTATTCATGATCGTTGTACTGTTGGAAAAGTTTATATACCGTTTATGAGCTTATTCACAAATAATGGGAAGATTCCTTTCAAAAATGATAAATCTCAGAAAAATGGAAAGACTCAATCCTGTAATATCTGAGATAAAGGTCCATTCCCCAAAACACGGAGATTTGCTTAGGGGCAGGAACATAATGGAAATTCTCGAGACTTATGAGAGATGCAAAAGTGCTGGAATCTCTTATATTACCGAAAAAAATCATTTCAGAGGAGATTTTGAAATTTTCAGGGAGATATGCAGGGAATCCGTACTACCTGTTCTCAGAAAGGATTTCATTGTAACCAGGGAAGAGATTGAGAGAACTGCAGAGGCTGATGGAAATGCTGTCCTTCTCATCGCAAGAATTTTGAAGGAAAACACCGCAGAATTCGTTGATTTCAGTCTTGAACATGGGATTGAAAGTGTCGTGGAGGTCCACAGCATAGATGATATCAATTTTGCATTAGAATCCAGAACTCCGATAATCGGTATAAACAACAGAGATATTGCGGTTCTTGAAAAGGATGATGGAAGCGTTGATGTGACAGCGAATCTTGCCCCTTTGATAAAATCGAAAGCTGTAAAAATCAGTGAGAGCGGGATCAGAAGCAGAGAGGATGTGGATCTTGCTTTGAGATACGCTGACGCGGTTCTTGTTGGGACAGCCTTTATGATGGCAGATGATATTGAAAAAAAGGTTCTGGAGTTTGTGGGTGATGGAAATGCTTGAGGCCGTTCTTGAAGGAAAGAATCTATCGTTTAGGGAGGCCTACAGAACGTTTCGAGATATTTTCTCTGAAAATCATATAAGGGTAGCTGGATTTCTGACGGCTCTTGAGGCAAAGGGATACACAGCAGAGGAGATTGCTGGATTTGCCAAGGCCATGAAAGAGTTTGCAGTGAGCATTGATGCAGGAGATGTCTGTGATGTGGTCGGAACAGGGGGGGATAGGGCCATGACAATTAATGTGAGCACTGCAAGCTCCATAGTGCTCTCCCTTTACAGAAAAGTTGCAAAGCATGGAAACAGGTCTGTAACCTCCAGAAGCGGTTCTGCGGACTTTCTTGAAATGGCCGGAGTTGAGATCAGCCTTTCTCCTGAAAAGCTTGTTATGCTGATAGAGAAAACAAACTTCGGATTCATATTTGCTCCACTTTACCATCCCAAGATGAAGGAAGTGATGCCTGTAAGAAAGGCCCTCGGGATAAGGACCGTGTTCAACATCCTTGGACCTTTGCTCAATCCAGCAAACCCATCCACAATGCTTGTGGGAGTTAGTTCGGAAAACATTGCAAACAAAGTAGCAGCGGCATTGAAGTATCTTGGTGTTAAGAATGCCGTTGTCGTTCATGGCTATCCGTATGATGAAGTCAACCCTTCCGGAACGAGTCTTGTCATGGAGGTTAGAAATGGAAGAAGTGAACGCTACACAGTCACTCCGGAATACTTTGGGCTCAGGAGAGTGAAGGTTATACCATGCCTATCACCGGCCGAAAGTCTTTCAAGGGTTTGCAGGGTTTTTGAAGGAAAGGGGAGTGAGGAGGATAGGGCCTTCATAACCCTGAATGCATCAATGGCTCTTTACTCTGCAGGCTTTGATGATTTTCACGAATGCAGGGAAATGGTTGAAAACGTTTTTGATGGGACTGCCATGAAAAAGCTGGAGGAAATTGCATGGGTTTCAAAAAGCTTGAAAGGGTAGACCCTGTGAAGATTTACAGTGTTCTGAGAGAGGAGAGCTTCCCCTTTATCCTCGAATCTGCAGAGAAAGATAGCAGAAAAGCGAGATTCACCTATATCTCAGCAAATCCTGATTGTGTGGTTGAGATAGGTAAAAGAGGGACATATATCGATGGGAATAAGGTCAGCGATGAAAAAAATCCTTTCAGAGCTTTAAAAAACTTTCAGATTGATGCCTTCGATGAAAGGTTCTCGGGGGGTTTTGTCGGATATATCTCCTACGATTCGGTTCTTCATGAAGTGGGGAAGAATGTCGGAAAAAGTTCTGTTTTTGGACAGTACTCCTCATACTTTGTTTATGATCACCTTGAAAATTCACTTTTTTACCATGGAAATAACCTCAGGGAGGCTGAATCTGTTGTTAAGAGGGCAAAAAGGTCAGAAATTGAGAGAGTGGATGGAGGGGCATCAAAAATCGGGACAGATGCAGACATGGATGAATTCATGAAGGATGTTGAAAGGGCGAAGGATCATGTCTATGCTGGAGATGTCTTTCAGATTGTCATATCAAGAAAGTACATCCTTAAAGCTGACATCGATGCCTTTCAGGCATATCTCAATTTGAGGGAACTGAATCCGAGCCCCTACATGTTCTGTCTTGAATTCAACACGGCACTTGTGGGATCATCGCCCGAAACCCTTGCAAGTGTTTTTGACGGAGTTCTGAGGGTAAACCCGATAGCGGGAACTGCAAGAAGGGGGAGAAATGAGGAGGAGGACAGAATTATTGCCGAAAAACTTCTCTCAGATGAGAAGGAAAGAGCAGAGCATCTGATGCTTGTGGATCTCGCAAGAAATGATGTCAGAAAGGTCTGCAGGGCCGGAAGTGTGAAGGTTGAGAGGTTCATGGATGTCTTAAAGTACAGCCATGTCATGCACATCGAGAGTGAGGTCACAGGAGTGCTTGAAAAGAACAGAGATGTTTTTGATGCAATTTCCGCATGCTTTCCTGCAGGCACACTGACCGGTGCCCCAAAAATCAGAGCTATCGAGCTTATCGATGAGATTGAGAGATCCAGCAGGGGAATTTATGGGGGAGCAGTTGGATATTTCTCAGGAGATGCAGATTTTGCAATTGCAATAAGAATGGCGGAAATTGATGGAAACAGGGTGACTGTAAGGGCAGGTGCAGGAATAGTCGCAGATTCAGTGCCTGAAAAGGAATTTTATGAAACTGAGAAAAAGATGGGTGCTGTTCTGCAGGCATTCGGGGTGGTGGAATGATTGTTATTGTGGACAACAGGGACTCATTTGTCTGGAATCTTGCCGAGTACGTCTCTCTTTTTGACAGGGTGAAGGTTGTTGACAACAGGAGGAGCTTTTCTGACATACAGAGAATGAATCCAGATGGAATAATCATATCTCCCGGCCCCGGACATCCTGAAAGCAGCAGGGATGTTGGAAACAGTCCAGAGATTGTTATGAAGGCCGGTATTCCGGTTCTTGGTGTCTGTCTCGGACATCAGATAATAGGACATGTTTTTGGAGGTAGAGTTGGAAGGGTAAAGCCATGCCACGGAAAGGGAAGCAAAATCATTCATGATGGGAAGGAGATATTTGAGAAAGTCGCAAATCCGCTTTTTGCAGGAAGGTATCATTCCCTTGCAATTCTCAATGTCCCTGATGGGTTTGAGATTACGGCTGAATCAGATGGGATTGTTATGGGTATAAGAAGCAGAGATGGAATGATTGAAGGTGTGCAGTTCCATCCTGAGAGCATCATAACTCCAAGAGAAGAAGGCCTGAGAATTATCAGGAATTTTCTCAGGAAGTGCAGGTGATCTGATTGATTGTCAAGATATGCGGGATAAAAAGCCTGGAAGAACTTGATTTTGTTGAGAGGTATGCAGATTTCACAGGAGTTGTGATGGACAAGAATTCAAAAAGGTATGCAGGTATTGAAAGGGCGAGGGAAATCATAGAGGTTTCTTCAATTCCTGTTTTTGCTGTTGTAACGTCCACATCTTTTGAAGATGCCTACACAACTGCAGAGCTGATCAATGCTGAGTGCATCCAGATACATTCGGAAAATTTTGGAACTGAAGATTTTCTGAGTCTGAAGGAGCATGGATTTTTCACGGCAAAGGCATTCAGAATCTCAAAATCCTCTCAGAGCTACACCAGTGAGAGCGAGATCGTTCTTGAGAAAATAAGACAGTACAGTCCGGATTTTCCCATTCTTGATACTGGGAAGGGAAGTGGAGAGATGCATGATCTCAGGGTCAGCAGAGAAATTGCAGAAAGAGAGCAGATAATTCTTGCAGGAGGGCTAAGTCCAGATAATGTTCTTTCTGCTATTGAGTTTGTGAAGCCTGCAGGTGTGGATGTCTCATCCGGTGTTGAGAGGGATGGAAGAAAGGATTTTCATCTTGTGAAAAAATTTTCAGAGGTGGTTAAAGGTGATAGAAGTAAGTGATGAGGTATTTGCCGTGGTAAATGTTAAATCAATTCCGGATGTGGATTTCTTTGCTGCAGTGAGGGATTTTGAGGAGATAACGCTGATCATGGGCGAGGACAGTCTTGAGAAAGTAAGACCGTTAAAGGCTGAAAAGGGATACAGACTGATAACATTCAAAGCAGCGATGTCCCTTGATACTGTTGGATTCATTGCAAAAATCTCATCGGCTCTTGCAGAAAATCAAATTCCGATTCTTGTTTTATCTTCCTATTCGACAGATCACATACTTGTAAAGGAAGAATTTGTTGGAAAGGCTGTTGAAATACTTGAAAAGGTGGTTGAATGAAATTTGGGGAATTTGGAGGTAGATTTGTGCCTGAAATGCTAATCCCTCCACTTGAGGAGCTGGATAAAAAATACCAGGAGCTCAGAGAAGATGAGAATTTCAGGAGGGAGTTTGATGATTTGCTTAAAAGCTATGCGGGAAGACCCACTCCGCTCTACTATGCAAAAAATCTCACTGAAAAAATTGGAGGGGCCAGAATATACCTGAAAAGAGAAGATCTGCTTCACAGCGGAGCTCACAAGATAAACAACACCCTGGGACAGGCTCTCTTAGCCAGACACATGGAAAAGAAAAGGCTTATTGCTGAAACCGGAGCAGGACAGCATGGAGTAGCAACAGCAATGGCAGGGGCAAAGCTCGGACTGCAGGTTGACATATACATGGGTGCTGTGGATGTGGAGAGACAGAAGCAGAATGTTTTCAGAATGAAGCTTCTTGGAGCGAATGTCATACCGGTTGAGGGAGGGAGCAAAACGCTCAAGGATGCAATAAATGAAGCCCTGAGGGACTGGAGCAGGAGCTTTGAGAGCTCTCATTACCTCATAGGCTCTGTTGTTGGCCCCCATCCATACCCGACAATTGTCAGAGATTTTCAGTCAGTAATTGGCAGGGAGATTAAAGCACAGGTTATTGAAGCGGAAGGGACACTGCCTAAGGCCATTGTTGCATGTGTTGGAGGGGGGAGCAACGCAATCGGAGCATTTTACGATTTTATTGGAGATAGGGATGTAAGGCTGATAGGTGTTGAGGCTGCAGGAGCAGATATTGAGACAGACAGACATGCTGCAAGTCTGAATGCTGGAGAAAAGGGTGTTTTACACGGAATGCTGTCATACTTCCTTCAGGATCAGGATGGCCAGATTCTCGAAACCCACAGCATCTCAGCCGGTCTGGATTACCCCGGTGTTGGGCCTGAACATGCATGGCTTAAAGAAACCGGAAGGGCAGAGTATGTAACAGCAGGAGATGAGGATGCGTTGCAGGCTTTCACAGAACTTTCAAGAACTGAGGGAATAATTCCAGCTCTGGAATCAGCTCATGCCCTTGCTTATGCCATGAAAATTGCTGAAACACTTGACAGGGATGATGTGATCGTTGTGAATCTTTCAGGCAGAGGGGACAAGGACATGGGCATTGTCATGGAGGTGCTGGGACATGCTTGACAGGTCTCTTGTGGTTTTCTTCACAGCGGGAGATCCGAGTGTGGAAAAAACAGTGGATTTCATGCTTGCTGTTGATGGTCTGGCAGATGTTATCGAGCTCGGAATACCCTTCAGCGATCCAGTTGCAGATGGCAGGATAATCCAGAGAGCCAATGTAAGGGCTCTGAGCGCCGGATTCAGGGTTGAGGATGTGTTCCAGATTGTCAGCAAGTTCAGAAAACTATCGGATACGAAGGTTGTTCTTATGACATACTTCAATCCTGTATTCAGGACGGGAATTGAGAATTTCGTTGAAAAGTGCATGGATAGTGGTGCAGACGGTTTGATTGTGGTTGATCTCCCTCCAGATGATGATTTTGCAGGAGATTTTGTGGATGTGTGCAGGGGAAACGGTATAAAAACGATATTCATAGCTTCCCCTAACACGCCTGATAAAAGACTGAAACTTGTTGACAGAATGAGCACGGGGTTCGTTTATCTCACATCTGATTATGGTACCACAGGAAAGAGAGAGAAAATTGGGGAGAGAGCTTTTGATTTTCTGAGAAGGGCAAAAAGCATATGCACCAATCCTGTGGGTGTCGGTTTTGGTGTTTCAAAGCCAGAGCATGTAAAAAGTCTTGTGAATGCTGGGGCAGATGGAGTAATTGTTGGCAGCGCTATAGTTGAGCTTGTAGAGCGTTACGGGGAGAATGCCGATGTTCACATAAGGAAAATTGTGAGAAATCTTGCAGGAGGCCTTAAATGAATTTTTCCTGAATTGTATCCTGAGAAGGCAGTGCAATTGCCCTGACCGGAAATCCGGAAGTAGAAATTTTTGGAAAAGTAT
>WAMS01000124.1 GCA_015522195.1 Geoglobus sp. | reverse complement strand
GAATTATGGATACAGATGGAATTCTTATTCTGTTTTTCCCTTAACACAGTTTATATTCAGAAACCAATACATTTTTAAATTTTTTGATCGATGTGATAGTTTTAATAATTATATATCGCTTTTAATATATATTTTTACTAAAATAGAGTTATATTCATCGATTTGCCGAACTAAAACTCACCATTAATCGAACAGCCGCCTGCTGACGGAAAAAACTTCGAATATCGCAAAAAAATATTTCCAGTGGCAAATGAAGAAGTATTCAAGATTTAGTTAGATTTAGTTATCTGATTCCAAATACCACCTTCCTGATTGGATGGATTATAATTGAATATCTAAGCAATTTAACCAAAAAAGTCTACATTAGACTGCCAACCATAAATTTTTATTCTGAAGGGCCGAGATGGAGGCATGCGAAATGTGAAAATCTTTGACACAACTCTCAGAGATGGCGAGCAGACTCCGGGCATATCTTTTCCCCTCAGCTATAAAATCCAGATTGCAAGACAGCTTGACAAACTGGGCGTGGATGTTATAGAGGCTGGGTTCCCAGCAGCAACCCAGGGCGAATTTGAATCAGTTAAGGAGATCGCAAATCTCGGACTCAGTGCAGCAGTTTGCGGTCTGGCGAGAGTTGTGAGAGAGGATATAGACAGAGCAATTCAGGCTGATGTTGATATGGTTCACATATTCATCTCAACCTCAAGAATCCAGATTGAACATACCGTTAAAAAAAGCAGGGAGAAGATAGTCGAGGATGCAGTAAGAGAGGTTGAGTACATCAAATCCCATGGTGTGGAATGCATGTTTTCTGCTATGGATGCAACGAGAACAGAGATTGATTATCTGAAAACAATCTACAGGGCTGTTGAGGAGGCAGGAGTTGATATAATCAATGTTCCGGATACTGTTGGAGTTGCAACTCCCTTTCAGATGTACGATCTTATCTCAAAGCTCAGAGAGTACCTCAGAGTTCCAATTGATGTCCACTGCCACAATGATTTCGGATTGGCCGTGGCGAACACCTATGCGGCTGTGAAGGCTGGAGCGGATGAGGTTCAGGTTACAGTGAATGGAATCGGAGAGAGAGCTGGAAACGCGAGTCTGGCTGAGGTGGTGATGCTCATTTCTGCAGTTGAAGGGTTAAAAACCAACATAAGGACCGAGTACCTTGTTGAAACAGCAAGACTTGTTGAAAGGCTTTCCGGGATAAAACTCCCTCCAAACACTCCCATAGTCGGAGAAAATGCTTTCAGCCACGAAAGCGGAATTCACGCTCATGGCGTTCTTAGCAATGCAAAGACCTTTGAGCCCGGGCTGATAACACCCGAGATGGTCGGACACAGAAGAAGGATAGTTGTTGGAAAGCATGCCGGAAGACACCAGATAAAGAAGCTGCTTGAGGATGCCGGATGCTTTGTCAGCGAGGACATACTGGCAAAGATCGTTGAAAAGGTGAAGGATCTTGGCGACAGGGGCAAGAAGGTGACGGATCTTGACGTCATAACACTGGCAGAGGTTATGATGGGAGAGGTGAGCAGGGAAGAAAGGGCAATTACAATTGATGAGGCGACAATCCTCACAGGCAACAGAATAACTCCAACAGCAATACTTAACGCCGAGGTTGAAGGTGAAAAGAAGGTCACTTCCGCCATTGGTGTTGGACCGGTTGACGCGGCACTCAGAGCTGTTGCCCAGCTTGTGGGGAAAAGCATTAAAATTACCGAATTCAGAATGGATGCCATTACCGGCGGGAGCGATGCCCTGGCCGAGGTTTATGTAACTGTTGAGGATGATGAGGGCAGGAAGTTCACAGCAAGAGGAGCGGGGCCGGACATAGTCATGGCAAGTGTTGATGCTGTCATAAATGCAGTCAACTATCTGATGAAGATGAGGGCAAGATAGGTATGGAGCTTGCAGACATTCACTGTCATCTCAATTTCGACAGATTTAACGGAGACAGGAACGAGGTTATCAGAAGAGCGAAGATATCTGGACTCCTTTTCGTAATCGATTCCGGCTTTGATTTTCTTTCGAACGAGAGGTCACTGAGAATCTCCCAGACTTATGATGGGTTTGTTTACTCAACTCTCGGCTTTTCACCAAACAGAATAGGAAAATCCGATTACAGATATGCCATTGATCAGATATTCAAGTTCTCTGACAGAATTGTCGGTGTCGGAGAGGTTGGAATAGACCTGAAAAAGGCGAAAGCAAGTTATGAAAAACAGAAAGAGGTTTTTCTTGAGTTTGTTAAACTTGCAGAGGAAATTAATAAGCCCCTCGTTATTCATGCAAGAAAGGCCGAGGAAAAGGTGTATAACATAATAAAGGACAGAGATATTACTGCTGTTTTTCACTGTTATACAGGCAGTGAAAGCCTTGTAAGAAGAATCCAGGACTCCGGGTTCTATGTATCCATCTCAACCTTGGTATGTTTCGCCAGCAATGTTAAAAAAATTGTAGAGCATATCAGTATAGACAATCTGCTTCTTGAAACCGATAGCCCATTTCTATCTCCACTGAAAGGCAGAAATGAACCTTCCAATGTAAAGTATGCATATCAGAAAATCTCACAGATTATGGCCATTGATAATGATGAGGTTTCCAACAAACTTATAAAAAATGCAGGTGAAGTTTTTGATATACGTCTTTGACAGGTTTGGTGATGATGATGCCCCTAAAACCATCGATAAATGTACCGAAAATTCAGAAATTCAAAAAGGTACTTTCAACAAGAAAAAGAGAAGACAAGAGAAGAATTGGTGTTCTTGTTGACGGCCCCAACATGCTCAGAAAGGAGTTCAATCTAAATTTAAAGGAAATAAGGGAAATTCTCTGTGATTATGGAGATATAAAAATTGCAAAGGTTTTCCTGAACCAGTATGCTGGAGACAAGCTTGTTGAGGCTGTTGAAAATCAGGGTTTTGAACCTGTCATAACCTCAGGAGACGTTGATGTCAGAATGGCTGTTGAGGCCATGGAAATAATATACAACGAGAATATCGATGCGCTTGCCCTTGTTACGAGAGATGCTGATTTCAAGGCAGTTTTGAAAAAGGCAATGGAAATGGGGAAGGAAACGATAATCATCGGTGCAGAGCCCGGATTTTCAACAGCTCTGAAAAACTCTGCAGATGTTGCGATAATCCTGAATGAGGATGAGTATTCTGAAGAAGAGGAGCATGAAGAAGAGTGAATCTCTTTTCATCTATGAACATGGTGTGTGCACGGAAAAGCTCCCCGAAAGCATAGCTGTGGAAGGAATTGCCATGTTCAAAAGTATGATGAATTTCGGGAAATATTACAATCTGATTTCGTTTGTCAGAGATGAATTTTCAGGTATTTTTCCCTTCAAGAACTCCAGTTTCGAGGAATGCCTTGAGAATTCTGACAAAGCTCTGATAATTGCCCCGGAAAACGAAATGATTCTGTTTAACCTGACAAGAAAGATTGAAAAGTATGGAGTCGAAAATCTCGGATCATCAAGCAGGGCAATTGGAATAACATCAGACAAGTGGAAGCTTTACAGAAAGCTCAGAAGTAAAGTCAACATGCCTGAAACATCAAAGCGGGAGCTTGCTGGGAGGTACATCGTCAAGCCAAGAGTCTCATGTGGTGGAGACGGAATTGTGCATGGTGGCAGGGTTAAGGATGGCTTCATAGCTCAGGAATACATAGACGGGAAAAACATCAGCCTGAGTCTTTTTGTGGGAAATGACATTCATGTTCTGAGCATAAACAGACAGATTCTCAGCAATTTTGAATACAGAGGAGCTGTTCTCCCTGAAAATGCTGAAAAGGAAACCATTGATGAGGCCATAAATGCTGTTTCAGCAATAAGCGGCCTGAACGGTTATGTCGGCGTTGACATGATCCAGGCTGAAGTTCCCTACGTTATTGAGGTAAATGCCAGACTCACAACACCCTTTGTCGCCTTTGAAATGGCATATGGAATGAGCTATGCCGACATGTTTGTTCAGCTTTCTGAAGGCCGGTATGTAAAACCAGAGCCCCTGAAAAGAGTGATGCTGATCAAGACAGAAGGAGAGGGTTATGTAACCTACAGGGGTCATTCCATAGTTTTAAAAACAATCAGCAATATCTGAATTCAATGATTTCAATTGTAATTCCAGCATACAATGAGGCAGAGAGACTTGAGAGAAACATTGAAACTCTCATAGATTTTCTGGAAAAAAATTTCAAAGAGTTCGAAATAATAATTGCAGAGGATGGTTCCACAGACGGAACAGACACAATTGCAAAAACCCTTTCTGAAAGGTATAAATTCATCCACCACCTCCACAGCGATGAGAGAATCGGGAAAGGAAAAGCTGTCCTGAGTGGCATAAAAAAAGCAAAAGGAGATATTGTTGTGTACATGGACGCTGATCTCTCAACAGATCTCTCTCATTTGAGGGATGTTGTGAATGCTGTGGAAAATGGATATGACATTGCAATAGGATCAAGGCTCCTCAGGGAGAGCAACACTTCCCGCCCTTTTACAAGGGACTTTCCATCAAAGGTGTACAATTTGCTTGTCAGAATTCTGCTTAAATCAAAAATCCACGATCATCAATGTGGATTCAAGGCATTCAGGAAAGAAAGCATTCTGAAAATTGCAGACAGAGCAAAGGACAGCCACTGGTTCTGGGACACAGAAATTCTTGTTTTGGCTCAGAGAGAAGGGATGAGGATAAAGGAGGTTCCAGTAACATGGACCCATAACCGCGATGGAACTGTCAGTGTTTTCAAAACCTCACTCTACCTTCTTTCAAATCTGATAAGATATTCTGAAAGACTTTTTCTGTACATTTCCATTATTACAGCACTTCTCATATTTCTGGGTCTGTTTATTTTTGTTTCACCTGAAAAACTTCTCGTTTCATTCGTTCAGCTTGATCCGAGATACGTAGGCTTTGCCCTTGCGATCTACCCCCTATCATTCATTCTGAGAGGAATCAGATATGAACTTCTGATGAGGGAAATTGGAGGAAACCTGGGAATAGGATATGCTTTCATGGCAACCTCTATCAGCCAGAGCCTGAATGTAATCACCCCAATCAGAATAGGTGATCTTGGTAGGGCATACGTTTACGCAAGAAAAGGTGTAACCTATCAGAAGAGTTTCAGCGGACTTGCCGGAGAGAGAATCTACGACATAATAGCAATCCTGATTATTGCGTTTACGGGCATGGTGTTTGTTGGAGCTGAGCACCTCGGAATACTTGTTTATGCACTGATTCTTGTTTTCCTGATACTCGGGGGAGTTATGGTGCTTT
>WAMS01000123.1 GCA_015522195.1 Geoglobus sp. | reverse complement strand
AATCGGTACTGCTGAGGGAAAGCATGACGTGACTGGAGGGATGAGGGGCAAGCTGAAAGAAGCGGGAAGGATTGCTGAAAAATGCGATGTATATATCTTCAATGGGATGAAAGATGGCTCAGTTGAGGAGTTCCTTAATGGTAAATGGGTTGGAACAAGGGTTGGAAGAAAAAGTTTATAGTTTATCAGGTTACTGTTGATCATGGTAAATGAAATTCTGATTGGACTGGCAGTCGTTGTACTGCTGTTTGTACTTTCAGGACTCAAAATAGTCAAGGAGTACGAGAGGGGTGTGATATTCAGGCTTGGAAGACTGGTAGGTGCAAGAGGTCCGGGGCTGTTTTTCGTGATACCTTTGCTTGAGAGCATGCAGCTGGTTGATCTGAGAACCGTTACATACGATGTACCGTCACAGGAGGTTGTTACAAGGGATAACGTTACGGTTAGGGTGAATGCAGTTGTCTACTACAAGGTTCTTGAACCTGAGAAGGCTGTTACCGAAGTTTTTGATTACAGGTTTGCAACAGCCCAGATAGCCCAGACAACACTCAGAAGTGTTATAGGGCAGGCAGATCTTGATGAACTCCTCTCTGAAAGGGAGAAGCTCAACATAAAACTTCAGCAGATAATTGATGAGGCAACAAATCCATGGGGAATAAAGGTCTCTGCAGTTGAGATAAAGGATGTTGAGCTGCCAAAGGAGATGCAGAGAGCCATGGCGATGCAGGCTGAGGCTGAGAGGGAGAGAAGGGCAAAGATAATCAGGGCTGATGGTGAATTTCAGGCAGCAGTGAAACTGAAAGAAGCATCGGACATACTTGCTCAGAGCAGGGGAGCAATGATGCTGAGAATTCTTCAGACAATGAACGAAATAAGCAACGCCCAGAACACAACAATCGTGTTTCCAATACCCATAGAGATACTGGAGCATTTCAGGAGGATAAAGGAGGAGTAAATTTTTAATTTTAATAATTTATAAATAATTTATAATTTAAAAATGGCAGTTTCACGTTCTGAAAATCCTGTACAGAGGGTGTTCTCTCGACTCCGGTGGAAGATTTTCATCCACCTTCATGGAGTAAGCCACATATGCGTTTGCGAGAGAACAGGCAGTGTACATGTCCACAGCATTCTCTACCGGCCCGTACAGCACAAAATCTGCTCCCATGATTAAAGGGAAAACACTGGCCACAGCAGAGGCAATTACATATGTTCTGGAATCCATTTTTTTTCTCTGTCTCCACTGATCCACTGCGTTATGGGCCCCACATCCTGATGGAAGACCGTATCTGTCCTTAACCCGGTACACCGTTTTTGCAACCATGCCGGGATCGGGCAGATCAAGAATGCATGGATCGACAAGAGGTTTCTTAATCTCCGCTTTTTCAGCTATTTTTAAGAGCATCTCCAGCGATTCCAGCCTGCCTTCAACTGTGGGTCTGGTGGGGTTATAACAGAGCAGTATGGCTGACTCTATTCCCGAATTTCTGATTGCCTCTATTTCCTCCTCTTTACAGTGGAGGCTGATGGAGTTGTAAATCGCTCTGTCTGCCAACCCCACCTCCCCGGCATATTCTGCCGCTTCAATTCTCACATCCGCTGTAGCGCCATCTATCAGGAAAGGGGATTCGGTCACCTCAGATATGAAATCGATGTACTTTATGAGAGCCTCTGACGTGCTTCCCACAATATCAATCATGCGGGGATTTCCTGTGGATTCTGATAGCTCCTCCTCTTTAACAAGCAACTCCACCGCCTTCTCTCTGTTGAATACTCCCCTTTTTTCGTCCTCTACCAGGGGGCAGCCCTCGTAGAAAATACTGCCTATCATTACTGCTGGTCTTGTTCCCGGCTGACCTCCAACTTTCACTCCGAAAATGTCCCATACCTTCTGCTCAATCGGAAATCTGAACATGTCTCCACCAGCTTGTCTGATTGGATCTCGACATTACAGACTGTTCATGAGTGCTATCCATAAACGCCATACTCACGGGCTGCTTCAACCAGCGCTCTGAAATTTTCCGAGGGGGTGTAGGGATTTGTATCGCAACCTGGCATAAGTATAAAACCCCCTCCCTCGGCGCCGTACTCTATATTTCTCCTTACCGTCGCTCTCACCTGTTCGGGGGTGCCTTCAAGCAATACAGTTATCGGATCAACGTTTCCGCATACACAGACTCTGTCTCCAACCTCCTTCTTTACAGCCTTCAGCATGATGCTGTAGGGGTCATCAGGATCCAGCTGAACTCCTTCTCCGAGCACATTCCTCAGATATTTGAGACTCATGGGCCTCGTCTCAACATTACCGTAACTGGCATGAATTGCACCCGGAGACCCTTTTGGGATGACATCTGCAACCATATGCAGGATTCCGGTTGTATCTCCACACGGGTGATTTATGGGAATCAAACCCTTACCTGCAATTGCTGCCATATCTCTCTCCAGGTATGGCTTCACGAATTCTTCGTACTGTCTTGGAGATGTGGTTTCAACCGAGGCAACGGGATCAAGAACGGCAACAGCGTGGGCAATGCCCTTGAAAGCCGTGTGGTATTTTATGGAATAATCTGTGATCTTGTCCAGCAGAGAATGCACCTCGTCAGGTTCCTTTACCATCGCCCTGAAAAGGTTCTCATGCCCCATTAAGTTGCATGCGGTGCTGAACGGCCCTGAAACCACCACCGCAATGGCCTTATGATCCCCTATTTTGTCCATAAGGATTTCCGATTCCTCTATCACGCATCTCATTCGAATGTGCTCGTGCGGTTCTGGAAATGACAGGTTGTCTGCATCTTCCCACGTATTTATTACCCTGTAACGGGTGTCAACAATTGGCATGTGATCGCTCCAGAAGCTCTTTGCTCCCATCGCCTTTGCCTCCACAAAGCATCCATCTATCCCGGCCACAACAATGTCGTCGCCAAACTTCTCATTTGCCACGATTTTTGCTTTTGCCATTTTGTCGGGGTCATTTATTGCCGTTCTTGGCCTCTCTCCGATCTCCCAGAGTGCCCGTGATATTGCCAAGGTAGCAACAGGTACCATATCCGGCTGACCGCCCTGCAGGGCGATTGCGGTTCTTTCAAGGCTGGTCATCCCACCCATTTTTTCACCTCCTAACTCTGCTGTCTGATCAGGTCAAAAGCAGCATCTACAGCATTAACTGCATCTGGTGCCCACCTATCCGCTCCTATCTGGCCTGCCCATTTTTCACTGGTTGATCTGCCTCCAACCAGAACAGCAAAACGGGATCTCAGACCTCTCCTACTCAGCTCGTCTATAACCTCCTTAACACCATCCCTTGTAACACTCATCAGACATGAGAGGGCAATTATGTCGGCATTGTATTCAATTGCCACATCTATTACCTTCTCTGCTGGAACATCAACTCCAAGATCCAGCACCTCAAAACCGTTTCCTTCCAGAAACAGCCGCACAATATTCTTTCCTATATCGTGGAGGTCTCCTTTCACTGTGGCAAGCACAACCCTCCCAACCCTCTCCTGGCGCTCGTCGCCTATTTCTTCCTTCAGCCTGGCCATGATTGGCCCCATCACCACTTTCAGCGTGTCGCCGTACTGTACGAGTTCAGAAAGGAAAAACTCGCCATGCTCGTATCTGTCACCAACAACCTTGGAAGCTGGCAGTATAACATTCGATATCAGATGTCTGGCTGATATTCCTTCTTCAAGGGCTTTTTGAGTCAATTCCACAGCTTCCTCTTTTCTACCGTTTATAAGGGCGTCTTTCAGCTCCTCAAAATCAACCATAATCCCACCATTTTTTACTTTTATCACGATTTTTAAGGTAATTAAAGTATAAAAGGTTTTCCCAGTGCCGCTACTTCTGCGAGAATTCGGACACAACTATATAAGCCGAGCAATTATGATTGAGTCACAGAAATGCAGAAAGGTGTTACAGATGGACAGGAAGGCCATGGTCAGGATATGTGAGGCATTGAGTGTCGAATCAAGGGCAAATCTGCTGGACTACATATACAGACACAGCAAAGGGGTTAGCGTGGATGAGCTCTCGGAAGTATTCAAACTTCATCCCAACGTGATAAGGAGCCATCTGGAAAGGCTTCTGGAAATCGGATTGATTGAATCCTATGATGAGAAAACAGGAAGAGGGAGGCCAAGGAAACTTTATAAGAAAAGT
>WAMS01000122.1 GCA_015522195.1 Geoglobus sp. | reverse complement strand
TTGCTGAGATGATTGGGGTGAGGCATGAATTCATTGAGCTGAACGAGCTTGAGGATGAGAACTTCAGGAAGAACCCGCCCAACAGGTGTTACTTCTGCAAGAGGATGCTCCTCTCGAAAATAACGGAATTTGCAAGAAACGAGGGAATTCAGGCCGTGTTTGAAGGCACCAACGCGGATGAGCTGCGCGGCCACAGACCCGGATTCAGGGCAATAGCCGAGTTCGAGAACGTCTATTCGCCCTGGGCAATGTTCGGCATCACAAAGGATGAGATAAGGGACATTGCAAGAAAAATGGGCTATGAGTTTGCCGACAAGCCATCCATGGCGTGCCTCTCATCAAGAATTCCGTTTGGCATGGAGATTGACAAGGAAAAGCTCATTAAAATAGATGCAGCCGAGAATCTCATCATTGCCATTGCTGGTGTAAGACAGGTCAGGGTCAGGGATTTTCAGGAGTATGCAGTTATTGAGGTGGGCAGGGAAGAGCGAGACAGGCTGTTCAGATTGGACATTGCTGACAGAATTGTAGAGGAGCTCAGAAAACTTGGATACAGGAATGTGCTGATGGACCTGGAAGGCTACAGGACGGGAAAGCTATCTGAAAGTGAAACGAACAGCTGATGAATGTTTGCATGGTATTTGCACAATTCATTTTCGCGTCACCAAATCTCTGTCAGCCAGTGTAATTTAAAATGTGGGTGAAGTTCTGGAGATGATACCCGCCTGAGAGACTTCGGGTAATGCGCAGTGAGGTGATATATTTTAAAACAGACCATCCACCACATGTGGGCAGAATATGAGAATCTGTTTCAGAGTTAAAGAAAATGGAAGACTGCTGAAGGGATACCTCATAGTGGAGGGTCAGAAAATAGAGGTAAATGGATGTGTTAACGTGGATAAAGATCTGCTTAATCGGGGGTTCATATTCCGTGGGGAGTACAAGGGAAAGGAATTTGAATACAGGTTTGAAGAGCCTTTTTCTGAGGTGCTGCTTTCCGAGAGAGAACTGCTTTACGATGCAGAGTCACTTGACCTCAGAATGATAGAGATGCTGGTTTTCAGCAAAATCAATGAATTCAGAGAGGAGAATGGCCTGGATAAACTCGATTGGAGTGAAAAGATTGCTGAGATTGCCAGATACAAGAGTGAACTGATTTCTCGTGAATTCAGGCATGACGCAATGGGAAAGAACGCATACAATCTGCTCAGAGACAGGGGGATTTATTTCATATCGATTGGAGAGAACATATACAGAATTACAGGATTGACATCTCTTGTAACTGAAGACAGAATAGCTGAAAGGTGCATTGAGGGATGGAAGGAGAGCAAGGGACACAGGAGGGTAATGCTATCAGATTTCACTCACTGCGGTATTGGAGTTTATGCCAGGCATAAGAGTGTTTACATAACGCTTATAGCAATCTTAAACAGAATTGTGGTTGAGTCGGAATTTTCTGAGGGTCAGACCCTGCTTCTTCAGCCTGTTGACGATGAATTTAATGGAAAGGTGAGGATTGCTGTAAAGGCAAATCCGGGAAAGTGCTTTTCCCTGTCCTATCCGGAGTATGCGGGAAAGGATGATTACATCGAGGTCAGGGTTTTGAAGAGCTGCAGGGGCAGGGTGGTTCTGGAATATTTAGATGTTTGAGGTATTTTGGGTCATTCCGTTAAGAAGGTCTTTAATCCCACTTTCTTTTTATTTTTAAGAATATACTTTTTTAGCTTTTATTATTCAGTTAACCGATAAATTGGTGGTAGTGTGGAATATCTCCTCGTTTTTTTAGGGTTATTCTTGACAACATCTATTATGAAACTTTACTCAGAATATTTCTCCAAGATACTTTGTGTGGCACTGTCAACAATAACACAAAAAATAAAAAAACCAAAATACAAACCATGCAGTCCCCAATCCAGCAGATAATCGAAGAAATCAAAGCTAAAAAAGTCTTTCGGAGGAACAAGAGAAAAATAGAGTTAAAAATCCTCTCAGCCTTACTCTACTTCCACGGTCTATCTTTAAGGAAAGCAAG
>WAMS01000121.1 GCA_015522195.1 Geoglobus sp. | reverse complement strand
ATAGACAGAGATGACGATCTTGGAAGAAAAACCGGAATACCTTCTCCTGTTGTGGGTAGAGAAAAGTGTCTGAAGGCCGGAGAACAACTGGGTCTTGCTGATCCGGAGGATAGTGATCTGAACACTATTTTTGGAGCAATAAAGATTTATGACGAGCTGAAAAGTAAGGAAAAGGTTGAGATAGCAATCGTATCTGGAGATGAGAATGTTGGGGTGGTCTCAGACAACAAAATAGCAGATCAAATTGACTACCTGAAAAATCTACTGAGGCCTGAAAGTGTTGTGCTTGTTACAGATGGAAGTGAGGATGAGTTCGTAATTCCGGTTATTTCGTCAAGAATGAGAATAGATGGGGTTCAGAGAATAGTTGTTAAACAGAGCAAAACGATTGAAAGCACATATTACCTTTTGAAAAGAATGTTTGAAGATCCGAGAATAGCGAAATCAACCCTTGTTCCTTTTGGGTCGATTCTCCTGATATTCTCCATTTTCTCTCTTGCAGGCTTTACTGAAATAGGATACGGCACGATAATTCTTTTTGTTGGAATTTATCTGATTTTAAAGGCTTACGGTATGGATGATGCAATAGAGGAGTACTTTTCGACCATCAAAAACTCACTTCTTGAAGGACGGTTTTCCTTTATCACATATATAATCTCCCTGATTCTCATTATCGTTGGATTCATTCAGGGAATAAACAGTTTCTGGAAGCTCCTCTATCAGCCTGTTGCGGTTGGTGCGATAATCCTTGCAACCGCATTCATTTACGGGAGTTTGTGGTGGATAATATCTGCTGGAGTTAGCATAATCATAGGGAAGAGTCTCGATGCGTTTATTGAGGGAAGGAGCATGAGAAGGTATCTTTCGATGATATTTCTCTTGGTGTCTGCAGGTCTGATAATATGGGGTGGATCGGTTTACATCATTTCTACAACAGAAGTTTACTCAAGTTTGAGAGAGGATGCAATGTACTATTTCCTTATGGCACTTTTTGGAGGGATTCTGGCAGGAATCGTAGGTGTCGTTCCCCTGAGACAGTCCAGATCAGCTTAAATTGAGCTCAACTCTCAGCTCGCATGCCTGGCATATCTCCCTTGGTGTTGGCTCTCCGCAAATTCTGCATTCATTCAGATCTATTTGAGGGTATCTGTCTCTCAGACATGGTAAAATTGCTTCAAAACTTCTCATCACGGAAAATTTTCTGCCTGGATACTTTTTCTCAAATTCATACAGAAAATCCCTGACTGCAGCTCTTACAGGAGTCTGACTGTAGGGACACTCTTCGAAAGAAACAGACAGATTATTTAAAACTGCATATGCAACAATCTCTCTTTCATAGATCTCCCTGAGAGGTTTTATTCTCACGACAAGCCCTTTCTGAATTTTTGATGGGACCAGCCTTGCAAGTCTCTCAATATCAGACTGCAGAAAATTCAGGAGTATTGTTTGGGCCTCATCGTCAAGATTGTGACCTGTTGCGAGCTTTGTGGCTGAAAGCTCTCTTGCCTTTCTGTTCAGCAGGTATTTCCTGAAAACTCCACAGTAGGTGCACGGTTTTTTTCCACCTCTCCTAACCATTTCATCGAGACTGGCACCAATCTCTCTCTCAAATCGTACAACATGATGACTGATGTCAAGATCCCTGCAGATTTTCTCTGCAATTTTAAGTGTTGGAGCTCTGTAATTTTCGATCCCCTCGTCAACAGAAATTGCAACTAACTCTATGTCCTTTCTGTTTCCATAGAGCTCACTGAGAACATGGGCAAGGACGACACTGTCCTTTCCACCACTCATGGCAATTGCTATTCTCTCATCTCTCTCTATCATCCTGAATTTCCTGATGTTTCTTCTGATCCGCCTGAAAAAATTCTCAATGAAGTGTTTTCTGCAGAGGTGTTTTCCTGAATGCCTCTGGAAGTAAACCGCATTTCTGTTGCAGTACGAGCACTTCACGAAATAGGTTTAAACAGTCTCGATTTTAAATAGTATGTGAATGATCTCCTGGAAGCATATCACAGAATTGACAGAACTGACACATGTGTGCTAAGCTCGATTTTCAGAAACATGTGGGATTTTGAATACGTTCCCCTCCATGCCATAATCAGGGACTGTGCATTTAAGGAAGACAGACTTGAACTGATTCTGAAAAAGCTTTCAAGCATGGGAATTGTGGAGAACAAGTATGATGAATACCTCGGAACAAGATTTACATTCAAAGGTCTGTCTGTTTTCTCACTAAAAAGACTTGTAATGAAAGGGATAATCTCAAAAATGGGAAATATACTTGGAGAGGGAAAAGAAAGTGTTGTGTTCAATGCACTCAATGACAGGAATGAGGAGCTTGCCGTAAAGTTTCACAGAGTTGGCTATCCGAGCTTCAAAAAAGTAAGGGAAAAGCGGAATTACGGGACGCTGCATATCACTGTTCTGACTGTCAGATCTGCCAAAAGGGAATATTCTGCCTTAAAAAGACTTTATGGATATGTTAGCGTTCCTGAACCGATTTTCTTTGATGGAAATGCAGTTGTATCCAGACTTATAGATGCAAGGGAGCTTTACAGGGTGAGGCTGAAGAATCCTGAAGAAGTTCTTGAAATGATAATCGATGAGGTGAGGAAGATGTACCACAGGGGGGTGATTCACGGCGACCTGAGTCAGTTCAACATACTTGCGAATCAGGAGGGGATATGGATCATAGATTTCCCCCAGTATGCTGATGTTTGGTCTCCCCATTCTGATGAAATTCTGAAAAGGGATGTTTCAAACATCATTGACTACTTTGATAGGAGTTACGGTGTAAAAAAAGATTTAAATGAAGTTTTGAATTACGTTAGAGGTAGGGCATGAGAATAGTCGGAGTGGACATAATCAGGGGGTCACCCCATGCAAGATTCAAGTCAAAATATGCTGTTTATTACATTGATGATAGTGAGGAGTGGTCAAAATCTGTTTCACGGGGAAGGCTGTTCAGGTTTGTCAAGGAAAAAAAACCTGATTTCATTGCTGTGGACAACATATCTGAAATTTTTAAGGACAGAACAGAGCTTGTTGAGTTTCTGAGATTTCTTCCTGCAGACACCAAGCTGATTCAAACAGCAGGAAAATCATCCCTACCCTCCCTGGCAAAGAGGTACGGGATATCAATCGATCCAAAAAATCCGTTTGATGAGGCGAAAGCCTCAGCACTTCTGGTGAAATACGGTGTTGGAGAGGTGGTCTCTGTATTCTCTGATAAAACTGTGATAAAGGTCTCGAGAAACAGAAGTCTTGGAAAGGGAGGCTGGAGACAGAATAAATACAGAAGAAAGGTTCACGACTCTGTCAGGGCAGTTTTCAGAGAGATAAAAAGGGTACTTGATGAGTGTGGGTTTGACTACACTGAAGAGATGAGGACTGCCTACGGAGGAATATCGAGAGGTATTTTTGTTGTTAATGAGCCCAGAGAAAGAATTCCTGTAAATTCATTCAGAACGAGAGATGTTCAGGTGACAGTCAGTGCTGTTGTAAAGGATAAAATCGAATTTTTGCCCATAGGCAGGCAGAAAACATACACAATAGTGGGCATAGATCCCGGCAACACAGTTGGTGTTGCGGTTCTTGATCTCAGTGGCAATCTGCTGGGAATTGGGAGTAAAAAGGAATGGAGCTCATCCAGCGTATCAGAATTTATACTTTCGTTTGGGAAACCCATTCTAATTGCAACGGACAAGAAAAATCCACCGGATTACATTTTGAAAATGAAAGCATCATTTAACTGCATCCTCCACACTCCCAAAGAAGACATTCCTGTTGAGAAAAAAAAGGCTCTGGCATCAAAATTCAGTGTGAAAAATGATCATGAAAGGGATGCTCTTGCGTCAGCTCTTGATGCGTTCAACACGTTCAGGAACAAACTGAGAAATGTTGAAAAAAGAGTTCCCGAGGGATATGACATCGACGAAATAAAAGCCGGAATTATCAGAGGCCAGTCTCTGAAGCTGATGCTTGAAAAAAGGGAAGAAATTCAGGAAAAATCTGAAAAAGAAGAGTTTCTGGTTCCGAAAGATGAGGTAAAGAAAAGAGACAGAATAATTGCAAAATTAAGGAGCGAAAACAGAGAGCTTGAGAAAAAAATTTCTGAACTCAGAAAGGAAATTGAGAGATTGAAGGAGAAAGTTTACAACATTTCTTCAGAAGAGCACAGAAAAATCAGAGAACAGAATGTTTTTAAGGCACTTCAATCTGAGATAAGAGATCTCAGGATAGCCATAAACGAAAAGGACAGAATGATTGAAGAGCTCCGCGGAAGGATAGAGATGCTCAAAAGAATGAAGTATCTGGAGTTCAGAGGATGGAGGTCTGTAAAAGTCCTTAGAAAATTCACAAAGGATGAGATAGAACGACTTGAAAACTCAGCCGGACTGAACAGGGGAGATATCCTGTACATCAGAAATGTGGCCGGAGGAGGAAAAATTGGTGCAGAGATGCTGGTTAGAAAAGGTGTTAGGGCCATTATTGCAAGTGGCGAGATGTCCCATCTTGCAATGGAAGTCTTTGAAAGGGAAAGCATTCCCGTAATACCACAGGACAGAATCAGGATTAAGATGTTTGAAGAGTTCGCCCTTGTCAGATCTGAAGAACTTGAAGAGATACTTGCTGAAACTGAAAAATCACTTGAAAAAAGAAAACTTGAAAGGATAGAGGAGATTATCTCAGAATACCGAACAAGGCGGAAGGAAGAGATAGGGTAAAATTAAATAGTTGCCTGAAAAGTATTTTTGGATGATTGAGTATGTAATTCTTGCCTATGCACCATCACTTTTCATTCTATGGTACGTCTATCATAAGGACAGAATTGAACCCGAACCAAAATTTTACGTCATACTGACATTCCTGTTTTCATCATTTATCTCCACGTCTCTTGCACTTGCCATTGAGAGTCGTTTAACCGGCTTTCAGGTATTTTTGATTGCCCCGTTCGTAGAAGAGTTTACGAAAATGCTCGCCTTGCTGATTCCTTACTGGAGGAGAATGTTTGATGGGGTAATGGATGGAGTCGTGTACGGTGTTGCAGCGGGGCTTGGATTCGCATCACTTGAGAATCTGATGTATGGGCTGTCGTACGGGTATGGCACTGCAGTAACAAGAGCATTTCTCACACCCATTGCCCATTCGGCATTCACCACAGTAATTGGTGTCGGATTCGGGCTCAAATCTGAGAGAAAAACAACCTCAATACTGCCATATTTCATTCTTGCAGGAGTATTTCATCTCATATGGAATACATCAGCTCTCACAGGTGTTTTCACGCTCATACTGTTTGCCGTCAACATTCTGCTGATCTACATTCTGATAAAGATGGGCATGAGGGAGGATGTTCAGAAGATAGAGCACTACATAATCAGAAAGTTTTAATATTTTCTGTTTGAACTAAGATTGATGGCTCTGGGATTTGTTTTGATAAAGGTAATGCCGAGAAGAGAGAGAAGTGTTTACGAAAAACTCCTCAGACTTCAGGAGGTGGAAGAACTTCATCCACTTTTTGGAGAATATGATCTGATAGCCAAAATTTCTGTGAGGGATTTCGAGGAGCTCAGTGATGTGGTTGTGAAGAAGATAAGATCGATTGATGGAGTGATTGAGACAAAAACACTTACTGGAGCAAAGTTCTGAAAATGATAAGGGGTCTTCAGATTATAGCTGAGAACAGGGTTGGAGTTCTGAGAGACATAACTTCAAAAATAGCGGAGCATGGTGGAAATATAACCTACGCTCAGAGCTTCATAATAGAGCACGGCGAAAATAAAGGTAAAGCACTGATTTATCTCGAGGTGGAGGGAGGGGATTTTGACAGGATTCTAAATGAAATCAGGAAATTCACATTTGTGCTGGAGATAAGTGAGGAGAAACCCTTTGAGAGAGTTTTTGGAAAGAGAGTTCTTATTTTTGGAGGAGGGGCTCAGGTTTCGCAGGTAGCTCTGGGTGCTATAACAGAAGCAGACAGACACAATCTCAGGGGTGAAAGGATAAGTGTTGATACCATGCCTCTTGTTGGAGAGGAAGAGCTTGCAGATGCTGTTAGAGCAGTTACAAGGCTTCACAGAGCCGAAATCCTGATTCTGGCAGGTGGACTTATGGGAGGTAAGGTTACTGAGGAGGTTAAAAAACTGAGAAAGGCCGGAATTCCTGTTGTGAGTCTGAACATGTTTGGTTCAGTACCAAAGGTCAGCGATCTCGTGGTCAGCGATCCGGTAATGGCAGGTACACTTGCTGTAATGCACGTGTCTGACAGGGCGAAATTTGATGTCGATAAGGTGAGGGGGAGGAGGCTGTAATGGAGAGGAAAAACACGATCTGGAGGGCTTTTCAATGGTTGCGGTGATCGGAGTTGGCAATTATTTGCTTGGAGATGATGGATTTGGGATACATGTAATCAGGAAAATGCAGGGAATAATGGAGTTCTCGGGTGTAAAGATTGTCGATGCCATGACAAATCCTGTTATGCTTCTTGAGGCAATGGATGGAGAAGACAAGGTTATAATTGTTGATGCAATTGACACAGGCGATAAGGAGGGTGTTGTTGACTACAGGTTCAATCCAAAAAAAGATGATTTCCCGTCAGATGTGATGCTCAGCATTCACGACATGCACTTCAAAGATCTCATCATCATGGCGAGAGATGTTTATGAGCTGCCTGAGGAGGTCGTGATTGTTGGTGTTAAACCTGAGAAAATTGAACCTTGCCTTGAGCTGAGTGATAGGTGCAGAAAATACATCGATGATGTGATTGATTTCATAAAAAGGGAAATTTCAGTCAATTCCACTCAGAAAATGGATAGGTAGAATTAAACGGCTCGGAATTCCACCAGTCAAATTCGCTTATATCCATCTTGGCCCATCCCGGGTATTTCAGAGTTGATGCGATACCGACAATCTGTCCCGGGTTGTCAAAGAGCTTTGGGGGATTGTAATAGTAACTGTATTGTTTGAGAAACTCCTCGTAGGGTTTTCCGGGATTTTTGTTTGTGTATTCCTTCCATGTGATGGAATAGTTTCTGTATCTTCCATCAGGAGCATCAATTATGCCGGGAGGGTTGTACTTGTTACTTGTCAAAGCAGTTGGTTCAATTGCAACTCTTTCGCCGTTATCGAGTTCAACAACGACCCAGAGATGGCTGATTGCATCTGATCTTGCCATATAAGCTTTGAATCCATGTCCTTCGAGATACCATTCAAGGTAGGCTGAGGATTCAGTGCTGTCAAAAACATCCTCCTTGTAAGGCGGGAGATATGCTCGATTGAGGACGTAGGTGAGATTACTGATATCATGCACTCCGATGTCACCGTACATCTTTTTTGCCGTCTGGTAATAGCCGTAGGGAAGGTATCCTGATCCGCTGAAGTAATAATAGAATGTGAGAGCAATGATGACAAGTACGGAGAAGAAGACAGTGTATTTTAGCAGCGTTCCGATAAATCCAACAAAACCCATGAAGAATGTACTCCTTGCTGGGAGTTAAGCTTTTCCCTCTGTAGAGGCTATGATTGTCTGCTGAGAACACCTGATATAATGTACTCAATGTCGGTTTTCTGGAGAATAATGCTGGAAAGCTCTTCTATGGGGTCATTCACAACTCTGTATTTTCTTTCCAAATACCTGTAAAATTCTCTTCTGACGTTTTCATTGAAGAAGAGGCCATGCATGTAAGTCCCCCAGACAAGTCCATTCTCACTTGCACCACCGTCATCCTGAAACACAGGTCTCCTTGCCCTTGTTCTCCCCATGTGAATCTCATAACCTGTCACTGTCTCTCCAGCAATACCGTCAATTACGGCAACTCTCTCTGTTACTCTTTTTCTCACCTGTTTTGTTATCTTATCGTAGGCTGTGAATTCGGTGCAGGCATCAATGAGTCCAATTCCTTTCGCCCTCATGTTCTCAAGAGAACTGCGTATCTCGGTACCGAGTATCTGAAAACCACCGCATATTCCGATAACAGGTTTTTCTCTTGAAAATCTTTTTATCTTCTTATCCATCCCCCATCTTTTCAATTCTTTCAGATCCTGAAGGGTCTCCTTTGTCCCAGGAATTATGATGATTTTGAAGTCATCTATGTCTTCTTTCAGGGAAACAAAGCTGACAGCATCTCTCAAAGGTTCAAAATCTGTGAAATTGGAGACCCTTGGTAACCTTATGACGGCAACATCTGCTTTCTCGTTGTCTCTCCAGTCTTCCAGGTTCAGAGAATCTTCAGACGGTAAAGCACTGTCAAGATAGGGAATAATTCCCACAGTCCTGATTCCGGTGAGTTTCTCAAGTTTCTCAATTCCCGGAAGAAGCAGATCTTCATATCCCCTGAATCTGTTAAACATGAATCCTCTGACAAGAGGTTTTATATCTTCTGGGAGGAGTGAGTACGTCCCAAATAAGGATGCAAAGCTCCCTCCACGTTCTATGTCTGAAACCAAGTAAATATCTGGTCTGGCGATTCTTGCAATTCCTGTGTTTGCTATGTCTCTTTCGTAAAGGTTTATCTCTGCCATCCCGCCTGCACCCTCTATTATCACAATATCATTTTCCCTTTCAAGGTCTCTGTACGCCTCTTTAACAGTTTTTAGGAGTTCAGGAATTTCTCTGTAATATTCAAGAGCGTTCACATCTTTTCTTGCCTTTCCCATCACAACAAGCTGTGACTTCAGATTTCCCTTGGGTTTAAGCAGTATTGGATTCATTCTGACATCCGGCTCTTTTCCAGCTGAAAAAGCCTGAAATGCCTGAGCATAGGCAATCTCATGCCCTTCTCTGGTTATGTATGAATTCAGACTCATGTTCTGGGCTTTGAATGGGCTGACACTGTATCCCATTTTTGAGAGAATTTTGCAAAGAGCGGCCACGATCACAGACTTTCCAGCACTGCTTGTGGTACCCGAGATCATTACAGATGGCATCGAAACATCAACTCAATTCTGGTTTAAATTATTTTCAAATCTTTGCAATCAGAGCCCTCAGTTCTCTGAACAGCGAACCAATCCCGTAAATTATTACCAGGTATATCACAATTGCAAAAAACAGATAGGATTTATGGCTGTATATTCTGGCCAGAAATAGCAGACTCAGAGATACAGAGGCAAGGGCAAATGAGATGTAAAAGCTGTGCAGATCAAGAGGTATGATGAAAAACTCCTTGAATTTATAGTATTTACCAAGTATGAAATTCAGGTAAATTCCGGCCGTGGATGCTACTGTTGAAAGCAGTGCCAAGAGCATGTATGATATGGCAGGAAGATGGATGGTTATCAGCCAGGTAACGGTGAAGTAAAAAACTATATTGAAGAATTTCTCACTTATTGCTGGCCTGATTTTGTAATCTATTGCCAGAATTTTCGTTATATAGAGCCCTGAAAGCATCATTATTACCCAGAAGACAGATGAGGAGAGTTCCATAAACAGCTTTCCTGTTTTGGTTAGAGTGACGAAGTAGATAAGCCCTCCAATCCAGGTGAAAATTAGGGAAATGGATATCAGAAAAGAAAGCAAGTATCCTGTTTTAACCCTTCCATTGAGAAAATCCTTTGAGTTTTCAGACAGAATGAGATTCGTGAGAATTAGTGATACGGGTAAAAGTGAAAGACCCTGTATCAGATACAAAACATCGTCCATTGTCTTTTCTGGCACACGGAAAAATAAAAACTTATCGTAACTGAATGGTTATTATCATCATCGAATGGAAAACATTTAGCAGATCTTTTTTCCTCTATTCGAGGGAATTATCCTTGTTCTGGCATTTTCAAACTCTTTTCTGAAGACCTCTCCGTTCAGAATCCTGTCGAGGAAAACTGCAAGTGCTGCAACCTCACTGTGAGGCTGGGTACCTATGGATATGTTGTAATCGGAAATCTCGTAAATTTCAGGAGGCACCTTTTCTGCACCCACCGTAACCAGGATCCTTTCACATTTTTTCAACTCTTCCATTTTTTCAGTAAGCGGCATCCCATACATTGTCAGGTGAACCGTTTTTCCTTCAAAATTCTTTACCAGACTTCTCCAGGAGTGGATGTGTCTTATGAAAAAATCACCGCCCCATCTGGAGACAACATCCTCTACACTCTCAAAGAGGTTTCTGTCAAAAACGTCAAAAAATATCCCTTTCGCTCCAAATGCCCTTGCAGTCAGTGCAACATGGGTTGAGATTCTCTTATCTCTTTCTGCCCTGTGGCCCAGTCTGAGAACGTAAACGTCCACACCATTCATGGGCTGAAAAAAAGATAAATTTAACCCTGATCAAAACTGGCCGGAAAGGAGATGGTCTTCACTCTATCTCCTTCAAACTCACATTCTCTGATCAGTCTTGAATTCTCCACCACATCATCAAGATCAGAGAGGATTCCGTATGGTATCTCCTCATTAAAAAGGATTTCTATCTGCTCCCTGTTCATTTTGGAAATCCTTCTTGCAATTTCGTTCTTGATTTCATCAGCCATTTCAATTCTATCTTCAAAAGATATTTTGATGTATCTTTCAAGATCAAGCAATTTGCACAGTTTTTCCCAGAATACAGGCTCATCCAGAATTCCCAGAGACACATAGCAGTCTCTGGCTCTGTATATCCTGTATCCCGGATTCAGGTAGAAATCAGGCATGTACCCTTCCCTGTTTGCAGCCATGAGGATGTGGAGTGGAACAGAAAATATTGCAGAATCGTACATGCTCACGTCTATGTAGGTACCTCTTCCGGTTTTCAACCTTCTGATATATGCGGAAAGTATTGCAATGGCAGCAATTACGGAAGATGAGAAGTCTGAAAGCTGAACGTTGGGGTCACATGGGTTGCTGTGGTGAAGTCCTGATATCTGGCAAATTCCTGCCATTGAAAGAACGTTTATGTCATGTACCGGTCTTTTAATTTCAGAATTCTGTCCAAATCCTGTGATTGAGCAGTAAATCAAATTCTCATTTATTCTTTTCAAAGTGGGATAATCAACACCGAGTCTTTTTGCCACACCCGGCCTGAAGCCTTCAACAACAGCATCAGCATCCCTTACAATCTCATAAAGCTTTTCTCTGTCGTTCTCATTTTTCAGATCGAGGTTCATGATCTTTTTACCTGCATTGACTCCAGCAAAAATATTTTTCCTATACCTCATTGGATCTCCTGAGGGTGGTTCGATTTTGATGACCTCTGCACCGAGTTCTGAGAGAATCTTGCAGCAGTACGGCCCTGGGTAATAGTATGCAAGTTCAAGAACCTTCATACCATCAAGCATGTATTCTCAATTTATCAGGCGTTTAAAAAATTACTGGCAGCAGGCAATTTTCACGAATGTCAGGAGCCAGTCTGCCAGTCAGCTTCACCAATCTGAGAGAAGTATCGTTATCTCCACAATATCCATGGGTTATGCTCATCAATTAAAATCAGAGATAAGAGTGATGCGATCTGACTAAAAAGCATCGAAACGCATCTAACGTGCAGACCAGAATACCAGAAAACGTTAAAGTTGAAGCAATTCCTTTTTCGCGATCTATTTCGGAAGTTTCAGTTTTTCACTTGCCCTTGCATTTTCGGCTGTGACATGACTCATTACGCTTCCAAGCATCACCAGAAACATCAACACACTCAACAATTTCTTACCAGCATACATCCTATCTACTTCTTCAATTAAATATTATTCTATGACTTATCATTAAAAAAGTAAAATTTATTAAATGTATCTAAAATCGAAAGTCATGAAGCTAATAACCAATCCGAATCTTCCTTTTAAGAACTTAAGAATAAAATACAAGAATAAATAAAAATTACATTGTTGAAATTAACAACACTCATCATCCTTTCCAGTATGGCCGATATTTGCTTTAATGATGCACGGCTTGTCAGTATTTTTCAGTGGGAAGAAGAGATAACGATCCAGAGCTCAATACCAACAGTACCATTCAGAATCTATCGGCTATGGTATACAGCCTTAAAATCGACCAAAAATTCAACCCATCCTCATTAACCGCTCTACTGCATTATCAAACTCTTCGATCAGATAATAAGCTTCGATTCCATACTTTTTTGTGTTATTTGCCATTATTTTGTCATTCGTGACTAGGATTGAATTTGTTAGCTTTGCTGTTGCTATGAAGTAGGCGTCTGCTGCTCTCGGATGAACGCGTTCTGCTATCTTGAATGCTTCGTCAAATATCGTATCTTCTGAGAGTAAAACAAAATCTGCTGTTAACCTAACAACATCGAGCTTAGAAATAGCCATACCTAACCTTCTTGCCACAGCCACAAACTCGATAAGGAGAATTCTCGGTGCAAACACTCTGAGACCCTTCACGAGCTTGAGGGTTTCCTTGGCTGTATTGTTTCTCGTAGCATCTT
>WAMS01000120.1 GCA_015522195.1 Geoglobus sp. | reverse complement strand
TTAAGAGATTTCTTGAAGAAGCTGGTCTTACAAACGGATATTTCAGAGAGTATGAGGAGCTCGGTATACAGCCTGTACACATACATAAAAGCAAGAATGACCATAAAAGAGCAATATTTCTTCTATGCAGAGGTCTTAATGAGATGCTGAGCGAAAAGGATCACGGGAATCTGCTCTCAAACCCAAGACTGAGGGAAGTTATCAGTGTTGTTGAGATTCAGGCACATTAGATAGGCTGACTCGCCATCGCTGTAATAGGATTCAAGGATTCCAGCAATCTCAAACCCCATTTTTTTGTAAAGCTCCTGAGCAACTCTGTTTGAGACTCTCACCTCAAGTGTGAGCCTTTTCACACCCTTACCTCTTGCATTCTTTATCACCTCTTTCAGAAGCATCTTGCCTATACCCCTGCCCCTGAATTCCTTTTTCACCGCCAGAGACATTATCTTAGCCTCTTCTTCTCTGTAAGAGACCACCACATAACCCACAACAGCATTTCCTATATCTGCAACAAGAATCTCGCTGCCGTAGGTCATGTATATGAACAGATCGTAGGTCGGGTTCATTGTACTGAATGACTCCGAATCTATCCTGATTATATCCGATGAGTCCTTGGCATCAAACGGTCTTATTATGACCGAGTACACAGCAATTCTTTTACACGTTCCTGTATAAAATTGATTCGTGATTGGAATTGTGGATTACATTTCAAAAAACTACAGTGGCAAGATGGTCGAGGTTGGAATCGGATATTTTTTCAGCATATCCGACAGCCTCGAAGAAAAAGGCTTTCGTGTTGTCAGGGTGGATGTGAGAAAGACAAGGGAAGATGTGGTTGTTGATGACATCTGCAATCCGGATTTTGAAATATACAGGAATGCCAGCCTGATTCTTTCAGTAAGGCCCCCGATGGAAATTCAGAAGTGCATTGTTGAAATTGGAGAAAAAACTGGGTGTGACGTGATTATCATTCCCCTGAAGAATGAAATAATTGATGGAGGAAGGCTTGAGAATTACAGGGGCATTTCCTTCTTTGTTTTCACTCCACAATCTCAGACAGACTTTCGGGAGCGGAGGCAAATTCCCTGAGAAATTCATACTCTGTTATGTGTACAGTTCTTCCAAGAACAACCACCGTGTGGGGAGGATCGCCAAAGGCATGATCTCGCAGACTGTAAAAGTTATCGCAAACAACAAAACTGTTTCCCCCGACTCTTGCAACCCCAACAGCAAAGTGATTCAGAACTCCATCATCTATTTTCTCAAGTATGTCCACTGCCTCAGGTATCGTCATTGGATCGGGATTCAGATCCAGCAAAAGCAGGGTGTGAGCATTTATGGAGAGATTCTGCTTTACAACATCCAGTGGAGTCTTTGATATTACATTTCTGTGGGGGTAGCTTACAGTTGCCGTTTTTCCGAATCTGTATGCATGAAGCCCGGTTACGCCAGCAACTGCCGAGATTATGCTTGCATTGTGGATAATTTTAACATCAACCCCTTTTCTCTTAGCTTCGACCATAAGTGAGGAGTGGGTTGTTGCAATCATGGGGTCTCCGGGAACGAGTATTACCAGATTTTTCTCAGCACCTTCATTGACTATTTTCCATGATTCCTCCTCAAGATCCTTCCTTTCAAGGATCTCTATACCTCTTCCAAACTCTCTCTCAAGATCCCCGATTTCAGCTGACAGTTTTGATGTATAAAACTCAGCATAAACCCTGTCTGCTTTTTTAACAGCTTCAAGTCCCCTGATGGAGATGTCCTTTGCATCCCAGAGTCCAAGTCCGACAAAGGTTATCATCGGAATTGATGGATGATACCTGTTCAAAAAATTTTGTAGAGACTTTTTAAGAGGAAACCGATGCATTCGTAATGAAATTTAAACTTAGAGTGTTGAATATTAAAATTTGTAATACATTTTCCCAAAAACATTAAAATACCTCTCATCCAACTGAACCATGTATGTCTGACAGTATTGTGGTTTTTGCAAGAATGCTTGCGAGGGCTTACAGGTATGAAGATGCAGAACAGGAAATTATTTCCCATGCCCTTTTAGAGATCACCAACACAACCTTCTGGGATGTGATGTTTCAGATAATGAAGGACAATGAAATACACAAAAAGATGCTTGAACAGATGGTGGAGGTTATACGTGTGAACCTTGAGGAGTTCAGAGAATATTCCACAAGGAATATTGAGGTCCCTGTATTTGATTTCTCTGAGAACCTGCTTGTCGAGGTTTTGAATGAGCTGCTCAAGTATGAACACTGGGCAAAGAATTACTACGAGCACATGCTTGATCTGATCGACCCAATGCTTTCAAAAGAGATAGATGGAGAATCTCTGGAAAGGGTGCGGAAGACCCTCAAAGAACTGGCAGAGTGGGAAAAGATGCACGTCAAAAAAATAAGTGATTTGATGGGGAAAATTTAAAAAATAACCGATCACTGGCTTATAGCCAGCTTCACATCCTCTACCTTGACCGTTTTTCTTCCAGAATGCTTGGCAAGCTCAACAGCCTTCTTCCCAACTTCCATCGCATACTCCTCAATGGCTTCAGCCAGAGCTTTCTTGGCATCTTCACTAACTCTCTGAGCACCTGCCTTCCTTATAATTCTCTCAACAGGTGCAAGGGGCAGTTCCATTAAAACACCTCCTTAGCTTTTTTCGAGTATAAATTAAGTAATTCAAATATAAAAATTTTTGGGTGATTCTGAGTCGTGATTGATGAGATTCAGGCCAGTCTAAATCACTGGATGATTTATCCAACCAGCCAAGGCCGGTAAAACCACCTCATAGTAATTGGAGGGCAAGATATTTACACATTGAAGACGATGGGTGCGCATGGAGCGGCTTTTCGCACCCTGGAGAATAAAGTACATAGAGGCTCCAAAACATGAAGGATGCATATTCTGCCAATTTCCAAGAGAGAAGAGGGACGAAGAAAGGCTTATTGTGTACCGCGGGAAGAGATGCTTTGTTATGATGAACAACTATCCCTACAATCCGGGGCACGTGATGGTTTCACCATACAGACATGCAGGGGATCTGGAAAGCCTGAGTGGAGAGGAAATGGCAGAGATGATGAGTGTCTCTGCGATGATGGTCAGAGCAATAAAAAGGACGATGAATCCTGACGGGTTCAACATAGGATTCAACATCGGAAGGGTGGCTGGAGCAGGGATAGAGGAGCACATCCACATGCATGTAGTCCCGCGATGGAATGGGGATACAAATTTCATGCCAGTTCTGGCAGACGTGCGTGTTATTCCTGAAGCCGTTCAGGAGACATACGCAAAACTGAAAAAAGCTGTCGCGGAACTGCATCTCCCTGACTCCGAGTAAATTCAGCTCCCAAACTCAGTGGAACTGGAAAGCTCAGTTTGTGGTCTCAACAGACACGTAACCTGCATAACACTCACCATTCATTGCATATTCGGTGACCCTGATGAACGTGCTTCATCCTTTACTGCCTCTGTTTTTATGCTACCGAGTCACCTCCCGCATCAGACGTGTTTTCTGTGCCTACAATTCCTCAGCTGACAGTTTTGGTAGCATATCCCTCTTCTGTCTCTGAACAATGAAGAATGAGTGCTTATATGCCAGACGATGGAATGAAACATCCAAAACAAGTCCGGATTCACTGCCAGAGACTTCCCCATGACGGTAATCTGCTTTACAGATTCTATCCCTCTGCACTTTACTCTTCAGGAGTCGATACAGCGTGAAATCGAAACTCGTCGCACTTCAGTGGCAGGTTCAGATGTGGACCGCTTTTAAGCAAACTCCCTTGCAAACATCCTCAAACCCTTCGCTCTTCCGTGAACTGAAAGCTTATCGCCATTGCCAACGCTATTCCAATATAACACTGAAAAGTGTAAAATTCTTTTGAAAAAAATAAAATATTCTCGCCCCTCTTACAATCAGCAAAAACTTTATAAATGATTTAACCTCCAATTCGTAAAAATCATGAAAGATTTCGGAAAATAAAAAGAATTCATCACCCCGAACCTTTAAAAAAAGAAGGAAAAGCGAGAAAATATTATATAATGAAAGATCGTTATAGGGTTGTATGTCAGTGGCAATTATAGGTACTGGGCATTCCAGATTTGGTGCCAGAAAGGACGTCAACGTTCCTGAACTTGCCTGGGAAGCGATAAAACCTGCAATGCAGTCAGCAAACGTTGATCAAAAGGAAATAGACTTCATGGTCGTTGGTACAGCTGGATTATGGAGCAGTGAAGCTGCCGTACCACCACTTCTCTACGAGTACGGTATGTTTGAAGATGTGGGGAGCATGAGAGTTGAGGCCGCCTGTGCAACGGGAAACGCTGCCATCAAAGTCGGATACACGGCAGTCGAGAGCGGAGAGGCAGAGGTCGTTCTTGTTGTCGGACTTGAAAAAATGCAGGAATCTCCAAATCCAACTGTTATAGAGCTTATCGGTAGATTCGGGAGCTACTTCTGGGAATTCGAGAACTTCGGACTTACGTTTCCGGGTTATTATGCACTGCACGCAACAGCCTACATGGCAAAGTATGGAGCGACGGAAGAAGACTTTGCGAAAGTTGCTGTCAAAAATCACTTTTATGGTGCTAAAAATCCAAATGCACAGTTCAGAAGAGAGATAACCCTTGAACAGGCTGTTAACTCACCCTATGTGGCGTGGCCGTTCAAGCTCTTTGACTGCTCACCAATCACAGATGGTTCCGCTGCAGTTGTTCTCGCAAGCGAAGAGAAGGTTAAGGAATGGGGCGTGGAGGAGAAGATATGGATTCTCGGTCAGGGTGTTGGAACGGGCACGGCAAATCTGAGCAGGAGAGACAGCTTCACATCTCTGAAATCAGCCTCCTATGCTGCTGAAGTTGCATACAGAAAGGCTGGAATAGATATGGGCGCTCCTTACAGACAGATTGACGGTGCAAATGTTCACGACTGCTTCACAGCTGCCGAAATCATCGCCTACGAGGATCTGAGATTTGCGAAAAGGGGAGAGGGAGTTGAACTGATAAGAGAAGAGCAGACCTACATCGGAGGCAGGATACCCGTGAACGTGGACGGTGGATTGAAGTCAAAGGGCCACCCCATAGGTGCAACAGGAGTAAGTCAGGCTGTCGAGGCTTTCAAGCAGCTGCTCACCAGGGCTGAAAACGGAAGACAGGTGGACGTCAGGAACGGAAGGTATTTGGCCCACAACGTTGGCGGAACGGGACACTACACCTATGTTACAATTTACGGTCTTGAGAAGAGGTGATTTTTATGGAAGATCTGAAAAAAGCTGCTGAAACAAATATAAGGGAATACGGCTTCCCCGTTGCAATTGACGAGAAGAGCGGTGCTCTGCAGTGGGTGGACATGAGGGATCTCACCGTGAAATACATCATCTCAATCGAGAACATCCAGAACTTTTTCGAGGGGTTGAAGGAGGGGAAGCTTCTTGCAACAAAATGCAAAAAGTGTGAAGAGCTGTTCTTCCCGCCGCAAAAAGACTGTCCGAGATGTATGGACGAGGACATGGACTGGGTTGAGCTGAAAAACGAAGGCATCCTTGAAACCCTGACAGTGATATTTGTCAAACCTCCGAGCTTCGCCACCTACGATCCGTACACGGTCGCCATTGCAACACTCGAGGATGGTGTTAAGGTTACCGCATGGCTCAATGGAGATCCCAAGAAGGTGAAACCCGGCCAAAAGGTTAAAATTGAGGTATCGAGGAGAAAAGAAGGGTACTTCATGTACGAAATAGTGCCTGTTGAGGGGTGATGTTATGGAAATAAATAGGGTTGCAGTTCTCGGTGCTGGAGCAATGGGTTCCGGCATAGCTCAGGTTGTCGCTCAGGCCGGATACGAGGTCTGGGTGAGAGACATAAAGGACGAGTTTCTTGAGAGGGGAAAAGCGAACATTGAGAAGAGCCTCAGAAGGGCTGTGAATAAGGGAAAGATAAGCCTGCCAAAGTACAAAGAGATAATGAACAGAATCCACTTTACAACTGATCTTGAAGAAGCGGTAAAGGACGCTGATCTCGTCATTGAGGCTGTGCCTGAGATAATGGATCTCAAGAAGCAGGTGTTTCAGGATGTCTGCAGATTCAACTCAAAGGCTCTTCTTGCCACCAACACATCGGGTCTGAGCATCACAGAACTTTCAAAAGCAACAGACAGACCCGAGATGTTTCTTGGAATGCACTTCTTCAACCCCGTGCCGGTTATGGCTCTCGTCGAAGTCATAAGAGGGGAGAAAACAGGTGATGAAGCGGTCAGAATTGCCGTTGACTTTGTGAAGAGCATTGGAAAAACACCCGTTGTTGTCAAAAAGGATGTTGAGGGTTTCATAGTCAACAGGTGTCTCGTACCCTATCTTGTCCTGGCAATTGACGATGTCGAAAAGGGTATTGCCGAGGCTGAGGAGATTGACGCTGAGCTGCTATACACATACAAAATGCCAATGGGTCCCCTTGAACTTTCGGACTTTGTGGGATTGGACATTCTTTACTATGCGGGTCAGCAGTGGGACATAGTGCCAAAATCGAAGCTTCTTGAAGAAAAGTTCAACAACAAGGAGCTTGGAATGAAAACAGCAAAGGGCTTCTATGACTGGAGAGGAGGGAGACCAAAGATACCAAAGGAAAAGGCCGGAAAGTATGATGCTCTCAGGATAATAGCACCCATGGTGAACATCGCGGCAGATCTGATTGCAATGGGTGTGGCCGATGCAAAGGAGATTGATACAGCAATGAAGCTTGGAACAAACATGCCAAAGGGCCCATTGGAGCTGGCAGATGAGGTCGGGCTTGATGTGATACTCTCAAAGGTTGAGGAAATTTACAGAGAAAAGGGGTACGAAATTTTGAGGCCATCGGAGTATCTGAGAAAGCTTGTTTCAGAGGGCAAACTTGGTAAAAAAGCTTCTGAAGGATTTTACAGATATGAAGCCGGCACCTACCAGAACATAAGGATTGAGAAACTTGATAAGGGTGTAGTGAAGCTTGTGCTTAACAGACCCCACAGGCTGAACACGATTACAATAGAGCTCCTGGATGAATTGAAAAGAGCTCTGGACGAGCTGAGCTTTGACAGCGAGGCAAGAGTTATAGTGATCACGGGCGAGGGCAAGGCGTTCTCTGCTGGCCTCGATCTTCAGGCAGCCGGAACTGATGAGGTTCTGAATCCATCCGTTTCCATGCTTCTGGCTGCAAAGGGTCAGGAGGCATTCACAGCTATAGAGAGAACTCCAAAGCCTGTCATAGCTGCAATCAACGGTTATGCATTCGGGGGTGGATGCGAGCTTGCACTTGCATGTGATTTCAGAATAATGGCGAAAAACGCCCAGATCGGACTGACAGAGACTTCACTCGGATTGATTCCGGGATGGGGTGGAACGCAGAGAATGGCCAAGATTCTCGGAATTGCGAAGGCCAAGGAGCTCATAATGTTTGCAAGAAGACTAAACGGCGAGGAAGCTGAGAAAACTGGACTTGTAAACAGAGCAGTTGATCCGGAAAAGTTCTGGGATGAGGTGATGGAGTTTGCAACACAGCTGGCTGAGGGGGCACCTGTAGCTTTGAGACTTGCCAAGTATGCGATTAACTTTGGCTACGAACTTCCTGTGGAGTCGGGGCAGGTAATTGAGGCAGCCTACTTTGGAATAACAACATCGACAGACGACGTGAAAGAGGGGTTTGCTGCCTTCTTTGAGAAGAGAAAGCCTGAGTTCAGGGGAAGATGAAAACAATAAATGATTATAATTTTTATTTTTGGAAAAAGCTATCAACTGATGGAAGTTAACGTAAAAAAGAGGTGATAGTCTTGAAAATTATAGTTCTTGCAAAGCACGCAGCCGATCCTGAAAGCGAGATACGTGTGTCCGCAGACGGAAAGGGCGTCGACGAGAAGGGGCTCGTTTTTGACATAAACGACTGGGACAGATATGCAATCGAAGAGGCAATCAGGATAAGGGAACAGCATGGTGGAGAAGTCATTGTTGTGGGGGTTGGCTATGCTGACGACACACTGAGAAAATGTCTTGCCATGGGGGCAGACAGGGCAATAAAAATCCCACTTGACACGGGAATGGACTCGTATCAAACGGCAAAGGTGGTGAAAGAAGCAATAGCTGACGAAAGTTTTGATCTAATTCTCACAGGACTCATGAGTCAGGACCACAACAACGCTTTGGTTGGAACGCTGCTGGCGGGAATGCTTGACATACCATTTGCAACAGCTGTAACAAGCATAAGTGTTGAGGACGGAAGAGTGAGAGCGGTCAGAGAACTTGAGGGAGGTTTTGGTGAGGAGAACATTTTACCATTGCCAGCTCTTCTCACAATCCAGAGCGGAATAAATGAGCCGAGGTACGTGTCCATAATGGGGATAAAGAGGGCAAAGACCAAGGAGCTCAGAGAGGTCAGCGTTGATGCTGGGGAGAGCATGATACAGGTTGATAAGGTGTACATACCTCCGGTCGAGAAGGCAGAACTCATCGAAGGTTCTCCGGAAGAGATAGCCGAGAAGCTCATTGAAATTCTCAGGGACAGGGGGTTGATATGATGAGAGTCTTTGCAATTGCCGAGATAGGATCGGAAGAACTTGATCCAGTGAGTATTGAGCTGCTGAACCTTGCAAATGCCATAAAGGGTGACGGGACAAGCGAAGCAGTTGTTATTGGAGATGACGTGTCATCTTACGCTGAAGAGCTCGCAAAACACGCAGATAGGGTGTGGAAGGTCGAAGATTCAGAGCTGAAGAACTATAACCCCGAACTTTACGTTGACGTGCTTCTTCAGCTGTTCTCAAAGGAGAAGCCAGACGTCGTGCTTGTGGCAAACTCGTCAAGAGGTGCTGAATATGCACCTGTTCTTGCTGTAAAGCTCAACGCACCTGTCGTGACCGACATAGTGGGACTTGATGTGAGCAATGGCGTTAGGGCGACAAGATACATCTTTCAGGGCAAGCTTCTTGTCGATGTTCTTGTCAGGGAGGCAGAAACCTACGTCTTCACGGTGAGACAGGGGGTGTTCAAGGACGAGTGCACGGTTCAGGGGGAGATTGTTGACTCAGGAATAAAGCCGTCAGCAGAGGTGAAGAGAGAATTTGTCGGAATAGTTGAACCCGAAGCAGGAGAGGTCGACATAAGTCAGGCTGATGTGGTTGTTTCTGTAGGAAGAGGAATAGATGACGCTTCAAACATAGAGCTTGCGGAGGAACTTGCAGAGGTCCTTGGAGGAGTTGTTGCAGGAAGCAGACCTGTTATTGACAGTGGATGGCTTCCAAAGGACAGGCAGGTTGGAATCTCTGGTAAGACCGTCAAGCCAAAGCTATATCTGGCACTGGGAATAAGCGGTGCATTCCAGCATATAATGGGAATGAAGGACAGTGAACTGATTGTTGCAGTGAACAAAGATCCTGAGGCACCTATATTTGGTGTAGCGCAGTATGGGATTGTTGGAGACATATTCGATGTAGTTCCAGCCCTGATTGAAAAGTTAAGAGAAATCAAGGGTTGATTTTTTATCCTTATTTAAATTTTTCAAATTGAGCTGTGAGTTGGTTGTTTAAGCTCAGGTATTTTGCCGGTCTCTTCGTATTGTTTCTTTAGCTGGTAGATCCTTCTCGACGTTACTCTCATCACAGCAGATATTTCCTTCACTGAAGTTCCTTTTTCGAGCTGTCTGATGATCCATTTGATTCTCCTGTTTGTTAGCTTTCTCACAAGAGTTGGATGCTGGGGTGTGAAATAATTTTGGGATAAGACAACGGCTTAACAGAATGCATCCAGATATTTTGTTACTACTGATACACTTTCGGCTATCGAATCCAGAATTTCAGCCGGTGTATTGAGAAATTAGATCTGCAATTTTCCTCGGAGTTCTATATCCAAGGACAAGGATCCACCAGTGCCCTTTGACATCCAATGCTCGACTTTCTCCATCATAGGCCAATTCATAAGCCCTCCTCAGTAATTCTATCCACGATTCGTTGGTAATCTGCTCATCCTCAGGCATGCTGTTTAACATCCGGGTCAATTCTGATACAACCTTCTCATCAAATTGAGATAAGATTCTTCCGATTTTTACAACTCCATAGCTAGGCAGAGAAACATCTTTCACCTTATATGCCTGTCTAATCACTTCTTCTGAGCGAGTTATTAATTTCTTGACATCCTTTTGCTCCACTATCTTAGGACTGGCTCCCATGCTCAATGCAGTGTCTAAAACCCAGGAAATTTCGTCAAGCATCCAGAAAGGATCTTCAAATTCCAAATAGGTGCGATCATCCGGTATTCCAACAAAGTGATGGAAAGCCGGCCTTTTTTCGCCGTACTTTCTCAGAATTCTACCAAGCCTCTGTACCAACTGAATTTTTGTTTTTGAGGCTGCCACATTCAGACCCACTTCCGCATCAGGTATGTCAATGCCCTCATCAAGCATTCTCGCTCCAATTAGTATTCCTCTATCACTCTCCTTGAAGAAGGATAGGACGATAAACGGGTTGGATATGCCGGAATGAACAACAAAGACCTTGTCCACTCCATCAAGTTTCTCTGCTATATATTCACAGCTATTTATGTCCATTGTGAAGATGATTACTTTTTTACCTGCTGAATAGTAGTCTTTGGCCAGTTCAATGGCTTCATCAATTTTCGGCATCGATCTATGGATGAGCCACCTTCTCTGGGTGATCAGAAGAGCAAGCATTCTCCAGATTTCGGGGATTTCCAGTTTTCTGTATCTCGCTTTTTCGATCATTCTAACGAAATCGCTCAAATCAACAAGCTGATTTCTATCTTCACCTAATTTCTCCAAGAATCTTTCAGTTTCAGCATCTTCTAAAATTGCGTAAAGGACCCTTCTTATTTTCTCAGAAAGTTCTTCAAACCTGGCCAACTCCTCATCAGATATGTGAACAGGGTGCAGATACCAGTCAAACTCCGGGAGAACTCCGTCTTTTATTGCCTCGTTGAGCCCATACCTGAAGACTATCGGTATATTTAGACTCTTGAAAATGTTTGCCTTTTCACCCTCGTCAGGAGAGGCAGATAGGCCCATGAACTGGTCGAACCTAACTTTACTGAAAACATCTCTAAAAACTGGTGCAACAATATGATGAACCTCATCGACGATAAGGAGATCAACTTTTCTCGTGTCCTTCAGTCTGATCAAACTTTGAATTGTTTCGAATTCGATCTTTACATAGTCGTTCGTTATTGGAATCTTGTAGTCTGAAGAATCAGCCATTAAGCCAAGCTTACCGACTACTTCCTGTTTCCACTGGTTCAGTATAGCTCTTGAGTGTGATGCTATGAGAACATGGCCTCTTTTGCCATTTTGCTCGAAGTCTGCAGCAAGCTTCTGTATGGCCATCAACCCTACAAGGGTTTTTCCGGTTGCTGTTGCCATCTCGATTATCCCCTTGCAGTTGTTTCTGCACCAGTGGCTAAAGGCAAGTTCCTGATGCTCCCACGGCTTTAAAAGAACAACAGGGAAATTTACAACCCTGCGAATCAGTTCGTCTCTGTAAGTATTCTTTAACGTTTTGGCGATTCTTACAAATTTCCGAATTGCGTCATCTGAAGAGCTTGCGACTTCAGAGAATAACTCAAGAATGAATATCGCACTTCCAGGATCGAAGAAGTATCCAAGCCTATCGATAAAGTCAGCAGACATGTTTATCTCTTTCGATCTGAGCAACTTCTTGAAAAATAACAGGATCGGTTTTATTTTGGCTACACCGACATAGCTGTCTGGTTTATCAGGATCCAAGATAAGCTTTATTGCAAGAGATGTAAGAAAAGAGCAGGCTACCATAATTTCTTCTGGAGTCCTTCCCCGTTTTGTGTTATAAACGGTGCTCTTGAACTCATGCGGATGGCAGATGAGTTTTTTAGCTTCCTCAACTGCTCTAAAATCAACAGGTATGCTTTTGAGGATTCCCTCCCTTTCTTCGTGGGCCTCGTCAG
>WAMS01000119.1 GCA_015522195.1 Geoglobus sp. | reverse complement strand
TGCAGTTCTCAGCCTTGTTTGGAGTGCTGAACGGATTATCATTTTTCCATTGCAGTCAGGAACAGCATTGACACCGATTTTAACCATCATGATGTTTGATCTGATGGAAAATAATTTAAACAATTAATGAAAAAAACATCATATGATATTTGAATCATGGAAACATTTCGCAAAGGTTCTGGGTAACAGAACCAGATTTGACATAATCACGCTTCTAAGAAAAGAAGGAGAGCTCAGCGTTTCAGAAATCTGTCAGAAGCTTGGTTACGAGCAGAGCAGAGTCTCTCACAACCTGAAGTGTCTGCTGAACTGCGGATTTGTTGAGGTGGAGCAGAGAGGGAAGAAGAGAGTTTACAGGACGAGTCAGATTGCAGACAGAATCCTCGACGTCCTCGAAACCTACATGGCAGAATATCACAGACAGCTTGTGAGCTGCGGTGTGCTGAAAGAGGAAGAGAATTCAGAAAGAAAAGTAGAGATTCAGAGGGTGATCTGACATGCTGAATACCGCTGCTGTTAGAGGGGCTCTTGGAGGCTTTATATCATCAGCCTGCTGTCTCGGTTCCCTGATTCTGCTTCTCATAGGTGCAGGTAACTTTGCTCTGGCAGCATCTCTTGGAGCGTACAGAACGTACTTCATACTGGCCGGACTTGGCTTTGTTCTGCTATCCATAGCATATCACTTGAGAAAGAAGGCGAAGCAGTGTGCATGCAGCTATTCCCAGCTCGTAAGGAGCGAGAGCAAGTTCATAGCAACAACTCTGCTAACATTTACTGCAATCTTCGGCGTAGTAAACTTCGCAATCATACCCTACGTCACCGCTGAAATCTCCGAAAAGGACATAATCAAAGCAGAACTCAACCAGCCATCTGAACTTAGAGAGCTGACGCTCAGAATAGGGGGCATGTCATGTGAGAGCTGTGCTGAGGCAATAGAGAAATCCCTGATGAATGTGAACGGAATAGTAAAGGCGGATGTTAGCTACGCAGAAGGAACGGCTGTTGTTGTGTACAATCCATCCATCATCACCCAGAGCAGGATTGTCGAGAGCGTTCCTCAGCCTTATTCTGTTGAGGTGGTGTCTGAAAGCGTAATTGCTGTGAATGATGTGAGAGGATGAAATGCGTTTGCGGAACTGAAGGGTGGAAGGTGAAGAAGATAACTGCTGGCAGCCACGTCAATCCTGAATACTGGCACCTGCTGAGCGATGACCTTCACTTCTGTCCCAATTCTGACTGTGATGTGGTGTATTTCGACAAAAGAGTCACGCTGACTGTAAGAGAAGTGAAGACGAAGGTCTTCTTCAAGGAAAAAGGATCACCAAAGCCTTTATGCTACTGCAAGCAGGTTACAGAGGAGGATGTTGTTGAAGCCATAAGAAAAGGGGCAAAAAGTGTCAAAGAAGTTGAGGAGATGACAGGTATAGGTAATGGCGGACACTGCGTTGTAACAAATCCATCAGGGAGATGTTGCAGACAATTCTATGTGAAATTCATTGAAAAAATGCTTGAAAAAGCGGTTTCAGATGGGGATGGTGCTGAAAAGTCTTCCGAGTGCTGCAGAACTGATCGGGGATGAGTTTTAAAGACTCCGATCATTAGATTCGAAAATAACCGAAATCTCAGGATATATCATTTAAGAGGCTTTTCCAGAATTTGCAGCCATTCTCCCATGATTTTCCGATTTCACATTGTCTTGCTTTAATATTGACCGGTTCTTTTTCATGAGGTTTTGAATGAATGCAGCTTATACAGCCTTCGTTTCTTTTAGAGAGGGTTTTTAGTGCCTTCTCAACATTTCTCTGCAGAAGAATTGTTGCTTGAAAAACCGTGGAGTCTCCATAAATTTCCGGATTTTGAAGAACTTTTTCAGCATTTACCCTGTACTGTCTGGCAAGATCTTCAAGTTTCATGATATCACCATCCTTAGACTTCTTTTTTCGTGTAAAATACTAAAAAACAGTATAAAACACTTTCTAATCAGGGAAATCGATTTATTGGCAGTTCTATAGGGTATAATGGGTGGGATGATATGAAAAAAAGAAAAGTGACGATCACGGTGGATGAGGAAATTGTACGATGGATTGAAAAGGAGATTGCAAGGAAGAGATTCGCAAGCATAAGCCATGCTGTTGAGTACGCCATAACAAGGCTCATGGAGAGGGAAAAAACGGAAGAGTGACCGTTACGATACCGTGTAGATTCGTTACATTATAGCTGTTCAGGGCTCGAAAACCTGTATACCAGTCAGTCTCTCCACCTTTTCAGCTTTTTTCAGGATCTCGCTGTCGAAGGTTGCAAATCTGTCGAGACTGTAACCATTCAACTTCATATACCAAGCAATGCTCAGATGAAGCAAATCAGGAGTTCTCAGCTTTAATTCGTTAGAGAGCATGAATGCGAGCTTTACTTCAGCCGGTACCTCTCCAAATATGGTAAGCTCTTTCTCAAAAGGACATGCCAGATTTAACCCGTACTTCCTCATGCTCAGTCTTGCAATTACTGCAGGCAGGTCTCTTTCATCAATTTCCATATCAAGTCCGGAGATTAACCTGTCGTAGTTTCTGGAAACAACCGAAAATATCTCAACCAGAACAAGAGGGGAGATTGCCTTTTCCCCATCCCTCAAAAGAAATCTATCTGCAGCCTGACTTTTGCTGTCTCCTCTGTCAATGGCCGCCATTATCACACTTGTATCGACATAAACTACCACCTGTCCCTCACCTCTTCCAAGGACTCTCTCAGGATTCCACCAAAATTGAGTTCGGTGTTCATTATTCTGTCCACTATTTCATCAATCTTCCTGAGATGCTCGATTTCAGATTCGACCGCTTTCATACCACTCTCAATCATCCTTCTCAGAGCTTCACTCCTGTTTCTAAAGACTCCTGTCTTTACCAGAAGGTCTATGTCCCTCAATTTTCTCTCGTCAAGCCTCACAGGCACAACCTTCATGCTTATACGTATACGTAACTGTATTAAAATTTTCCCAGCTCTAACAGATTTGGATTTTATGGCTGGGCGAGAATCAACGGTTAACGATTAAATATCAAACATGGAAAGTCTCATCATGCACGCATTCGTCATCTCAGGAACCCACAGCGGAACTGGTAAAACGAGCATTTCACTTGCAATCACAGCAGCACTGATGAAAAGGAAGCTGAAGGTTCAGCCGTTTAAGGCTGGACCTGACTTCATAGACCCCTCTCACTATTCATTCTGTGAGTGGGCGGTCAATCTCGATGCATTCATGATGGGAGAGGATGGTGTGAGAAGTTCTTTCCATAAATGGATGAATGGAAAGGATGTCGGCATAATTGAAGGTGTTATGGGGCTCTTTGACGGATACAGACTCTCTGACTTTTCCTCGACATCTCACATTGCAAAGATCCTGAATCTTCCCGTAATTCTTGTGATGAATGTCAGGGCAATGTCTCTCTCAGCTCTTGCACTTTTTGAAGGTTTCAGGAATTTTGATAGAGAATTAAAAATTTCAGGTGTTATATTCAACAGTGCAACCCGGTTCCATCTTAAACTTAAGAAAATTTTTGAGGAAAAGGGATACAGAGTTTTTGGAGTTGTGCCGGAATTGAAAGCTCTTGAAACAGAAAGCAGACATCTTGGACTTCACCTTGGTATGGAGGTTGAGAGGGATGTCAGGGCTCTTGCAGAGCTTGCAGAAGAATACATTGATTTGGATGGGATACTTGAGGTAAGCGAGCTTCAGACTGAATTTGATGTAGATGGGGAAGAGTTTAAGAAAAATGGAAATCTGAAAATTGGAGTCCCCTTTGATCAGGCGTTTTCGTTTTATTACAGAGATAACCTCGAAATTCTTAAGAGAATTGGAGATCTGCATTTTTTCTCTCCTCTCAAGGGAGAGGAGGTAGATTGTGATGTGTACTATATTGGTGGAGGATATCCGGAACTTTACGAGTTTCCCGGCTTCCTGAGATTTATCAGAAAGGAGGCAGTGAGTGAAAAACCGGTATATGCTGAATGTGGTGGCATGATGGTTCTTTCAAGAAACCTTGAAGGTGAAAATGGAAAAAGAAAAATGGCCGGTGTGCTTGACATGGATGTTGTATTTACAAACAGAATTCAGGCTCTCGGGTATGTGAGGGGGAGGGTCATAAAGAACAACCCGTTTTTCAGTGGGGGCTTCAGAGGTCACGAATTCCACTACAGCTATGCAGTTCCTGACAGGGATGTGAGGTTCGCTTTCAGAACGGATGGTAAAGGAATATCTGATGGTTTTGATGGTGCAATGGCTTACAACACGGTTGCCGGATACACTCACATCCACTTCTATTCCAAAGAACTTTCCGTCAAACTTAGGGAAAAAGTTTAATCCTCCATCATTCAACAATCTATCAGGTGATGAGATGAGGGCTGTTATTGATGAGGATACATGTACGGGATGTGGAACGTGCGAGGATATCTGTCCTGAGGTTTTCCAGCTTGGAGATGACGGGATTGCTCATGTAATCGGAAGTTGTGAGGATTTCATTGATTGCTGTAAGGAAGCAGAAGAAAGCTGTCCGGTGGGTGCAATAACGATTGAAGAGTAGTTTAACGAGTTGGTATTCCAAACCGTAAGGGTCTCAAATTTATACCTTTTTTTTGGGTAAGGTTTAAATTCTTCAAGTGATGATGATAGACAATGCTCATGAAAGCACTGATCGCAGCAGTGGTGCTGATCCTCATGTCCTCAGTTGCCATGGCATGGGATATTGGAGAGATAAATTACAACGCTACAACAAAGGAGATGATTATCGAATACTCTTTCAGTCCGTTTGAGTTTCTTTACTCCTTTTTCATAGGTGGTGGTGAGTACACCAAAACCATTACAGCTGAATTGATAAAGGGAAATTATACCGTAATTGAGGCTGGATACAGCAGTGTGAAAATCTCTGTTAGAGGTAACATCTCCTTTGACCATCCCGTTAACATCTACATTTACAATTTTGGTGAAGGCTATTACATAACAAACGTTACAGAGTTTTTACCATAACCGATTAAAGCCTTATCTCCTGTTTGATGTATTCTGGCGGCACTTCCCTCGCCAGAACTATGTGCTCGTTCACCTTGATAAACCTTACACCATTCTCTCTTGCCTTTTTTGCGTCAACCTCGAGAATAATCGGCTCATCTGTTCTCAATCTTGCAACTTCCTCGCTTTTTTCGAGTGTGGTTGAAAGGTGAACGTATGTCTGATTCACAGGTTTTATTCCCAGTTCAAGCAGTCTGATCGACTCTTCCTCGCTTGTTCCATAGTAAAGTGTTTCCTCATCTGCGTCTGGCATGTCGTCGAGTCTGACGTCAACACTGTGGCCGTATCTGGCCCTGATTTTTTCTCCTTTAAGTTCATACCTCCCCTTTCTGTCACTGTATATCAGTGCCTTGACCACCCATCTGTTTGCCCACCTGTATCGTTTAGACACTGTTTTGAGAAGTTTTTCAAATTCCACCCATCCATTTTCATCCATCTCAAGTCCAAATTTATCGGGAAAATGTCGCAGAACTCCGGAAATGAATTTACCAAGTCTTTCAACTCTATCCCTTTTTATGACGATTTCTCCCTCAAATCCACAAATATCACATCCAATTCCCCTGTAAAACCCGTGATCAGGGCAGACTCTGATATCCTCCATACCTCACCACCCATATCAGTGCTGTGATTGCTCCAATGGCACTGCACGTCTCAAGACTTACATTCCTGAATGTTACATCTAATGCATACCTGGCTCGCTTTATTAAATCTTTTGGAAGTCCTTTCCTTCCAAGGCCTATCAGAAAGCATGCAGATCTTAAATTTCTAATTTCTTCAATGGAAAGCAGATTTTTTTCAGCTCTGGAAGTTGTGGCGATAACATCACCAAAATGAGCAGGAATTGAATCAATCAGATGGAGCTTTCCTGCACTGGCAAGTTTTCTCAGATACTTTCCCCCCTCACCGATTGTTGTGTAGTCAACAACATCTTCAACGAGCTCTTCATGGCTTTTCCAGAAATCAAATTCATAAAGGGCAAGATGAAAATCATAAGCATGGCAGAGCGGAGCTGCTCTCGCTATTGTTCTGAGGTGGATTTCATGTAGTTTTAGCTTGTCATAGGTGTTTACAAGACATATAACCATCATTTCACATTCTCCAGAAACTTTACCATATTTCTGTAATGACTTCCCAGCCAGTAGAGTTTTCTGCAGTTCTCACAGTACCACAGCTCATACCTTTCTTTGAGATTTTCCTGTATCCCCTCCCTTTCCATAACATCTCTCGCCTCTTCATCTGTGGGTTTTCTCAGAATGGAATTGCAAACACTGCATCTGTCCATTTTTATTCTGATGTCCACACCGAAACTCTTCATCTCAGAAATCTGGTCAATTACACTGTCGTTATTGATGAAAATGACCTCTCTGTTTCTCTTGCTTGCCCTCAGGTAGAGTTCTCTGTCTCTTGTCAGAAGAATTCTGTCCCTGAAATTTTCAAGCAAAAACAGGTCTTCATCCTCTACATCAAAGTCCCCGACATACAGGGTGTCGTATCCAAAAATTCTGAGCCATGTTGCGAGCTTCCCCAGCATTCTGTCAGCGATGAATCTCAAACCTCATCCACCACCTTGGATCTGTGCTTTTAAGCCTTTCAAGCAATTCCCTTCCCGCTCCGGTTATCACTTTCACATTATCGCCATAAACCTTTGCATCCTCCACTTTCAGGCCATAGATCCTGCTCTGAATAAAGAGCTCAATTTTATCTGCATCATGTACTATGTCAGAGTATTTTGAGATCAGATTTTTCACAGCCTCTCCCTCATCAAAGCTGAGCTGATCTTTCAGGGCCCTGTCTTCATCAACCTGAATGTATTTTCTTGCCAGATGATGTATGTCATGAGTTCTCGACTCATGAATGTCGTGAAATAAAGCAGAGACGCTGCATTTACAGGCATCATCCACGCTACCATACTCTTTGAGTCCGAGGAAGAATGCAATTACTGCTGAAAGAAAGGAGTGTTCTGCAACGCTCTCAGGATTCTGAACACCAGCCTTGAACCAGCCTGACCTCGGAACATTTTTCAGGGATGCTGCTTCAAACAGAAAGTCCTCAAGTGCCATGAGATTCATTATCCCAAACTCTTAAATAAAAACTTTGAGTAGAAAAAGGGGATGAAAGTGCCCCTCAATGACAGAAGACTTGAAATATACCGGGAGTTCACAAGAGGAGCCAGAATTGATGAAATAACGGAAAAGTACAGAATAAGCAGGATTTCAGTATGGAAATTCTCAAAAAAACTTGAAGAGCTTGGATATGTGGTGGAAAGGGGAAGGAAGGGGTACAGAACTGCTGAAAAACCGGATCCATCACCCTTTGACATGGCACTCTCTGTGAAAGAGATTCCGGGCATTGATGAGTTCTATTACTTTCATGAGATAGATTCCACCAACAGGTTTGCAAAGGAGAACGAGAGGTGTGCAGTTTTTGCAGAAAGGCAGACAGAAGGGAGAGGGAGAGTTGGGAGAAGATGGGAAAGCGAAAAGGGAGGAATTTATTTTTCTGTATCTCTGGACCTGAACATTCCCGTAAGTGATATTCCAAAAATAACGTTGACTGGAGGTCTTGCAGCGTGCAAATCCCTCGAAAAATATGATGCGAAGATAAAATGGCCAAATGATGTTCTCGTAGATGGTAAAAAGGTGTGCGGGATTCTGAGCCAATTTGCAGGTGAGGAACTCTCTTCAAAAATCATAATGGGTCTGGGAATAAACGTCAGAAACAGAATACCAGATTATCTGAGAAACAGAGCCATCAGTCTTGTTGAAATCGATCCTGATGTGAGAATTACAGATATTTTCAGTAGCCTGTGCAAAAATCTCGGCACTTACCTGAAGATGTTTCCAAAAAGATGGGACAGAATCCTCCAGGAATGGAAAAGGCTAAGTGACACAATCGGGAGACAGGTTGAGGTCACAGTTGGAAATCAGAGGTTTGAAGGTGTTGCAGCTGACATAGACCATGATGGGGGACTTGTGATAGAAAGGGGCGGAGAGACTGTGAAGGTTATTTCAGGTGAGTGCTTTTACACAAATTACTGAAAACACGAAAAATTATTTAAATACCCCGATTCACAGTCTGATGTGCTCTCAGAATTGTTTGTCAGAGAGATGAGAGATGATGAGGTGGAGGAGATAATCCTCCTTGAGTATGAGCACTTTGGCTACAGTGTTTTTGCAGATCTTTCGACAACACCATATAAGAAAAAGGTAATTGTTTGTGAAATCGACAAAAAGATTGCGGGATTTGCGGTGGTTTACTGGGATGAAGAGAGCTTTCATATTGGCAGTCTGATTGTGAAAGAGGAGTACAGAATGAGAGGTGTCGGAAAATCACTCATAGAGAGAATTGTAAACGAAGCGGTAAAACTCGGTTTCAGAAAGATATATGCGGACGTCTCTGTAAGCAGCTCAGCCCTTGATTTTTATTTCAGCAACGGTTTTGAGATTGAAGAGACAATAAAGCATTACTATGGCATATCCAAGCATGCATTCAGACTTTCTCTGAATGTTTAGTTTTCAGTTCCTTTATTGGCTCTGTTTCTATTGGTTTTTCCCTCAGGATTCCCTCCGGCTTGTAGTACAGTATTGCAATCATCAGGGTACCAAATATGATGTACTGAAGCCAGTTAACATCAAACGGGAGATTCAAAAGCTCCGCGATTTCATGTTTGTATCCATCAAGCAGTCTCCAGATCACAACAAAGGAGAGGACACCTGCAAGGACACCCCTGTTGTTTGACATGCCTCCAAGCAGAACCATCAGAAACGGGAAGAATGTCCAGTTCACCCTTGCAAATAAGTTCACCACTCCAACAACGTTTCCAGCATAAAAGGAATAGAGCACACCTGCCATTGATGCAATTGCAGAGCTGAAGGCAAGTGTCTTTATCCTGATCCACATTATGTCCTTACCGGAAAATTGCAGTGCAACAGGATCCTCTCTCATGGCTCTCAGAAGTCTCCCGTAAGGTGAATTCAGGGTTCTTTCGAGAAACAGATAGGTAACAAGAGTCATAAACAGGATAAGTGCCACAAATGCCCACTCTCTCATTTCTCCAGGAATAAAGGCGAGAACATCCGGAACAGGGGCACCGTAGTACCCTCCAATCAAATCTGTGTTGTAATAGGCTATCATGAACATTATTTCGGCTATTGCAAGCAGGGTTATGGCAAGGTAATCACTCTCAAGCTTTGCACTTGGCAGAATGTAGAGCGCACCGATAACCGCTCCTACCACTCCTGCAAGGAGAAGCGTTAATGTCAGTAGCCCGATTCCGTAGGCAGGATTTGATGCTATGATCGAATCAACGGTACTCTTCATGAACCCGCTTCTCTGGGTTATGGTTGCACCCTCTATGGAGTACATGGCAATCAGAATTCTGTTGACAATTGCCCCCGCTGTAAACGCCCCAACCAGAACTGCAAGAGCCTTTCCGAAGTTGGGGATACCACCATAGCCGTATTCAACATTTAAACTCAATGAAAGGATGGAGTATATCCCGAACCAGAGAAGTATTGAGCTTATCAATGCCTCGAACGCCATATGTATCTCCTCCATTTGATTGTTACAAGCCCTCCCGGAATCAGCAAAAGTGTGATAACAAGGATGGCAAGCGATACTGCCTTGCTGTAAACAAGAACTGAGGTTCCAAAGATTTTGCTCAGCCAGAAAGTTATGAGACTCTCGGAGAGTCCAACAAGATACCCGCCGAAAATTGCCCCGTATATTGATGAGAGACCACCAACAATGCTTGCAGCAAAAATTGAGACAATAATTATCTGTCCTGTAGCCTGTACAATCTCCTGCTTGAATGGTAGCAAAGCTCCAGCGAGTCCGGCAAACGCTCCCGAAAGGAACCATGAAAAGAGCCTTGTCGTCTCAACATTTATTCCCATAATTTCAGCGAGAGACGGATTCTCCATTGACGCTCTCATGGCTATTCCAAATTTGGTTTTGTAAAGCAGAAACATGAGAAAACCGAGAGACAGGACGATTGCAAAAGTTGAGGAAAAGAAGATGCCCTGAATTCCTGCAATCTTGAAATCGAGATAGTATGGAAAGATAAATCTTGAGATGTAGGCTCCAAAATACTTTGACAGGCTCTCAGAAAATATTCCAATCATGCCGAGAAGTATCAAATCCCAGGCAAGTGTGGCTATCATCAGAATGAGAATTGATGCTTCTCTTTTTATAAGCGGTTTCAAAACAAGCAGGTAAGTGATCACCCCAATGAATCCACCAAACAGAACTGCAAAGGGTATGGAAAAATACGGACTAAAATTGAACAGTTTATAAATTACGTATGCAATATATGAAGAAAAAATTGCAAAACTTCCCTGTGCGAAATTGGGAACAGATGTGGTAATGTATGTCAAAGTCAGGCCGATAGCAAGGAGAGTGAGAAGATTGGCGTAAATTACTGCTCCTTCAAGTACACCCATGGGGTGAAGTTGCAGTAAACTTTATAAAAAATTAATGGTCATTATCCATCATGAGCGTGAGATATTCTGTAATAATTGCTGCACTGTTGCTGGCAGTAATGCCAATGGCTTCTGCTGAAGAGATAAGCATCGGTGTGCTTGTGGATCTCTCAGGACCGCTGACAACCTACGGTAACGATATTGCAAACACCCTGAGCATAGCAGAGAAAGACATCAACAGTTATTTTGCTGATAAGGGCAAGGATTTCACGGTAAAGTTCTATGTTGAGGACACAAAGGTAGATCCAAAACAGGCACTTGAGAGAACCCAGACACTGTATGGTAGGGGTGTCAGACTGATAATTGGACCAATGGGTAGTGGAGAGGTCGCAAACATAAAGGACTACGTTACATCAAACAAGATAATCATTGTTTCGCCATCTTCAACAGCTCTGCCAACTATAATTGGATTTGCAACACCTGAAGACAAGAAATACATCTTCAGATTTGTTGGAACTGATGATCTGCAGAGCAAGGCAATAGCAAGCGAGCTGAGAGATGCCGGAATAAAGGGTGTTGTCATAACCTACATCGGCAATGCATGGGGCAAGGGATTGTATGAGGCAATTAAACCACAGCTTGCAGATATGGGCATAGAGGTTGCAGAGGTTGTTGAGTATCCAGAACAGACACCAGCAGACTTCTCACCGTATATTTCAAGCCTTGAAGATGGAGTGAAGAGCCTGGCTGAGAAGTATGGTTATGACAAGGTTGCCGTTGTTGCTTTCAGCTATGAAGAGGTTTACACAATGCTTGCTCAAACCCCTGACAACTCACCTCTGCTGAGTGTTGTTTGGTTTGGATGTGATGGAACCGCCCAGAGTGGAAAGATATCAAATGCCTTGGACAAAGTTCAGAAGGTCGGAATGTACTCAACTCTCTTCGAATCAAAGGGACCGGCCTATGATGATCTTGCCAAGAAATACAATGAAGCCGGTTACAAGGGAAGCCCGTATCAGTATGCCATGAACGCATACGATGCCGCATGGGTTCTTGCCATTTCATATGCTGAAGTTGTAGAGGAGAAGGGAAGCTATGATGCAGATGCAATGGTTGAAAAGATGAAGGTTGTTGCGGAGAAATACAGCAACGGGGACTATGGTGTACAGCCTGTTAGCGGTGCGATAAAACTGAACGAATGGAACGACAGGGCAAGTGGAGATTACGCGATATACTATGTAAGCGACAAGGGTGAGTGGGAAACCGCTGGAATCTGGAAGTTTGCAACGGGTAAGGTAGAATGGACCCACAAGCCTGTTTCGCCAGCTCCACCAAAGGAAGAGAAGAAGACACCAACTCCAGAGAAGAAGGAGACACCTAAACCAGAAAAGACACCTGAGGAGAAGAAGGAGGAGCCAAAGGGAACACCTGGATTTGAGATTGTAGCTGGAATTGTTGCAATTGCTCTTGCAGTTGGGTTGAGAAGAAGAACATGATTCTTAAAACCCACAATCTTTCCAAATTTTTTGAGGGTCTCAGGGCATTAGATGGTGTCAGCATCTCTGTTCCAAAGGAGGCACTGACTCTTATTATAGGACCAAACGGAAGCGGAAAAACAACCTTCATAAACACGGTAACAGGATTTTACAGGGCTGATGATGGGAGAGTGGAATATGAGGGCAGAGACATAACAAACCTCCCACCCCACAGAATTTTCAGGGAAGGAATTGTCAGAACGTTTCAGATTCCAAGACCATTCAAGAAACTAACAGTCCTTGAAAATATGCTCATGCCCCTGAATAATCCTGGAGAGCTTGTCAGAAATGCATTTATCAAAAACTGGGTTGATTTTGAAAGAGAGCACACAGAAAAGGCATATGAAATACTTGAATTTCTTAATATTGACCATCTCACCTTCGAAAAGTCGGAGACGCTGAGCGGAGGACAGCTGAGACTCCTTGAAATTGGAAAAGCTCTAATGACTGATGCCAAGCTGATTGTCATGGACGAGCCCCTTGCAGGAGTTGCACCAGCGTTAGCCCACGAAATTCTCAGAAAAGTTAAGGAGCTGTGCGACAGCGGAAAGACCTTTCTGATTGTTGAGCACAGGCTGGACATCATACTCGATTACGCTGACAGGGTTTATGTGATGGGTAATGGAAAGGTGATTGCAGAGGGAGGGAGAGAGGTGATAGAGAAGCCGGAAGTTGTGGAGGTGTACCTCGGTGCTTGAAACCCACGAACTTTCATCTGGTTACAAAGAACTCCATATTCTTTTCGATGTTGATTTCAGGGCTGAAAAAAAGAGAATCACGGCTGTTGTGGGACCCAATGGAAGTGGTAAATCAACACTGCTCAAGTCCATATTCGGTTTCACAACAATTTACAGCGGCAGGGTGATTCTGGACGGTGATGATGTAACGCATCTGCCCCCCCATGAAAAGACAAAACTTGGAATAGCGTATCTGCCTCAAACAGACAACATTTTTACAGAACTGACTGTGAGGGAAAATCTGGTAATAGCTGGATACATACTTGGTGAAGATGAGTACGCTGACAGGCTTGAGCTAGCACTGAATGTTTTTCCAGAGCTGAAGGATAAAATGGACAGAAAAGCAGGAATGCTGAGTGGTGGTGAAAGGCAGTTTCTCGGAATTGCCTCAGCCTTGATAAGAAGGGCAAGGGTGCTGATGCTTGATGAGCCAACTGCAATGCTCTCCCCCAAATTTGCATCACAGGTTTTTGAAAGAATTCTCAGCCTGAGAGATGAGCTTGGGCTGACAATTGTTCTCGTTGAGCAGAATGTCATAAAGGCTCTTGAGGTCAGTGACAATGCTCTGATGCTCATTGGAGGAAAGGTTGCTTTCAGTGGAACTGCAAGAGAACTGCTTGAGCATGAGAAGTTTGAGAGATTTGTTGTTGGATACACACTGTAATTTTTCCAATTTTTTGAAATGTGGATAAAAAATTATATACTCTTTCGCCCATAATATCAGCAGAGATGCAGGGACTGCTGATAACAAACGTGATAAAAATTCTGGATAAAGCCGGTTATGTTGTTACGGACTTAGCCGAAACCAAGCCCAGGTGTTTTGACATTGTGGCGAGAAAAGGCGAAATTGTCCTGTTTCTGAAGATTCTTTACAACATAGATTCCTTTAAATCTGAAATGGCAAAGGAAATGAAGATAATTGCAAGAGTTCTGAAGGCAAGCCCGGTTGTCATTGGTGAGAGATACAAATCAGATTATCTTGAGAGAGGAGTTGTGTACACCAGATATGGAATTCCCGTTCTGAACATGGCAACCTTCTACGACATGATCGTGGAGGACATAAAACCGCTGATATACTCCGCTCCAGGTGGGTACTATGTCAGGCTTGATAACGAAAAGATAAAGAGAGCAAGGGAAGAACTCGGCATGTCTGCTGGAGAGCTTGCCATGCTTCTCGGTGTTTCAAGAAGGACAGTGATGCTTTACGAGGAGGGAATTGACACAAACATTGAAAACGCTATAAAACTGGAGGAGATACTTGGAGAGAGTGTGGTCAGGGAAATAGACGTTCTGAACTTCATTGAAAACTTGGAAGAGCTTGAAGATGGAGAGATGTATGATTACGGAGAAAAAGAGGGTGAAATCATTTTCAATCTTCGGGAGATAGGTGTGGATGTCATTCCTGTAAAGCATGCTCCCTTTGATGTCATCTCAAAACCAGAGGATGAGCCGGTATTGACAGGGATAAAGCAGGTCAGAGAGATCGGAAAAAGAATATCCCACATGGGAAAAATAAGTGAAATTGTGTCAAAGATGGCTGCGTATATCGTTGAAAGGGAGGTAAAGTGCAGGGATGACAACGTGGTTATTGTCATGAAAGAGGAACTCAACTGCATCTCTAACCCAAAAGATTTTTACAGACTGCTTTATGAGAAAAAGGACAGGCAGGAAGA
>WAMS01000118.1 GCA_015522195.1 Geoglobus sp. | reverse complement strand
GCCCCGGGTGCTACGCTCTGCTGGAGGTTGAAGCAGTTCCTGCTGGTTATCCGGTCATCTTTGACTTCCTGCCGGACATCAGGACCTTTTATCAGGAGTGGTTGGGTGAAGAGCTGCCGTGTGACGATCTGGAGTTCAAGGACTTGAGCTGGATGTATTTGGTCAGTGTTCTTGATGAAGACGGGAGTTGATCATTAGAAAATTTAATTATTTAATTATTATTTATTATAAAAAATTTAATTTTTTAAAATGAAGTATTATCCAACAAGCTGCACCACATCATTCAGAACCTCCTCCTTAGATGCACTGTCTGATGTTGAGAAGTACGCAATTACCGCATTTATCACTGCCTGCAAAACGTCATGCCTTGCGGGAGTTTGCGTTCTCCAGTCGAAAGCAAGATAGTATTTGCTGACAATTTTTTCGAGATCATCATCGATTGAATCTTGGACTGTTTCTCCAGAAACAATATATATCACTGTGTAATCGCTCAGAAGAGCGTCATCAACAGCAGTTACTGTGTACAGTCCTTCAACAAGGTCTGGTTTTGGTACTTTAATTGAAAAATTTCCATTGGAATCGGTTCTTGCAGTGACAACTTGAATGCCATCGATAAACAGCACAACATCTGTTTCAGGGGAAAACCATGCCCCTGTTATCGTTACATTATCTGACACATTGAATGGTTCTGCATTAATCAAAGGTATCTTGTCTGGCTCATAAATTCGAATGATCACCTCATCTCTTACCTGTGCTTGAGCATAATCCACCTGAACCAGTACTCTTGATCTGCTGTTCGATATGCCAAGAATATTGCTCGATATGTTGAAGGACAGGTCGTATCCGAATGTAAGTGGAATGAACAACAGATCTTCTGCATCGATTAACTCATAATTTATGGTGGTTGTTACGTCTGCAGATCCGGGGGTAACATTGCCTGATGAGTCAGTTACCTTTACTGCTGATTTGCCATTAAATGGAAACCCGCTCAGATTGAGAAGTGCTGTCCTTTCGTAACCCGGCAGGCTATCTGAATCAACCATTATCCTGATCGTAATATTTGTTTGAGCTGAGAAGGGGATTTCTTCAAAGCTCAGGGTAAAATGATAATGGGTGAATGGAATCTCAGAAAACAAAAATACCTCATTGATGTCAATGAAACCGTATCCATGTGCTATTGTTGAGTTAGGAATGTAAAAAACATCGTAAAGCGGATCTGTGGAGCGATTTCTTTTCACATGCACTTTTATGGGAGGACTTTTTAGTTTCAGGCTTTTTCCAAATTTCTGAGATTTTTCATTTATCTCTTTTTTCTCATCATCGCTCATTTCTGTACCTGTTCTGTAAATCCGATATTCTATGAAATTTCCCATTTCGTCAGTTACTATTTCAACACCGGGTGCTATAATGTCATTACGATTTGCCGCATCGCTGTGACTGTATCCAAATCCATGCTTCATTTCATGTGCCCATGTGTCATCACTAACGTTAAGACTGCTTTTATCCGGGAAGGTTCTTTTGGTGTCGACTATTATAGAGCGGAGATCCCCCAGTACCGCAACACCCCCAGAGGATCCAAGCCCGTTTACAATTGATATCTTAGCTCCAGCACCGTTTTTGAAGCTTTCAATATTTCCCAGCTCTTTTCTGGCTTCATCCCTGATTGCTTTTCTGACTTCAGGATCATCAGGGCTTCCTGTTATTGAAAGATTGTTTATTTTCAAAAGCATGAATTCAACACATGCCTGTCTGTAAATCTCATTCAGGCTTTTGACAAAATCCCTTATGTAATCGCTGTTTACAGGATTTCCATTGGGTTTGGCAGCGCTGTTTATAATATTGACTGCAAGAGGTATCTGGACGATTTTGGTGCAGTTGTCTTGAAATGGAGTTCCATCAGCTGCTGGAATGAGCAGAATAAAAAGACTAAGTGCAAGAGGTACGATTGAGCGTGCAGCTGACACACCCACCACCCATTCGGTAACTTATTTATTCTTGTTAATATATCTTTTCCATAATTTAATTTATTAAAAATATATAAATCACTGGATGAACTCATCTCAAAAATGAAAAATGATGGACTGTATCCCTGGCCTAAATTTTCCCTCACTAATACCCTGAATTATAAAAGAGATCAATGAAAAATTATATAAATTCATACTTTTATGTAGGGTCGATGCAAAAAAAACCGATAAAACCAGCAGATTTGGAGCTCTTTTTGATTATAGTAGTATGCTAAATTTTCTTCTTAGCGGTGGTGGTTTATGAGAGGTGCTGATGCCATTGTCAAGGCTTTGGAAATGGAAGGCGTGAAGCACATTTTTGGCATACCGGGAGGAGCGATAATCGAGGTGTACGATGCACTGTTCGACTCTGGAATAAAGCACATCCTGACCAGACACGAGCAGGCTGCGGTTCATGCTGCAGATGGATATGCAAGGGCAACTGGCAGGGTTGGGGTTGCATTTGCCACTTCCGGACCGGGAGCAACAAATACAGTAACCGGGATTGCTACAGCTTATATGGACTCATCTCCAGTTGTCGTCATGACAGGACAGGTTGCGAGAGCTCTTATTGGAAATGACGCATTTCAGGAGGCTGACATCACAGGAATAACAATGCCGGTAACGAAGCATAACTACCTTGTCACAGATGAGAGCGAAATACCCAGAATAGTCAGGGAAGCATTTCATATTGCAGGAACCGGAAGACCCGGACCTGTGCTGATAGATCTGCCCAAGGATGTTACAACTGCAGAAATTGAATTCGATTACCCTGAGAAGGTAAACCTGCCTGGCTACAAACCCAAGTATTCCGGACATCCGAGACAGATAAAAAGAGCAGCGGAGCTTATAATGAAAGCTGAACGTCCTGTCATACTTGCAGGTGGAGGAGTCATACTATCAAACGCATCAGAAGAACTGACCAAGCTTGCTGAAAGCATTCCAGCCTATGTTGCAACGAGCCTGATGGGCAAGGGAGCGATTTCTGAGACACATCCTCTCAGCCTGGGATTTGTTGGAATGCATGGAGCAAAGTATGCAAACTATGCCGTTCAGGAAAGCGATCTTATAATAGCTGTGGGAATAAGATTCTCAGACAGAACGACAGGCAGAGTCTCTGATTTTGCTCCTGATGCCAGAATAATCCAGATTGACATAGATCCTGCGGAGATAGGAAAGAATGTTGGCGTTGAAATACCCATTGTCGGTGATGCAAAGCTCATACTCGGTGAGCTGATCAGGCACATAAATTACAGAAGGAGAAAGGAGTGGGAAGAAAGGATTGAAGGCTGGAAGAGAGATTATCCCCTGAGATTCAGAGATGATGGAGGGCTCAAGCCCCAGTATATAATTCAGAAGATATGGGAAACACAGCCTGATGCAATTGTAACAACTGAGGTGGGACAGAATCAGATGTGGGCCGCCCAGTACTTCAAGGTTAAAAGGCCAAGGCAGTTCATAACCTCCGGAGGTCTTGGCACAATGGGCTTTGGATTTCCGGCTGCAATGGGTGTGAAGACAGCATTTCCGGAAAAACAGGTTGTAGACATCGCAGGTGACGGGAGTTTTCTGATGAACATCCAGGAGCTTGCCACATGTGTTGATTTCGGCATTAATGTCAGGGTGATGGTTCTCAACAACATGTTTCTGGGCATGGTGAGACAGTGGCAGGAGCTTTTCTATGACGAGAGATATTCAGCAACATGCCTTAAATGCAAGGAGATGAGCTTTGAGAAGATTGCCGAAGGATTTGGAGCTGTTGGAATGACTGTTGAAAAACCTTCTGAGGTTGAGGATGCTCTTAAAGAGGCTTTTGAAATTGATGCACCTGTTGTCATTGACTTCAGGGTTGACAGGCTTGAAAATGTTTATCCGATGGTTCCAGCTGGAGCTGCTCTGCATGAGATCATAGATGAGGAGGTGTGAGCAATGAGACACACGATTGCAGCACTTGTTGAGGACAAGCCAGGAGTTCTCGCCAGGGTTGCTGGACTTTTCAGGAGAAGGGGGTTTAACATAGAAAGTCTTGCAGTTGGTGTAACAGAGAAGGAAGGAATTTCAAGAATGACAATTGTTGTTTCGGGAGATGACAGAACAATAGAGCAGGTTACAAAACAGCTCAACAAGCTCATAGATGTTGTAAAGGTCAGTGATGTGAGTGCAAATTCTGTGGATAGAGAGCTTGCTCTGATTAAAGTTTCAGCCTCTCCTCAGAACAGGGCTGAAATCATAGAGATAGCCAACATATTCAGGGCGAGAATTGTTGATGTTGCAAGGGACTCAATGATCATAGAGGTTACTGGAGATGAGGATAAAATAGGTGCGTTCATCGACCTAATGAGGCAGTATGGAATCAAAGAGGTGGCAAGAACGGGGAAGATAGCGATGCAAAGAGGGGCAAGATCCTTGGAATGAGAGAATTCAATCCCTTTTTTAAAAAATTCTCGAAGAAACAGAAAAGAGTTGCTGTTGTATATCCGAACAGGTATGCTGGAGGAATAACAAATCTCGGACTGCAGAGAATCTATTTCGAGATAAACTCAGATGAAGATCACATTGCTGAAAGATTTTACACAGATGTTTTCGAAGGATTGAGGAGTGTTGAATCAGGATCTTACCTTGACAGTTTCTCTGTAGCCCTCTTTTCCCTTCAGTACGAGGAAGACATCTTCAACGCTTTCAGAATTCTGAAAAAAACCCAGTTTAAAGGAAGAACCGTGGCAGGGGGACCGTGTGTTATTCAGAATCCCTTTCCATTTGTACATCTGTTTGACAATCTCTTTATCGGAGATGCTGAAAATGCAGTAATAGATATACTCGAGAACAGGAGTGTTGAAGGACTTTTTCCTGGCTCCTTAAAGAGAAGAGTCGTGGATCTCGATTCAGAAATGAAAAGGCAGATTGTTTCAGAAAACGCCTACGGCAGATCGATTCTGATCGAAATTGGGAGAGGATGTCCAAGGGGATGCAGGTTCTGTATTGTCAGGCAGATATACAGCCCAACAAGGTGGAGAAGTGCTGATGAAATCATTTCAATTGCTGAAGAGAACAGGAAGGCTGCCGATAAAATTGCGATAATATCTCCATCACCGACAGATCATCCTGATTTCAGGGAAATAGTTCATGAGCTGAAAAGCATGGGCTTTGAGGTATCTCCCTCATCAATAAGGGCAGATAAATTTGATGAGGAAATGGCAGAACTGCTGGGGGATGTAAGAACTCTAACTCTTGCACCTGAGGCAGGGAGTGAAAGGCTGAGAGAGGCACTGAACAAGGGAATTGATGAAGAGGACATCCTGAATGCTGTTGAAATGGCAAGAAATGCTGAGAGAGTGAAACTCTATTTCATGTTCGGACTGCCGGGAGAGAGTTATGAAGACCTCGATCAGATAATCAGGCTTGTTGAAAGGGTGAGGGATGCGGGAAAGAGGGTTAGCGTTTCAGTAAATCCCCTTGTTCCAAAGCCCCACACACCATTCCAGTGGATGCCTTACGGAGGTGATTGGACAAAAGATGTCCTGGGAAACATAAAAGAGATGAGAAAAAAGAGGAAATACCTGATTTCAAAACTCGGAAAAATCGCTGAGACAGATGTTGAGAGTGTGGAGAGGTTTGCGATTCAGACAGCAATATCACGTGGAGATGAGAGGGTTGGAGATTACATTGAAAGAAAGCTGACCCTTGCAAGGATAATAAAATCAGATCTGATTGAGTTTCTTGAATCTCAACCACCTGACAGGGAGTTCCCGTGGGATGCAGTTGACATGGGTTATAAAAAGAGCAGATTGAGGAAAGAATTTGAGATGACACTGAAAAGACTTGAAATTGAAACCTGAAGAAATTCAGTTTTCTGACGAGGGCAGCAACAGCTTTAAATATTCTTAGATCAAGTTTTGAATGTGATATGTGAGAAATATAAAAGAAAAATTCTCCCAACTGAATGCAACTGGTATGTCTGTACATACTGGACAGGTAATGGTGGGGTGTGTTTCGGAGGAAAAATGAACTTTATATCTGTCAGTGTTCACTCCTCAACCGCATAGATTGTGGTTCCGTAGGACTCAAAAACCACAGGCATGCAGCTCAGATCGCTTTTCCCATAAAGTTTTCTCTCGTAATCTCCGTAGATTATGTATCTGACGTCATACTTCTTGGCTATCTCCCTTGCGACCTCGCATTTTGAGGTGTAAATGGCCTTTACATCTGCCATCCTTTTGGCGATCTCGTTGCCATTATCCCTCCAGTGAACCTCGTGATTGGGCCATGCAATAACTGCCTGATTTGCTGAAAATGAAGCAATCCTTCCGCTGTATGTGTAGCTCCCCTCAACTCCCTCCACTATAACAGTATTTTTTCCATAAAGCCATTTGACAGCACTGTAATCTCCCGGATATGTGTCTTTCATGAATTTGAGACCGTCCAGAGTGTACTCTGCCTTGTAGTGTCTCGCAGGAGTTGCAAAGACTGGATACACAAGCATGAGTGCAATTAAAATTACAGCAATTTCCTTCCTTCTCTCATACAGCTTTTTTAGTGAATCAGAAAGAGCCGGAATGAGCAGGACCCAGGCCAGAAGATAGAATTTGAAATATGTGTTCATTCTGGAGTCTATGGCAGTGAACTCACATACAAGAATAAATGCCGATGCTGCTGCAAGCAGAATGTCATCAAAATCTTTCCTCCTGACAGCATAGAAGGTAGGTGGGATGAAAAGAAATGCAGGAACGATAAATGAAGGGAGGGCCAAGAGAACAGGGTAGGGATTTGCCCTGATATCATCAAAATATCTGTGGTAAGCCAGAACCAGAAAAATGCCCCAGAACATAAGAAACTGGTATGGTGGAGAGAATTCCCAGGTTAAAAATACTGGAGCAGACGCTTTCATCTCGAGTCTGAACATCAGAATCAGAATTGCTGAGATGGCAACATGAGGGAGATATTTTCTGCCTTTCCATATCAGAATTGCAGAAGAGATCAGAAAAAATGCCGGAGCATCCCAGGAGTTTGTTGCAAAAAGCACAAAGTTAAGAATTGGAATTCCAAATGAATACCCATCTTCTCTGTAGAATTTATAGAGAATTGCGATGAACAGGATTTTCAGTGGTATTGCAATTGTATGGGCATGGAGATCTGCGTGTATGAAGCTGAAATACGGAAATTCTGTTATTACTTTCCCGAATGTGCTGTCAGGTATTATCCTTGTTGAGTTCCAGTAAAAGAGATATTCGGGAAGTTTTCCTTTTGAAAGAATGTTTATGAGTTCTGCAGCTGAGTAAAGCGGTCCTGCAGTCAAAAGCACAGTCCCTGACCACTCAGTTCCTCTCTCTCTCAGTAAGCCGTACAGCAATGAGAAGCTCACAGCAGAAAAGAAAGCCATTGCAACGTTATAGGCGTATTCTGGAGGCATTGCGGTAAATTTTGCGATGACTGCTGCAATGACCTGTCCGAAGTAATAGTACACATCCAGCCTCTCTCCTCCAAAATAGGGATCGGGCGGTGGGAAATAATCACTGTTGAGAACGGAATTTAGAATTGCTGTGTCCATGAACTTTTCAGCTCCATTAAGATCGGGAACGAGACTTCTCAGAAAGAGGAAATAGAGGAAAAATCCAAGAAAAACAGCCTCCCCCTTCAAATCCAGTGTCCCTGGATCCTTTAAAAGTCTGTAGGCAGTAAAGGCACCAACCATAGAGGATGAGATCATAAATGAGGTTGAGAAGTTTGTGAAATGGGCAAGGAAGTATGCAATAAAACCGATAACTGTCAGTGAAAGGAGTTTTGATATGTAGCTGTCTCTGAAGGTCAGGGAGAAAAAAAACTGAATAAGCAGAAAAATGAGCAGATTTTCTATCATTTTCTCATCTCCCCAAGCTTAATTCCAAGCTTTATGGACGAGCCAAGACCCAGTATGAGCGTCATTATGTTTTTGATTCCATGGTCGGCAATGGAAACAGCGAGTGCCTGACTTCTTGATACAGCCGAAGACAGAATGAGTGTGAGGGTTGCCTCATACGTTCCAATCCCGCCTGGAGTAATCGGAAGAATCTTTACGATATTTCCAACAGCAACAGCAAACCCGGGGAGGTAAAGAGGAGAGTTGGTGAAAGAAAGCAACACAATCCAGCAGACAACCACATCAATCAGCCATACAGCAAGTGACAGCGGTATGAAAACAATAGCTTTCCTTGAAAATATGAGCTCCTTAGCGTCTGACATGACCCTTGCCACATAGCCCTTTGTTTTTGAAAGCACCATAACTCCCCCGAGTATCAGGAAAACAAGAATCAGTGCATAAACAAGTATTCCGAGGTGCTCAGCTCCAACAAACACCATGCCCGTAAACGCAATAATCAGGATTGCTATTATGTCGTAGATTCTCTCTCCGGCAAGTCCGCT
>WAMS01000117.1 GCA_015522195.1 Geoglobus sp. | reverse complement strand
TTATCGCTTCTTCACGGTTCTCTGCGTACTTGGTTACTCCTGCACCCACAATATTCACATGCACACCCCTGTCTTCCTGATTTGCCCAGAAGATATTAACAGGCAGATCCGGGTCTCTGTCTTTGAGTCTGGCAAGGTAATAATGCATCACCACGCCCACGTCGCAGCCGCCTGCTGCCACCGTTTCAATTATCCTGGTATCGCTGTCTATGAACTTTGGATTGTTCTCAACCCAGCCTCTCACAATTTCTTCTGCCTTTTCCTCACCGTGTGCTGCTATCAGGCTGGCCACAAGGGACTGGGTGTAAACCTTTGTTGAAGGTCTCAGGCACAGCTTGTTTTTCCACTTCGGATCGGCGAGATCCTCGTAGGTTGAAAGTTCCTGCGGAGAGACCTGCTCTGTGTTGTAGACTATTGTTCTCACCCTCATGGTAAGACCGAACCACCTGTTCTCAGGGTCTCTCAGGTTTGAGGGGATGTTATTTTCAAGTACATCGCTTTTCACAGACTGAAGAAGACCTTCCTGAGCGGCAAGCCATAGATTTCCGGCGTCAACAGAGATGTAGACGTCGGCAGGTGTAAACTCCCCCTCTGCCTTCAGGCGTTCACGGAGCTCTGCATCCTTTCCGTAGGTAAATCTGACTTCTATACCAGTTTCATTCATAAACTCCTGAAACACCGGCTCCATTTGACCGTAGTGTCTTGCGGAATAAACATAGACTACCCTTTCCGGAGTTTCATCTGGAATTGTAGACTCTTCTTTTTCAGGAGCTGCACAGCCGGCTACTGTGGCAACCAGCAAGAGCAGCATACCCATGGGATACTTCAACCAGATTTTCATGCTACCACCACCATTTTTAGGATACCCTAAATTGTAATTAGGGGTATATTAAGGTTACCCTAAATATTGTCACAGATGCTATGACTCTCATCCACACCACCGTCAATTGTCGTGTATAACGTCGATAAATAGATGGAGTCGTAATAGGTTGTGGGGATTCAGCATAGTAGACCGAGAGACCCGGGACTTACGTGAGCACAATCGTGACGTGCATCGAATGCATCCGGAAAGTTGATGGAAGATACAAAATAAAATCTCTTTCAATCTCCATTTTCAGGAGTCTTCAATTCTAACGTGACGAACCGATTACTAAAAATATTCAAGGATACTTCTTTCAATCTCCATTTTCAGGAGTCTTCAATTCTAACCTAAAAAAGTTCACATACATGGGGAAAAAAGAACTATCCTTTCAATCTCCATTTTCAGGAGTCTTCAATTCTAACGCACACAGAGAACTCATGAAAGTGCTGGTTGCGAGGTCTTACAATCTCCATTTTCAGGAGTCTTCAATTCTAACTTGGATTATTATGGTGGCCGGAGTTCCGAAGTTGGCTCTTTCAATCTCCATTTTCAGGAGTCTTCAATTCTAACTCTACCTTTAATCCTTTTTATCTTCTAAAATTTAAATTTAACTCACCGATTTTCCATCATGTGATTTGCATCCCTGAAAATGGTAGCATGCTTTAAAAAGGGATTCAAACAAACTCAGAGAGTGTTGATCCAAGCTCTGCTGAAGCTGTTATTTCAACTGAAAGCATTGATGTTTTTAAGAGTGGTGAATGTTCTGTTCTCAAATTAAAGACAGTCTCTTGATACAATCAGTGGAAATAAAATTAGAGTATTATTATTCATTTACGTTATTTTAAAGGGTGAAAATCCACATTCATCCGATTTTGGATGGTTGCAATGTTTAAATGACTTAACACAGCAATCCCGACCACATACACTCAGAAGTTCAAAGTAGAAATTCAACAAGTGCATTTCAGCAGATCAGCATTTTTCCAGTACATCTCATGATTCCTTTGGAAAACTATAAGTATTTTTGTTACATGATGTATGCCATGGTATATTTCCTAAGTGAAACAGAACAGAAATTCCTGACACTTAACCTTAGACCCAAGATAAGACAGAATCCGGTTCCTGAGGAATTGAGAGGATGGAACTGGCACTCTCCTCCTCTGAAGCCGTACTACGATGTCAAGCTTCCGATGTATATAATCTGCAGCCAGTACTGCCCCACAAGAAGGGATGTGTATCTGACAATTGTTGAAAAAGTCAGAGGGGAGGAAAATTTCAAAATAAGGCTGGGAAAAGCTGTTCACAGTGCAATTTCGGAAGCAATAACGAAAGCAAAGAAGGGAAATTTTGATTCAAAACCTCCCGAATATGGGAATGATGCAATAGATAAGGCTGTAAAATTGGTCTGGGACTACACGATGTCTTTTTGCAGGACAGCTTACCTGAAGGTCAGGGCGGAGCAGTCCTATGCCTCAGATGATGATGTTGTGCTCACATCAATTCCCTTTCTTGTTGAGCACAGAATGGATGGAACCTTGCTGGGGTGTAGCGGGATAATTGCGGTAGATTGCTATGACTACATGAGGAACATAGTTTTTGATGTCAAGGTTGGTGATTTCAATCCGAATTTCAGGCTTTACACAACCGGATATGCTCTTGTCCTTGAGAGTCTGTACGAGATTCCCGTTGATATTGGATGCATAGTTTCGGTAAACTTTGGAGATAGGATGAGTGTCGTTAAGGACATACATTACATTGACGCCAATCTCAGAAGCTGGTGGATTGAGGAGAGGGACAGAAAGGCGGAGATAGTTTTCAACGAGACTGACCCGGGAAGGGCTGAAAACTGCCGCGACACATGCATGTTCAGGAGCGTTTGCTCATGAGGCTCGTTATTGATGGATTCGGAAAATTCATAGGAATTGAAGATGGCATGATTGCGGTAAGAGAAAAGGGAAAAACGATCAGAAAGATCAGACCTGAAGATGTCAAGCAGATTATTGTCATAGGAAAGGTGTCTGTGAGCAGTGAAGCGATAAAAAATCTTTTGAAACACAGATCAGACATCGTTTTTCTTGACAGAAAGGGAGAGGTGCTGGGAAGACTCAGTCATCCGCTAATAGGCACGGCAAAAACGAGGAGGGAGCAGTACTACGCCTACAATGATGAGAGATCTGTTCATCTCTCAAAGGAATTTGTGAAAGCCAAAATGAGGAATCAGATGGCTCTGCTCATGAATCTTGCAAAGACAAGAAAGGATTCAAATCCGGATGTTGCAAAATTGCTTCTTGAGGCAAGAAGAGAAATAGAATACTGTTTGAGAGAGATTGACAGGATTAAAGCAGAGAAAATTGACGATGTGAGGGAGAAAATTCTTGGAATTGAAGGAAACGCCTCCAAAGTATACTGGGATGCTCTCTCCGAAGTGATCCCTGAGGAGTATGGCTTTGACGGCAGAAGGGGAGTCGAGACTGGGAGTCCGAGATATGCTAAGGACATTGTGAATGCCATACTGAACTATGGTTACTCCATTCTTCTGACAGAATGTACCAAGGCTCTGGAGCTTGCCGGGCTTGATCCCTACGCAGGTTTTCTCCATGTTGACATCTCTGGGAGGAGCTCTCTTGCAATCGATTTCATGGAAAACTTCAGACAGCAGATTGTTGACAGGGTGGTTTTGAGGCTCATCTCATACAGGCAGGTGAAGCCTGAGGATGGTGAGATAAAAAATTTTGTCTGCAATCTCAATGACAGAGCGAGAAAACTGCTTCTTGGTCAGATTCTTGAACGTTTGGATTCCAAGACCCAGTATGGTGGCAGAAATCTGACATATTCTTCCATAATCCTTCTTCAGGCCAGAAAAATTGTTTCCTACTTGAGGAATGAGGGAAAGTACGAGGGGTTTTTCCAGAGGTGGTAGCGTGATTGATGTCAGCGACATCGTCCAGTATCTCTACTGTCCAAGAAAGGTCTATTTTATCAAGGTGGCTGGAATAAGACTTCAGAGGCCAAAGATGGAGGAGGGAAAGAAGGCTCAGGCTGAGGTGGAGAGAAACCTGAGAAGATTAGCCGAAAAAATAGGTGGAGAGTTTGAGACAGGGATCTATCTTGAAAGTCAGAGACACGGTCTGAAAGGACTGCTTGATGCCATGATAAATGCTGATTCAGCCATCTATCCAGTTGATGTGAAGCTGTCAAGGTTTGATTCTCTCAGTTACTCATGGAAAATGCAGCTGACAGCCTACGCCATGCTTCTTGAAGAGAACTCTGGAAAAAGTGTGAGACAGGGGTACATTTACATTGTGGGAACGAGAAAGCTGATTGAAGTCAGAATCGAACCTGAGGACAGGCGTGCACTGATGAGAATTATTAGAGAGGTTAAGGAGATTATTGAGAGTGAGAAATACCCGTCTGCATCCAGATCAAAAAAATGCAACTACTGTGAGGTTTTTGATTTATGTGTTTAGATGAATTCAATGCTCTTGTCCTTCACAAGCTCAACTCCCGTGTTGCTTATCACAACTGCAGTTGAGGCGCATCTCATGCAGAGAGGAATGATGAATATGCAGTCCCTCTCATCCTCAACAAACTTTTTCACTCTCTTCGCCAAAACATCCCTGTCATTCGGGTTGAGTTCTCCTCTGAATGCCGAATACTGAACTCTTGCAAGGCCAAATCTCTCCAGAAGTTTTGAAAGCTTGGTTCTGCTGTAGTCATTTGAGATGTCATAAACAACAAGGTGGAGCATATACTAAGTGGTCTTGGGGATTATTAAACTGAACGGTAAAGAAGAGACCAAAGAGATATTGAGAAAGTTTTCGGAGAGTTATCTGAAGATGAAAAGGAGAAGGTTGAAATCAAGCTGAGAAAACTTTTACTTACGAAGTACGATGATGTAAGGGCAAAGGATAGAGGAGAGGATGCTGATAGTCACCGATTTCTGATTGATTACGTTAAGGACGTGTTAGATCTGCCATCAAAACGACTCTGCATAACTGAGATTGTCCTCCACGAGTTCATCAGATAGATGGATAACGTGGAAAAGGCTAAGGAAATTCTTGAAGAGACTTTCATCATTCTGCTTTATGATGACCGGATCATTGTAAAGGCTGCGAAAATGTAGATGGGCCTGATAAAAAAATGGGGATATGCTGGATGCTGGAGACATTCTTATCGCTGCAATTGCCATTGTTAAGGGTATGCAGCTTTTGATGGGATATTTGAAGGATTACAAAAGATTGAGAAGGTTTGGATTGAGATTTGCCTGAATTTAGGATACTCTCTGAAAAAGTTTTTATAAACTGCATTGCTTTGAGAGATTCTTTACCTCGATAATGTCAAATTAAAACAGAGGTATAAAGATCCAAAAACTATCTCCAGAAGTTTCAGATTTTGTTTCTGGGTAAATTATCTCAAATTTCATCATTTGTCTGTACCTGTATTTTCAGGTATTTAAAGAATAGAAAAGAATATATTTGGTGTATGTAATCTAATTTAGATTTGAAAATTTGGCCTGAGATTCTAATCTGTAGAGGTGTTTTAAGTGAGAATTAAGATAAGAACACTAACGCCAATATGGACTGGGGACATCAATCGGGAAAGCACAAAGCTGAGAGAAACATCCATCATAGGTTCGTTAAGGTGGTGGTTTGAGGCGATTGTGAGAGGATTTGGTGGAAATGCCTGTGATTCTGTTGGAGAATTAAAAGAGCCAAATAAATGCGAGCTTAATGTGGAGGAATACAAAAAAGGTACAAAGGCAGAAGAATCGGTATGCCCCGTCTGTTATGTTTTCGGGACTACCGGGTGGAGTAGAAGATTTAGGCTTGAAATCGATGAAAATTCATATCAAAGTATAAATCTAAGTCTGGCAACTGATGGTTTAAAATGTAGCTATTCTCCACTTGCTCGGAATATTAGATGGTGGTTAGATCAAACGTTGGGAAGTGTCAATCCAAGAGTGATTAAAGAGGGAACCAATAAAGGAATATTCCTGAATGTAACAGCAAGTGACCCCATTATTGTGAATATAATCTATCTCACCCTCAAAACAATTCAGGAGTTTGGGGCATTAGGATCGCATAACAGCTATGGGTTTGGTGTTGTGAAGGTTTTGGAACCCTTCAATGTTAATATTGACAAAACTTTAGCTTTTATTGAACGATACTGCAAAAAATGGAAATGTGATGAAGAAACAAGACTAACACTCTCAAAACTTCCGAATTTGAAACATGTCTTCAAAATTGATTTTAGATTACTCGACGAATTGCATAATACGAATATTGGTTTCATTTTGAAATATGCAATGCGAAATAAGTTTAAAGCTGAATATGGTAAAGACTTTGCAGAACAATTATTTGGTTCAAAAAAAGATAGACCTGAAAAATTCAGTGGAAAGGTATTCATCAGCAATTGCTGGGAAGAGGGGGGAGAGAGTCTTTTTAGGGTGTATGGAATGCTACCACCCATAATTTTAGGCTCCAGAAAAAAAGAGGATATCATGGATACAATAGAAG
>WAMS01000116.1 GCA_015522195.1 Geoglobus sp. | reverse complement strand
TGCAACAACTCCAAACACCAGGCTCTTTCTCATCTCACATCACCTCTGATTGAAACTTGACCTCAGGGGCAATAGCTGTAAGGGATGAAAATGAAGGTGAAAATGAGGTGGAGAAGCTTCATAACAGTTTACAAAAGTCAAAGAATGTCCAGTTTCTCAGATAACCCATTTATCTGAGAAATGTCTCCAGGAAAGATCTCTTATTCTCTTCAATTCTGAATCTGTCCTCATCCAGACTCCCTCACCCTTGGTAACCTCACCAATAACTGTGAAATCAAATTCTACACCATCAAGAGCGTCTTTGCTGGTTGTAAAAACGATTTCATATTCCTCACCGGAATTCATGGCAATTTCAGCCGGATCAAGAGAGTTCAGCTCGCAGAATTCCCGAACCTCCTCAGATACAGGAATGTTCTCAACGTCCACAACAATTCTGCATCCACTCGCTTTTGATATGGCCCTCAGCTCCTTAGCGAGTCCGTCACTGACGTCAATGGCACAGTTACTAATTTTTGACAGCCCATCAACAACCTCGATCCTCGCCCTTGGCTTCAGAATTTTTTCGAAGAGCTTTTTTTTCATTTTCTCGTCAGCTTCCAGCCCCTTGAGCGAGATGAGAAGAGCCGACAATGATCTGCCGAGATCCCCTGTAACACATACGACCTCCCCTACTTTAGCATTCTTTCTCAAAAGGAGTTTTTCAGCCATGCCCACTGCAATTCCATCAATTATAAGTTCGTTTGCAGAGTTTGTATCGGCCGAAATAAGTTTCATTCCGTAAAAATCCATGGCTTCAGAGATTCCCCTGAAGCACAATCTGGCTCTGTCAGCATCACTTTCCGGAAGGCCAATGGAGAAGCCAAAGTAAGCCGGCTTTGATCCCATTGCAACAAGATCACTCACGTTCGCTGTAACCGCCTTGAATCCGGCATCCTGGAAATTCATTTCCGGGATCATGTCCGTAGACTGGACGAACATGTCATTTGTGATTACCACCCACCGCCCTTCCAGTCTGAAGGCCCCTGCATCATCCCCGAAAACTTCTGAAGTTCGTTTAATCTCCTCCATTCCTGTCCTGATTATGTCCTCTTCCGTTTCTGTCATGTGAACCCCCCACTCTCTCAAGGGAGCGAAAGCGGGTCAGAGTATGCTCTCGTTCTATCCTCTTCCCTCAAAATTACCTCTCCTCTCCCGGAGGGAAACTGACATTCAACCCCACAACACAACCCGTAGTATACCAGATCCACTGATGTAATAGCGCAGACATCAATAAATACCTGACGTTACACCGGCATTCTGTAAAATTCACGCGCCTTTCTGATGAATTCCGGAAGCTCTTCGACCGAGTGGATGTACCTGCCGGTTATTCCGGAAATTTCCCTCCATATTGCGGTATTTGCATCTCTGAGAAGGTTCTTCAACTTTGCCTCTATTTCTCTGCCCTTGGAATCCCAGTCAGACAGGATTATAGGTCTTTTTCCATGACATAGTCTGAATATCTCATAATCAGGTAAGACTGAGGCCATGATCATCTCACCCTCAATCCCCAGACTTCTGAGGGCAATCACATCCCTTCTTCCCTCCACTATGATGATGCCCCCTTTTTCCGTATGTCTTTTAAGCTCTTCAATCAGTACAAGGAGTCTTTCAAGCTTTTTTCGCTCGATCATAAACATCCTCCTTACTCAATCCCCTCACAACCACGGTCTTCTTTCTGGATTTCAGTCCGGAAACTATCTCAACCTCCGCAGAAAAAAACTCCGAGAGTAGCTCAATCAGCTCTCTGTTTGCTTTTCCACCCTCAGGCGGTGATCTTACTTTAACGATGAGTGCATTTTTCCACGGATCAAAGCCCTCTATCTCACTTTTTTTCGATCCAGGTGAGACCTGTACCTTAAGCCTTGTCTCCACACTAAACTTCCAGAATCTTGCCTTATAAATCCTGCCTCTCTTTTGTCATCCAGAACAGTACTGTGCACTTCACCCACACCTACCCCATCATTTCCTGTGGAACTCATCACAGCAGATTTTCACTTTGCTTCATTCCTGAACTGCAACTAATGTCCCTTTTTCTAATTGAACGTTAACCAAATTTGATGTCTATGGCAATTCAGCATTTTGAATAGCTGTTTATTAAAAAACCAGCACAGCTCAGCACTCCTGAGTTCTTCGCCCGCATCTTACAATAATAACACCCACCCCTTTGTTTCCTATGGAACTTTACATTCATCAGAAAATCTGTCACAGGTGGGGTATGACTGCCGAACTGGCATGGAATCCGATACATATGGCTCTCTGTCAGATCTGCCTTTCAGCCTTCTGAAAAAACACTCTGATCTAAGACAGGAATCACTTAACCTAAGAACTTAGGGATAACATATATCCAAAGAGAGGTTTAAAACCCAGTCTATGAGACAGTGGCCGGTTAAATTGCTGTTAGTGCATCCAAAGGCAGATTTTATGAGAGATGAGAAGATAGTGATAGCTGCAGACTGTGCTGTTCTTGTCGATAAAGAGCTCACAGACAGATTCGGCAACGAGACAGTGCTGATAGGTTGTCCCATGCTCGAAGACCCTAAAAGAATATACGAGAAAATTAAATTACTGATGAGCGATGGAGATTTCAGAAAAGTAGAGATTTACACAATGGAAGTGCCATGCTGCCAAGCTCTGCACATGATGGTTGAAAGGGAGAAGGGAGAGAAAGAAACAAAAAGATTTATAGTCAGGGTCAGTGGGGATGTTGAAGAGTACACCGGAGTTGTTGATGAGAGCATGATCGAAGCAGAACGAAAAGCTCATAGGGGGTTCTGAATGGTTAAACGAATGATTATTGCTGTAAACACTGAAACCTGTATAGGATGTGGGAGGTGCGTTGAATCCTGCCCAACCAATGCTCTTGACATGATTGATGGAAAGGCCGCTCTTATAGATGAGAGGGCATGTGATGGTTTTGGCTCCTGCATTGCTGTTTGCCCCACACACTCACTCTACATTGAGGAGAGAGAGGCTGAGCCATTTGACTGGAGCATTCTTGAAAGGATTGACTTCGATGTCTTCATAGACAAGCTTTACAAGCATTACAAGCCAGCAGAACTCGAAGAAAAACAATAAAATCAGCTTATAAAATGATGAATTCCCCTCTCAATTCCAAAGGAAATTATAGCGGTTACAATACCCATTAAAACCATTTTGGAAGAGGATACTATAATATTTTCTTTGGAGATTCTCCCGAAATATATCCCGATAATCCCAAGAGAGATTGCTGTGAATGACACTGACATGGCAAGAGCAAGATAGGCTGAAAATCCTATGATAAATGCTAAAATGAAAGGAAGGACTGGAACGATGCTTCCAATAACTGTTGAGATGCCATCAACCAAACCCCGTATCATGACTCTCCTTCTGACAGTCTTATAGAGCTCGGTTTCTCTCAACTCCACCAACATCGATTTCTCAATTTTCTGAAATTCCCTTTCTTCCTGAACTCTCTCTGCAGTAAATGCACCAAAAACGTTTGAAATTCCATTGGCCACCCCGCCACCTATTCCGGCAGAAATTATTATGTCAATCTGCCCTGCAGAAGCTCCAATAACAACACCAAGTACAGAAAGTGCACCGTCGATGAATCCCCTAACAAACTGTCTTTCCATGAATTTTCTCGTAAAAAATGTCCTTAAGCTTTTTGTATTGATCCCCTAATCGAACTGAGAAACATTCATTGAACAGAAAGTCTTTCCAGATTGCTTACGAGATTCCATATCATCGTTCTGACATGCATAGGTAGATTGGGGTCTGATGACAGGTCTTCCAATGTTGAAATGGCTGTAGCGGCTTTCAGAGGAATGTCTCCACCCTGAAGAAGCTCTTCCTTAATCTCACCTGCTGTTCTTCTGACGTTTCTTGGAACAGTATCGTCATGTATTATCCTCTCCAGAATCTCAAACACATCGTTCAGTGCTTCACTCAAACATACCACCTCCTGAATCAAAATTAAATACAGGAATGTAAGTCTCGTGATATGGTTGAAGATAAAAAAATTTCGGATGCTGTTCATCTGTTACTGAAGGGAGGAAAAATGCTCGGCTTCCACTGCCAGAACTGTGAAACTCCTGTTTTTGATATGGATGGCAATATCTTCTGCCCGCACTGTGGAAAAAGATACAACATTACTGAAAAAGATGGAAAAATGATTGTGGAGTCTGTTGATGATATTCCAGACCAGCCAGAAGAGTCCGCAGAACTTCCAGTTCTTCAAAAATTTGAGAGCCAGAGATATCCATCAGACAAATTGGAACTTCTTTTTAATAAAATTGCAACCAAGGCAGCAAGTTCAGATAACATTCACGAAATAAAAGAACTTGTTGGACTATTGAGAGAGATCGCTGAGATTATTAAGCTGCTGAAAGATTGAAAAGCTGTGATTAATCTCAATCTGTTCCGATGTTCTTTTCTGCAGTATCTGATCAGAAATCCGGAACTTCAATGTCGAATTTAGTCCAGCCAGTGCATAATTACCGTTTTTTATTATATTGACATGGATGGTGGAAAACTTGGACGATGATTGCTGCATTTTCTATTTTGTTACCAGCTGAACTGATTATGATTCCTTTTTTACAGGCATACCCGTCTAACAGACACTGACCGGAATTTAACAGGATAGCTGAACTTTGTGGAAAGACGTTCCACAGTGTTGAAAATAAAAACTTGGAGTTTGAAGGTTAACTCCTGAAAATTTCCCCAAATTCAGTAATGCTTTTCTCCGAATTCAACAACTCTACAAGAACCTCTACAAGCTCTGTTTTTCCAACTCTAACCTGTGTGGTTGTATCTCTATCTCTGATTGT